>JAUILT010000001.1 GCA_030432925.1 Bdellovibrionia bacterium | reverse complement strand
TTTGATACAATTATTATGACCAATTAGAGGCAGTGACAGTTTTTGCACCACTCCTGACAGGCAGTATTACTCCAGAGCTGGATAGCTTCGAATTGAGCTGGTATCTAAATTGCTCTCATTTACCCATGAAAGGAGTGTCTCAAAGACGTAACGTGGTTCTGGATACCTTGTTTGAGACGAAATCAAGTTATGAAAACTTTAATTTATTTTGCATTTACATTTGTTTTTTCCGCTACGGCATACGCTGGTGCATGTGAGCCGGATATTCTTTATTCAGACTTTAGCTCCGGATCGCCAGAGCTGGCCAGTGAATACTTGAACTCTAGTGGCTTAGATACGTTTTCAAACAAAGCAATGGCAGATATGTTTGAGAAAGCTACTGCTTCTAAAGAGTCTCTGGTAGTCGAAGAAATCGTAAAATCAGAAAATTTTTGGACAGGTTTGAGAACAGTGATTTTTGGTTATATTCCCAACATTCGCTACTCAAGATATGAAGCCAAGTTGAATTACAAAGGAGAGGATGCACTAGCAATTTGCAATACTGAAAGTGATTTTGGATATTTCAATGGGTGTGCAAGGAGTAGCGTGAGATGTAGTGTTTATTCCAAGACCCTAGATTACAGAGATATTTTCTACTTAGAATCATCTCTTTGGATAGGTGCTAACACTGACAAGAAATAAGGGGCCTGAGTTTGGACAAAAACTTTGATTTGAGAATATTCGTCGTATGTTTGACCTTGTGGCAGGTGCTTTTTTTTTCATCGTCTCAGGTCTTTGCTGTTGAGAGTTCTTTGAATCAGATATCTGTTAAAGCCGAATACAAGAGTGGCTTCGAACGAGAATCTTTTAAGACATTTCTAATGTTGCACAGTTTGTCGATGATAAATGCAAATTTAGAGGTTTTTGGACCAGGTGTTGACTCTTTTTTGATTAGCAATATGCCACTTGGTATTGTTTTAAATACCTCGAAAGAGCCTGAGTTAATATTGCTGACAGATGAGATTGGTAAAGGCAACAACAGTGTTGAGTCTGCTAGTGATTGGACTGACTTTGTAGGTAGATCAGCATGGCGTGTTTCTGATATTCGTCTTGAGTCGATTTATCGCATTCCTGGTGAACATCGACGGCTTATGGATTTTCTATTTGGAAGAACTGCGTTTGGAGAACAGTTCGTGAATTTTTCACCTCATCCAAATTACTTAGATTCCGACCATTATCTAAGGGTCTGGCTACAGCATCGTTGGCTTCCGATAATTGATTTTTCTTTTTTAAAATTTGAGATCGAAGATCCTGCACAGGTTTATCCAACTATTTTTCATGTGATACATGAAATGTACCATGCAAAAGAACAAAATGATTTCCCTGGAATTTCTGGTGAAAGGGAGTTTGACTTAGAAGAGGCTGCGCATAGAGCGAAATCACTTAGTGAAGATATTCGAGGCTATTTCCATTTGACTCAAGAAACAGCCAAAATGGTAATGACGGGCCAGAAAGAAAAAGTACCTGATTTGGTCAAGAAAATCGCAGGTTGTGTGAATAACTTAAAGGGTGCTCCTGAGTTATGGGATGTTGTAAAGTTTTATGAATATGGGGAAGGGTTTGCGGAGTTTGCTGCAATAAATTTGTTTATTGAGTCAAACTTGACAGATTTTGATGGAGCCAATCACATCATGCTCGATAGCAACCAACCATTCTTTTTTTCAACGGGGGCCTATGGAGCTTTGACCGCAAAATCTATTGGGATTAAACCGGATTGGATCATAGGAACAAATATTCAAAATAAGTCCATTTGGGAATTTATTTTGGACCACTATAGTGATTCAAGCCAGGAGATCGGTAGCTGTAGTTTCGAAGGCTCGTCTGGTTTTAGTTTGGAAACTACTACCAGTTGGCTAAATATGATGAATTAGGTGATGAAGCAAAAGGGTTTTAATATGGATAAAATGTTTTATGAGAAATTATTTCGATCAGGAATAGTTGTTTTGCTAATCATGACTTGTGATTTAGGTCATGCTTCTAGCGATTGTGCAAGTTTATTTTCTTTCCCCAAAAACTCAATTTTAAGAGGCCTAAGTGATATCGAGTCAAAGATTGGTGATTTAGCCGAGGCCCCTCAGATAATAGAAAATTCAGCATCTGTAAGTGTAGTCATTGAAGCCCTTTTTTTTAAGGCCAAGGACCCCGACTCTCAAGAAGTCTTGGACTTTAAAATCAAGCTCTCCGAGCAAGTTGGCAAGGAGGAAAATAAAGAAGATATATATGGAGCCAGACACTTGCCCGTTAAACTAACGATAGAGACCCAATTCCCTGCTAATGGTGTTTTAGGGAAAAAAATCATCAATGAGAGTAAAAGTATTGAATTTAATAGAGGACCGGTTTTTGTGGGAAGTGGGGCAGACGCCAAGGCAGTTAGAGCTATAGAAGCTGCAGCTATAAGTCTGGGTTTGGTCTTTGACAAGGGACAGGGTGTTTTATTCAGGAACAGCGTCGATATTCAAGTGGAGGGACTGAATAGGTTATTAGGTCTAGAAGACAAATCTCAAACTTCAGATGTAGATATCACACTCGCTACGATGGGCTCTCGAATAGGTGAAAATAAAATTGAAATTAAAAGACATCTTACGATCAGATTTAACCCAGCCTTGTCTACTGAAGTCCTCAGCCAGTTTTGGAATATTTTTATTCAAAACCTATACTCTTAACGTCCGTGGTATTGTAGTGTGCACCTCAGACTTTTTTAGGTTCGCCAATACAAAGTTGGTCACGAAATCAAATCATAAGTTAAAATTGTACCCAATCTATATTTAAACAAACTGGGACTTCACTTTTAGAGGCTCTACATCGGTCGAGAATTTTTTTAGTCAATATTTGAAGCTCCTCTTTTATAGCGTACAGATCATTTTGCGAAACAGACATTGGGGCAGACAATGCATATTCTCCATTGGATATCTGATCAAGTCTTTCAAGTGCTTTTATTCTCCAATTTCTTCTGTGCTGGTCTATCTCGTGGGCTTTTGTTGAAATGTGAGTATGCTCTGGATTTGCTATTATTCGATTTGTCATTTTTTTGCAGACGCCAGCCTCAATCAAAAAATCAACAATCTCATTACATTTACTCTTCTCAATGCCAAGCCTTTTGCTAAGTTCTTCAATATTTTGATAGTTGGAGATAGAAGATAAGATCCTTGCTCCAGAGTATAGCCAGCTAGAATAATAGACAGACTTTAAAGAGTTGTGGACTTCTTTTGGTTGGTCAAGGAGGACAGCCAGCTCCACGTCTGATTGCTTAAGATCATTCATCCTTGTTTGGAAATAGTTTTTTGCTTTTCCAGTAGAGGCTCTGCTTTTGTTTACCAAGAGTACAAAATAGTCAGTCTCTCGGGAATTCAATCCTAAATATTCAGAAAGAGACAAACTCTGGTCCATAGTTAAGTCTTTCTCAGCGTTTAAAACTTGGCTTAATGAACTGGTATGAACGGAAATAGCCTTGGCAATTCTCGAAAGCTCTCCTCTGCCCCCTCTTGGGAGTGAGTTCACGTGATCCTTAACAAATGATTTATAGCTGCTGTAATCAAAAATATTCACTTCTTACCTCCGCTCCAAGGTTTTTTGCCAAAACGCAAAGGAACTTGCTAGTTTTTTTGAAAAATAACTCTTGAAGTCAATGGCAGATGGATCTACCGTCGCCGGGTAAAACTCTCTGGAGGTTATGATGCTTTTAGTTAGAATTATTGGTCTGCTCCTTATTTCGATATCTTATAACTATTTGTTAGCTGCGAGTGGAGTCGCAGATAGCGGAGGCGCCGAAGGCAACTATATTTTAGAATGCTCGGATTCTGGGAGGGATCTTTCTATATTTGTTTATCCGGCAGACACTTCAGATGGGAAGGGATGGCTTAAAGTTGTGGCTCCGGAGGGGCTCATTTTGGGGGAAGAAGTTTCAATTGTAGACCTTGAGTCGAACAGTTTCATATGGCAGCAGAGTCTTAATGATAAGGAGCCAGCCCAAATTGAGGTAACTGGAATTGAAACTTTTGTGACCTTGAGTAAAGTTGCTGAAAACCTTTATAAGGGGTCGATGGTTTTCAAGCAAAGGGCTATAGAATTTTTAGTTTGTAATTGGTAAATGGAGGTTAGAATGAAGTTTTCAGTTTCTTTGATGGTTTTATTTCTTTGTGTTTTTACACCAAAATCTTGGGCTGGTTTTAATTGCCATAAGCTCATTGATGATGACGGACACCTTGGGCCAAAAGTTGTAACCCTTGATTATCTTGAAATGGACTCAGATTCTTTGAGCGATCTATGGGAGCCTTTGCGGGTCGAAGGCGGTACTTTTGTTAAGTATCAATATTGGGTTGATGCAGATAATGGCTATCATATGGTTCACTTTGTCGGAATCTCCGATACTCTTGAAAGAGGAGCGCCTGAAATGATGACCTTAAATTTATTTTGTAAAAAAAATGAATCTGAAGAAGAAGGTTTTTTTTGAATCGATTTTGATTTAGCGATCAAACCATACGTCATGAGTTGAGCAATTCACTTTTTTTTAGAGAGAGGGGAGATCCCTCTCTCTTTGCATCAAAAATCTAATTTTTCTCCAGTCAATAAGTTTGCCTGGGCTTCAGATGAACTCATGCCTTGAGAAATTTGCTCGATAGCCTCTTTCTTCACATAATCGTGTATCTGCTTAATTGAGTAACCGCCACCAAAAATCAGTGACCCGCTAAAAATGATTGCGATTGCGAAATCGATTGCTTCCCGCATAATAATTCTCCTTGTCAAAAAGTTGAGGGCTTCGCCTTTGTGTACGGAAGCCCGAGATGGTGATCCTAAAAAATAAGCAGGCCTTGTTACGTTTTAGGAACCGTAACAAGGTTTTTCGCCCAATTTCCGTAACACATACGTAACAAATCGTTGGTAGGTTGGACGTATTTTCAAGGTTTTCCAAACGTCGGTTTGAAGTTGGAAAACCAAAGTCTTTCAGTGATTTAGAAAAGGGCTTAGTTCTTCAAGTTTAAGTAACTTCAACCCTTTACCTCACTTTCAGCTTTCCGCTTTTAGGAATTTGACTCTGTAGACGCACAGGACTTAAAATCCTGGGACCTTCACCGGTCGTGCCAGTTCAAGTCTGGCCTCGGGGACCAAAAGTCAATTAATTCTAGATATTTATAGGACCTCTAAAAACCACAACAACATGAATCTTGACTAAAAATCAAGGACCGCAACACATACGTAACAAACAGTTGATGTTTTTAAGTCAGAAACAGTTGCTAAAACCGGGGATAAGCTCCAATCAAACGGCATCTGAGGTAGACGCACAGGATTCAATCTAAGGTGCGTCTACCGGCTACCATTACTAAGAAGCTCACCCCGCATTCTTTGCGAGTCGAGTTTGGTGAGAATATCTTTGTGGCAATAAAGTTTATTTTAAATAAATTCAGTTTCAGGAAATAGTATTTACATCGTTACTACTTTGTAGTATCTTTAAGCATGGATTTTGAGTGGAATGACAAGAAAGCTGCGAGTAATCTGAAAAAACACGGAGTTCGCTTCACCGAGGCGGCCTCAATTTGGCTTGACCCCAACTCTATCGAAATCCATGACGAGGATCATTCTAAAGATGACGATGATCGTTGGGTAAGACTTGGTTTCTCTAAAAAATTAAGAATCCTTGTGGTCGTTTTTGCAGAGAAGGCCGAGGCCGAGACCATACGAATTATCTCTGCCAGAAAAGCAGATAAGATGGAACAACAGACCTATACTGAGAGGTTAAAGCTATGAAAAAGAACTATGATTTTTCAAAAGGAAAGAAAGGTAAAACGGCTAAAGAGATCAAGGTTTCAAAAACTTTTCGCTTGGATGTCGATATTTTAGAGTGGCTTGAGGAGCAAGGCGAGGCCGAGGGAATGGGTTATCAGACCTATTTAAACTGGTTTTTGAGAAAGGTTATGCTTGAGCGTGAGTCTGTTGAGGAACGCTTAGAAAAGCTTGAAAAGAAAGTCTTCCAAAAGAAAACGGGTTCTTGAGCTCTCAACTGATTTGAGCCAAGTATCCTGTTTTTTATGTTGTCCATAGCAAAAATTCATCCAACAAACGAATAATGATGGTGAAGCCCTCCGAGGACTTCAGTTGAGTGGACATTTTCTTGGAATTTCGTTTTTGTTTCTCTGTTTCCAGCCTCAAAGGGGCAGTGCTGAGCCAATGATTGGTGGGGTCGGTGGTGGTTGTAATACTTTTTGTACTCATTGAGCGTTTTTTGTATTTGCTCTGATGAAAAATAAAGGAAGTGATCAGTACACTCCCGTTGCGCCGAGCCAATGAAGCGTTCAACATAAGTATTAAACCAAGGGCATCCTGGTGGGGAGGTGATTACTTTGACATTGCCTATGCTGTCTAAGGTGCCGTAGTTGGAATCGCTGTCTCTGATGATGAGATCTGGGGCATCATCGAATCCAAATCTTTGCAAAAGAGCATTTCGAGTCCAGCTTTGCAGAGGAGTCGTGCAGCATCTTAACTCAACGAGCTGTCGGCTATGAATATCAATGGCTGCGAAGACATAAACTGTTTTTAGGAATACCGTTTCCACGGTAAAAAAGTCGATGGCCCAAACCTTTTTGTGCTGCCGTAAAAATTGACTCCAGGTTTGGTAATTTTGCCCGATGTCTTTGGGATAGAGGCCATTTCTTTTAAGAATATTTCTGATGGTTGTCCTGCTGATCTTAAAGCCGAGTTTGACCAGTTCTCCGTGAATACGCGGGACTCCCCAGAGTCTGTTTTCACTTTTTAGCCGAAGTACAAGCTGTTCAGTGGGTGAATTTGTCATCATCGGGGTCACTGGAGATCTGTTGTGGATTTTTAAGTTTAATTTCGACAATTGATGAGCCTGCGATAATAGCACTTATTATAGAACTTCCTGATTGAGAGGAGTCCGGGTGCTTTTTGCCGAGAATTTCGAAAACTCTCTGATATTCAGAAATGATATCTATGCTCAAAAGGATGTGGAATTTTCCATCAGCCCAATGTTCTAGGATCTTACAAGGAGTGCCAGACCAGAAAATGCCTGACATCAGCACATTTGTATCTAAGACAACTTTCATTTTTTAGATCGGGCCGAGCGGATGGCTTTTGCCAGGTCTTCTTTTTTAAGGCCTTCCTTTTTTGCGGAGGCCCGAGTTTTCTTGAGCATCTCTCGAAACTCTTTTTTGGAAGGGGGAGTGATCACTTTTAGTAATACGGAGTCTCCATCTCCGAGGACCACGAACTGAGTTCCCGCATCGAGACCAAGGCGTTCTCGGATTTCCTCAGGGATCACAATTTGTCCCTTGGACGACATTTTAGTGGTAGCTACAGCTGAAGACATATTCTTTCTCCTAAATCTTACTGGTAAGATTATAGCAAGATTTCGATGCCAAAGTAAAGATGATTTTTATTTCTTTTTTTGATTAGAGTCAGGGGGACTATTGTTAAGGAATTACTGGTCTTTCCGAGGTTAGGTGACCTGATGAGTAGAGGTCATTGACCTTCTAGGCATCAAAAATCTGTCCGTTCTTTTGATCGAGAGCTATTCGGATGAAAATGTGGTCCGCCTCTGCGGAGGGGCGAGGAGTCCCAATTGCTGCGAAATCGCTGGTCTTCTCAAAAATAGAGGGATTTCGATAGATCTAGTACAAGCAAAGAAACACTTGAGAAACTTTAATTGCTGCCTTGGGATGAGATCTCAACAAAATAAGAATGATTTGCTGGGACCTCGACTTCGGTTTCCGTCAAAACTGTCGCTTGACCAGGCATGATGCTTAGTGAAGAGGTGCAGTCAGCCGTGAAGTCAAAATCCCTTTTCAGAAGCACTTTCTCCAAAGAATAATTATAGACTCGGAAAGTGACACCTGAAAGGTAATACGGCAATACCATGTCTTCAGATGGGGCTCTGCGAACTCGGATTGTAATTGATGTTTTTTCTCCCTGGTTTTTTATCTCAAGATCCAGAAAGGTGTCTGTGGGAACGTAAAGACGCCCAGCTCTTACGCTTTGATTCTTTCGACTGTCGTATTGGGGACCGGCCCATTTATGCTGCTGAAATTGAACGGAGTGATGTGAGTCTGCGAATTACCTATGATAAAAATGGACCGTTTGTCATGGATAGGCTCTGCTATGACCTGTGTTCGCCAACTGAGGTCAAAGTCTCCTTGACCGTTGACAATCCTTTGAATGAGAATCCTTATGAGGTTCAGTTGAATTTCAAAAACCCCTCTGGAAATGTCATTAAGACGGCTAGAGTAAAGTTTCAGTCAGGGCAATGGTCTGTTTCTGTATTTGGAGATGGAGGGTGCAAAGAGCCATGTGGGTTTTGTTAAAAATTTTCATCAGAAGTATGGAGGTCAATTATGAGAAAAATATGTTTAGCTTTGATTTTTTTGACTTGTTCAGCGTTTGGAGACTTTTTTCCTTCAAAAACATCCTATAGGCACCTTGTAGGTGATTTTGAGACGGAAAAAGAGTGTGAAGATTTTAAGAAAGAGACTGGGGAGTGGTTCAATTGTTTTCGAGCTGTAACCTTTGAGGTTGATGGATTTGCCATGGTTATGCTGACGGATATAGCTAATCGAGCGGAGTATTCAATTGAGAATGGTAGTGAAATTATACTCAAGTCAGTTTCACCAGGCGATATGCCGGATACAATGACTTTTGAGATACTGAGTGAGTCTCAGATATATGACTCTTATACGGGCAAAGTTTGGGAACTTTTTTGAGTTGAGAACCACTTGTAGCTTCGTGTCAATTGAGTAGGAGCGATATTGAATTTTAGGTTCACCCATATGGAAAATCTTCACTGTCGAAAATTCGTCAGAAAAGTACCGAAAATGCAAAGCAGTGTCGGAAGAGAGTTTCTTATTTACTACCTGAAAGCCATTGATTTAAAAAAAGCTCAGGATGAAATGCTCAAAAGTGAGCATCCCATTGATATTTATCACAGAAGAGTCATGAATGAGGTAACTGAATCAGTAGAAGTCTTAAATCTTTTGGTTGACCTTGATTAAAATGTCTCTCGATCCAGACCAGATGATATTCATTACTATCCTCCAGATTAGATGCCCCAGCTTTATTGCTGGGGCAAAACCCGCAGGCCTGAGAGTTTAGTCAATTTCAAGTGTTTGTATCATTTTCTCTATTTTGTCAGAATCCGTTGGCTCAGCATTGGATTGAAAACGCAAAGTCATTACATTTTCTGGCTCTCTTAATAAGTAGAGAGTACCCGCCGAACCTTTATTGCTCCTATAGCCTTCACAACCTGATAGCTTAACTGGAGTCCAAGACTCATTAGGGTGTTCGTGTTGAATCATCCGAAGCAGCTTTCCGGTTGAAGTGATGTTGGGAAATCTTTTTTCGACAACTGACAACGAAGATGTCATAATTGGTTCGACATCTGAGGACTTCACGAAACTGACAGATGTATTGAGGTCCAAGTAGTTCCAATTTTTTGGGTATGCAATAGAATAGTTGCCGATGAAATTTTCATATTTAACGTATGCATTACCTAGTTCACCTCCAGCCCATCCCGGATTATTCCATATTAAAACGCCAACAAAAATCATCATTGATTTTATTCTCAATTCTCGCATTCAATTTCTCCATCGGTTACAGGAAAGAACATCATTTCAAAGTGATGTACTTTTGTTAGTGGTAGGCTACTGTCAGAGAACTCATTGTTGAGATCTTTTCTAAACTGCTTGATCTTTTCCTTAAATTTTGGAATTTGTTCATCAGACAGTGCAATCGTCAGTCCAGCAAACTCTCTATGTGGAAGATCATCTTCAAACAAAGACTTAAGACCTCGCTCAATAAATTGAGCATGAAGGTCACGGATCAAGCAGCTAACAACCTCATCCTGTGTCGCAAGCTTGCGAGCTGTAGGAGAAAATCTGCCACGATCTATGCATTCAATCAGTCCTGATTCTAAGAGAAGATCTAAGCTTTCTTCCGCTTTTTTAGGGGTGATCTCTCGATTGATCTTTTTGGATATCCAATTGGAATCAGATTTAAAATCTTTCAACAGGACCATTTCACGAATTACCCAAGTAGCCCAGTGTTTCAAAACTGATTCTTGGCTAGGGCTCATCGTTTGAGATGATCGCTTTTTCCGACTTCGCAATACAGAAACTTTTGACAGTAGATCTCTTTTTTCATCGGGATCTTTAGCCTCGTTGAACAAAACGATGAGTCTAAAGTATTTAGCTTCATCGCTCTTTAGTCCTAAGCCTCTAATAAATGCCGGGAGATTTTTATCAGTTATTCTCCTCTTTCCATCCATCACGAGCTTCAGATAGTTGTCTGAAGATAGTTTTGCTTTTTGTGCAAAGTTTCTAAAAGAAAATGTTGATCGCCGACTCTTTTGGACTTTGTAATACTCACATAAAAACTTTCGGTAATCGACATAGTCGAATACCGAAAGTTGCTCATTCTTCTCTCTGGTTGCAGAAGATGAAGTCATCAATCAAGATCTACCGTTAAGGCTTTGTATGCACTTAGAATACCATTTGAGGAGACAAGCCCTCTCAATGCTACACTAGTATTTGAGCCTCTAATAAGAGCTTCTTTAAGCTGAAGGGGCGAATAAGAGGGGTTATGGCTTAAAACAAGAGCCGCCGTACCCGCAGCAAGAGCTGCAGAAAAAGATCCTCCGGTTCCCTCAACCATCGCTCCAGTATGATCAATGCCGTTCACCATAGTACCTGGGGCTGCTGTATGCACATTTTTAAATCCATACGAGCTGTAGTTTGCCAAGCTCTTTTCCTGGTCTGAGGAAGCTATGGTAATCAAACTTTCTACACCACAATTGGCTGGAAAATGACCATCTGTGATCTCTTCGGCTTGATTTCCTGCGGACAGGACAACAAAAATATTAGCGTTTGCAGCCTTTTGCAGACTGTTACAAATAGTTGCTCCAGGTGATCCGATACCTATCGCTAGAAGGATGATGTCCACGTTTCTTGAAATCGCATATTCGATACCTCTCGCGATAGTAATTTGACTACCGCCAACTCGGTCGTCAAAGACTCGAACTGGGACGATCTTTGCCCCTGGAGCGACACCCAGCTCATCACTGACAATCAGGCTGGCCAACTGAGTTCCTAGCCCAAACGTGTCAAATGGATCCGAGGTCCCGTTGACAGCATCAAACCCGTAACTTCCATTTATCGGATGTTTTGCAATCTTGCCATTGAACTCTTCGATTCTGTAGTTCATTCCAGTATCCAAAATTGCTATATGAACGTCTTCCGAACCAGTAGTGATTCCCCATGCCCTTTGTAGATCCAAGTGGTCTTGGTAGTAGTTAGTATCTGCGAAAGCAAAATTTGCATTCGCTAGACTTATTGTAAGCAGTAAAATAATAGATTTCATCATTCCCCCATTCGTTGACTTTTATAGTTTAACTGAATCGCGATTACTGGATGCAAATTAGCAAGAGCAAAACCACCGAGCAATGAGACAAAAGCAATCTTGAAATTATCCATTAACATTTGTTAACAGTCTGTCTTGAGTGAAAAAAACCAGAACTCTTAAGTTGATGATTCTACAGTAATTTTTCTTTTTGAAAATACGCACTCTCAACCTTGGTACACCATGGCGCCTATGTTCTGTTAACAAGACATGGTCTCAGTGCAATTTATACTTAAGTCAATATTTTCTTATGGCTAAGACATCGCTAAGTCACGATATCTCAAGTATCGAAAGTTTCTTTGCCAGTCACATTTTTGGAGTCTTAAGTAACGAAAAGTTCCAGGGTCGATAAGCCAAAAATATACCAATTGTTTCTCGTTTCGATTTTGCCAATTGATCGATACTAGAGTCTTTTGAAAGGTCTTCGATGAGTTCATGAAAGCGAACTTTCAATTTCTTCTGATTTCTTTCGGACAGGTCTATTAGCATAAATTTACTCTCCGCGTGTATATCTTCAAAAGAGCTTCTTAAAAACTCTTCTCTTGCCTTCGGCAAGAGTTTTTGCTTCAGTGGGCCGCCTTTTCGCCAGCGAACATTCCTAGATACCTTTAATTTTGCTCGATCTCCGGCTAACCAATCTACAAGGTCGATTTTTTCGAGATCTCGTAGAAACTTTTGAACTTGAGTGATTGTTAGCTCGTGCTTCTTGGCTATTGATTTAGGTGAATTACCCTTCAGGAGTAGATCAAAAAAGGATAAATGGTTCGGGTTTTCAACAAAAAATTGCTCTTGTATCTCGCTATATTCATACACCTTTGCCGATTTTTCACTCATTAAGCTAAATAGGCTTTGAGGTGTGATCCCCGATACTTCACAAATCTCTAAAAAGCGATCTAGGCTAAATGAGCCTGTGGAAAAAATTCTTTTTATGCTGGCTTCGCTCAGTGACAAAGATTCGGCTAGATCTTTATAAGACACTCCCTTAGCTCTTAAAGCACCTTTTAAAGCTGTCCATAGCAAAAATTCATCCAACAAACGAATAATGATGGTGAAGCCCTCCAAGAACTTCAGTCGAGTGCACATTTTCTTGGAATTTTGGTTCTGTTTCTCTATTTTTGGCTCTAAAGGGGCGGTGCTGACGATCTCTTCAGGGATGACAATTTGCCCCTTGGGAGTCATTTTCAACTCACTTGCGTTTATGAATTTGTTTGACCACATATCATAAATATTATTAGTGAAGACAAGAGGAAGGGGGGTAAAATGTTTCCACTAAGAAAACCTGTATTGTTATCTTTTGTTGTTTTGGGGTTTTGGTTTTGTTCAACGGGGTTCGCTGAAAGTTTTTCTGCAGAAACAGGAAAATTTGGTAGAAGTTCTACAATCGAGAGGGTGCCTGTGGGGTGTTCTTATGGAGCCCTTTCAAAAGTTCAAATAAAAAGACTCGGAGTGTTTAAAAAGAAGAAAAGGCTCCGTCTTGAGACCGTATATATTTATTTTGCTGCCGGACAACCTCAAAAAGTTGAGTTTAGTGGAAAAATCCTGACGTCTCGAGGAGTGGATATTTTATTGAACCGTCAGGCCTGTATTGAGCACATTGATGTAAAAGCGAGAACTAGTAGGGTAGGGCGTAGAGCATCTTCGCTCAATTACAGAGCTCTTATATTTGCTGAATAGAAGCTC
The DNA here is from genome assembly GCA_030432925.1 of Bdellovibrionia bacterium. Taxonomy (GTDB): domain Bacteria; phylum Bdellovibrionota; class Bdellovibrionia; order Bdellovibrionales; family UBA1609; genus JABSOQ01. The sequence goes on along the minus strand of JAUILT010000001.1, from coordinate 68,499 downwards.
TATTCTTGTTTATTTGACTTGATTTGAAGACAAGGTTTTGATGTTTCACCTTTTTGAGAAAAAGGCCCATGTATGTTGAACATGGGCCCAATGTTTTTGTAGCTATTGGCACCAAGGCATATCAGGTGCTATACCACAAATAAGCTCACATGTTTGTGGGTCAAACGGACATTGACCGTCACCAGGGGGAGGGGTTCCCCCACCGCCACCCCCATCACTGAGTTCAGCCACGCGAATGGGTAGAGAAGTGGCTGTTTTGCCATGAGCGTCGGTCACAGTAATTGTAGTTTCTCCTTTAGTCTTAGCTGTAAAAGTTCCGTCAGCAGCAATATCAGCTACATTTGTATTCGAGCTGGTAAAGGACAACGGGGCTGTCCCTTGAAAGGCAGAAAACTTGGAAGTAGAGTTGGGGGCAATAGTTCCAGCCGCTGGAACAACAATCATGGTGTTATTCTTCAAGGCTTCCATAGCAGCACCAGCATCAATGCGGCAGTTACATGCTGTTTGGATATCTACTTGAGCGCCAGTGGCCTGAATAAGAGAGCGGGCTTCTGCACCAGTTATCTCAGGGTTTTGAGAGGCGAGTAGGGCAACAAGACTAGATACTAAAGGGGTTGCCATGGAAGTACCACTGAGATTTTTATATTTGTTACCAGGGATGGTGCTCATAATATTTTCACCAGGGGCAGCCAAGTCAACAATCGCTCGTCCGTAGTTGGACCAACTGGGTTTGCCATCAGAAGAATTGCTGGCAGCAACTGTGATTGTATTTTCAAATTTTGCGTTGGCGGGCCAAAAGCCACTGGTGTCATTATTTTTATTACTATTTCCAGCAGCGGCAATAAAAATAACGCCGGCATCACTGGCTCGTTTGACAGCTTCAATAAGAGGCTCTGCTTGAGACTTTTGTACTTCGGCTCCCCAGCTAGCAGAGATCACTTTAGCACCGTGTTCGATAGCGTAGTCGATAGCCTTAATGCCAGCCATTAAATCCCCACTGCCATTGGCTCCGAGAAACCTAAGGGGCATAATGGAGACTCTGGCACTTAGCCCCACAATTCCGCCATTGACCTCACCTGTAGCCCCCACAACTCCGGCACAGTGAGTGCCGTGGCCAGGGTTTTGAAAACTGGTCTCATCCATAGGGTCATCGTCGTTGGCATTGAAGTCATAGCCAGGCACCATATTGGGACTTAGAGACTCATGATTGTAGTCCACACCAGTATCAATCACAGCTACAATGATGTTTCTATGGCCTTTATTTCCGGCCAATTGCCAGGCTTTTTCTGCGTTCACTTTAGCAAGAGCCCATTGCTCACGTAGCTCTGCTAAAGTGTAGGGCGCGCGAAAAGCTTTCAGCGGAAATGTCTCAACAATGTACTCAACATTTTTGTTATTTTTGATTTGTTTATATTTTTCAAGCAATTGATTATCGGGAATCTTTACCTGAACCAATCGGCCTTTTTCGTGTGTATCTTGGACTTTAAGCCCTAGGCTTTGGGCGGCCTGAGTCAGTCCCATATGAGTGTGGTCTTTGAACTTTACAATGTATTCACCGGCCTGTGAGGCCGCCGAAAATATAAAAAAAGCAAATAAAAGTATACGTTTCATAATATCTCCATGTATTGTGATTCTTCCATGAGGTCTTAGTCTGCGCGCTGACTGGCCAAAAGTGCAATAAGGAGTTCTAATTACTGCGCCGCACCTGGACTCTAGTCGTAAGCTATAAGTTCAAATGAGTGACTTCGTCCCTTAAAGCTCGTCTTAAAATTTTCCCAACATTGGTTTTGGGGAGATCCTCTCGAAACTCAACCGCTCGGGGGACCTTGTAGCCAGTGAGGTGTTTTTTGCAGTGGGAAATGACTTCTTCTTCAGTAAGGGTGAGATCTTTTTTTACGATAAAGACTTTGACAACTTCGGTGGCTTTTTCATCAGGAATACCGATAGCAGCGACTTCTAATACTTTTTGATTCATAGCTAGAACATCTTCTATTTCGTTGGGATAAACATTGAAGCCCGAGACTAAAATCATATCTTTTTTACGATCTACAATTTTAGTAAAGCCATCTTCGTCCATAATCCCAATATCGCCAGACTTAAACCAACCGTCTTTGGTCATTACACAGGCAGTTTCTTCAGGACGCTGCCAGTACCCCTTCATGACCTGAGGACCTCGAATACAGATTTCTCCTCGTTCGTTGAGAGGAACTCTATTCTCATTATCGTCCATGAGGCAGATTTCTGTAGAGGGAACTGGTAGGCCAATGGTGCCCACCCGGTCAGTCCCATTAATGGGGTTTACTGAGGCCACAGGAGAAGTTTCAGTGAGGCCGTAGCCTTCCACGATAATTCCTTTGGTTCGATCTTTCCATTCCAAAGCAACTTTTGTTTGAAGAGCCATTCCTCCAGCTACAGCAACTTTGCACTGTTTCCAGTGGATACTGTCGAAGTCTTCATGGTTTAAAAGCGCATTGAATAGGGTATTGACTCCTGGAAACAGCGTGAACCGTTCTTTTTTAAGAGTTTTAATAAAGCCGGGGATATCTCTTGGGTTTGTGACCATTAGGTTGGTTCCGCCAAAGTCAATAATGGCTAAACCATTGAGCGTTAGGGAAAATATATGATACAAGGGGAGAGCTAGAATAGCTACTTCCTCTCCTTCATTTAGAGATGGGCTGATCCAGGATTTAATTTGAAGCATATTTGCAATGATATTTCTATTGGTGAGCATAGCGCCTTTGGCCACGCCTGTTGTGCCTCCCGTGTATTGCAGAAAGGCAAGGTCCTCATGTCCAGTGACAGTGGGAGTAAAAGGTTTTTCTGAGCCCAGGTCCAGTGCTTCAAACCACCTGTAGGCTTTTGGAAGGTTATACTTGGGAACCATTTTTTTTACATGTCGGATCACTGAATTGATAAGAAGGCTTTTGGGCCAACCCAACATATCTCCTACTCCAGTGACGACCACTGTTTCAATACCAGTCTTGTGAAGAATTTGTTCAGTATTGTGGGCACAGGTTTCAAGGACAACAAGAGCTTTGGCTCCGGAATCATTGAATTGATGCTCCATCTCTCTGGGGCTGTAGAGGGGGTTGGTATTGACTACAACAAGCCCGGCTCTTAAGGCTCCAAATAATGCCACTGGATATTGCATAACGTTGGGCATTTGAATGGCAACACGATCCCCTTTTTTTAAGCCAGCTGTATTTTGTAAAAAAGAAGCAAAGTCCGCTGAAGCCTTGAAAAGTTCATCATAAGTGAGAGTGGCACCAAAGTTTTTAAATGCCACATTGTTTCTGTACTTTTTGCAACTGATCTCAAATAATTCAGTGATGGACTGGTATTTGTTTGGATCAATTTCGTGAGGGATACCTTTGGGATAATTTTTTAACCAGATTTTATCTATGGGCTGACTCATGGAGCACCTCTTGAAGTTCTGTGTGTTTTTTATGCTTTTTCAGTATTCCGAAGGGCTGTTCAAAATTCAATCTTTAAAATTCATGCCGGATCGGTTAAAACTTGTACATGATGGAGTAAAGCAGGCATGATACCAGACTATGAGTGTACAAATTGTCCATTCTTATTCTGTCCATCAATGGGTGAGCTGTGGCTTTTGTATGGTCCATCCTGACTGGAGTTTTGCAGAAAACCAGAAGTGGTTGGGGAGCTTATATAGCCCCGAAGGTTGTGGGGGAAACTTTTTGCTGACAGGCACAGTGAGTATTCCCGTTGTTAATGGTGGATGGCCACAGGTCAAAACTATTGAGGGTCTACAAGAAAAAATACAAGACTCACTCAAAGTCTGGGATCATAGGTTTCTTAATGAGATGAAGTGGGAAAGCTCTGTGTTGACGCTCGAGGCTCTAGGGCAAGGGCTTTGGTCTTTGGCCTCTTCAGTGCCTCTTCCTAATGGTGTTGTTTGGGAGTCCGTCTGTGTGGATCTTGGGGAGCGCTTGAAGGTGTCTATGCACGGAGAGCAGAGTCTTACTACAGAAATTGGGTTTCGTATTCAGTCTTTGATTCTAAAAACAGGTATTGGAGTGGATGCAGAACTTAGTCTTGAGTTGGATGGACTCCATTGGCAAAGTCAGCCCTCTAAGAGTTGCACTCCTATTGGAGACATTCAAGCCTGGGCCTCTGGAGAGTTGGCTGAACAGCTTCAAAGCCAGCCTATTGACGATTGGCTGGGTGCAATGACTCTAGATAGTATTCCGGAAAAGCTATTTCCTGTAGTAAAACGAAAGTTTTCAACTTTAAGAGGTTTAAAGCTCTCGGATAAGGCTCATGCAATGAAGAGTGTTTTTTATGAGCGGTTGAGTGAATAGTTTGCTATGAAAATAAGCAGATTCATGCATCTTGTCAGTAGATAAAAAAATCAGTGTTTTCATTGCTATTAGACATGTCATAATGGCCTTCAAAAGTGATCAACCTTGTTATAGGAGAGGTGTTCTATGAAGAATAAGCTGCTCATTATGGGTGTTTTGGCTGTGGCCGTTGTTTTGAGTGCGTGCTCCAGTAATCCTCATAAAGCCGAAAAAATTGAAACCAAAATGGACAAAAACTCCACAGTTTCTGGTGATACTAAAATGGGCATCAAGGATGGAAATCTTGTGGTGCAAAAGAAAGTTCAAATGAATGAGGAGCTTCGAAGATTACAAAATGAAGTCTATGGTTTGGAAGATCGAGTTTATGGAAATCGTAAGTACGGGTCTAAAGGTTTGTATGGCACCTTGAAAGCCTGTCGGTTAAAACTTGTTTCTCGTGAGATGGGTGGCGATGGCAAGCTCATGTGGACAGAGCCCATTGATCGTGTCACTGACAAAGAAGAGGATTTTGAAATAGGAATTGATGAAAAAGAAAAAATTGTAGGTGTTTCTGAAGAATTTTTGAAAGACCGGATCAAACGCTTTAAAAAATATAAAAGAACTTTGCAAAAGCGTCAGGATGAGTATGAGGAAAAAGTGGATATTTGTGATGCTGCTGTGAAGAGTAAAGAGTTCGAAATAAAAAAGAAAAAAGTAGAGGCTGAGAAAAGCAAGTCTGAGGGGTAATGAAGGACTCTCTGCTCTATTATGTATCTATTCTAACTTTTCTTATGAGTCCTGCACAGGTTTGGGGTTCTACGGCCTCGTTGTTTTCTAGTGAGGTTTTCTCAGTAGAAGAGCACTGTGTTGCCTACAAGACGAAAAAGCGAGTGTTTTTTATTGCTTCCGTTGGCGTCATTGGTAAAAACTGTGATATTTCTTCAGAAGTTATTCCTGAACCTGGAAATTTATTTCATGTGGAAGTCTCTGTTCCCATTCTCAGTTTTGAAAGTGGAGAAGTAGAAAGAGATCGAGATGTTGCTAAATTTCTTAAAGTAGAGTCACAAAAAAATTTAGATTTTCATTCAGAGTCCCTGACCTTGAATATTTGGAAAGAAAAAATCTCTGCAGGAAGATTTGATCTTAAGGGGTTTTTAAAAATTGCGGGTAAAGAGTACCCTGTTGTGGCCCAAATTGAAATTGTTGAAAATAATGGTGGAAAGCAGATGGCTATTCAAGGGGTGATATCCACAAAATTTAAGGACTTTGACTTGAAACCACCACGACTGTGGGGAGGGATCGGAGCAAAGGTGAGTAAGGATTTAAGTTTATTATTTCAATTGCAGCCAAAGAAAATACTTGGTTCTTCATTTTTTCTAGACCGCTAAGTAAAAAGCCTCAATCCAGCACTTATTTTCTGCAGGAGAGAGGCTTTTTGTCTTTTTCTGCCTTAGGCTTTTCTCGCAGCATAGTATTCTGTAAACAAACCGGCATCAAAACCAAAGGGAACATGTTCTTTGCCAGGGACGGCTTGGACAATTCCTAAAGGCTTTCCGTCTTTTTCCTCAACTCTAAGGAAATCAGCCACTTCTAGGCGAGGTGACTTTTGAGCCTGTAAGTAAATTTGGTTTTCTTTAGCTTTATCGGTGATTGTCACCTCATCACTGACCTTGGTGACAAAAGAAGAAACATCGACTTTTTTACCATTAACAAGAATGTGTCCGTGGCTTACGAGTTGGCGTGCAGAACGAATGCTCGGGGCAAAGCCCATTCGAAAGACAAGGTTGTCCAACCGGCATTCAAGGCGGCCAACAAGCTTCTCAACCCAGTTGGTTCCCTGGCCCCGTTTGGAGTCACGTATGAAACGGCGTAACTGCTTTTCTTTCAGCCCGTAGTGCAAACGGACTTTTTGTTTTTCTTCAAGGCGAAGCGCAAAGTCAGAGTATTTTTTTCTTTTGTTTCCATTTTCCCCTGGAGGATAAGGGCGCCTCTCTAGAGCACCTGCTTTACCTAGGCCAGGAAGTTCGGCTCCAAATCGTCTTTGAATCTTAAAACGAGCTATTTTGCCCGGCTTCTTTTTTCCCATGAAGTAGACCTTTCAATCTTCACGGCGTTTAACAGACCTGAATCCTCCCTGTCCGTAACAGTGCCTAAAGGCTGGATTATTCAGTGGTTTTAAGGAGGTAGGTATATGACAACTGGTGTTTAATGTCTAGTGCCATGGGGGAGTTTTTTTAAGAGTCGTTACATAACTCTTTAACTTATTGAATATACTAACTATTATAATTTATTGGTTCTTTCTCAGTCTTCTCAGAAGCTTTGCCGAAAAAGTACATCCAGAAGATTTGCCTCCAACTGAAACACAGTTTGTTAAAAAAATATCATATATTTATTTAGAAATTTTAGCTAGTTACATGGAACTCTTCATCTGTTTCTCAACACGAGTCAGTCATAGGCAGTTTTTGCACACATTCCTTGGAGGAGATTTTATACTAGAGGAAGAACTAACCAAAGGGATTCACGATGCGGGACGTTTGTGCAAGAATCTTGGTTCTCATTGCGTCCTGTATATTTTTGGTGGCCTGTGAGGATCAAGGTACAATTCAAGAAGATGGAACAGAAGCAACATGGCCGGCAGAGCTTCCAAGGGACAGGGATACATATATCTGTGATCCCGTTGTAGACCCAGACAGTGGAGGTCATCCACCTTCGGTCATTGATGATCGACAAGGTGTTTTAGCTCAACTTTATTACCTCCCAGATGATGCCCCAGAATATCAGTATGTTGATGACTACTTGGACTATGGGCTTTCCTATGAAGATGTGGATATATATTTTAATCAGCTGAATCTTCCAACACGCCCATTTAATAGGGGGTTTGTTACTGAGGGTGGAACCACAATGATGACTCCTGAGGGAGATACCTTGTATGAGTGGTTTGCCTTGGATATTCATGGAAAAATTCATCTCAACTCGACTCAAGCAGTTGGTAATTACCAGTTTGCTATTCTGGCAGATGATGGAGTCGTTATGGAAATGGATTTGGATGATGATGGTGAGTTTGAAACCATTGTAGATAGTGATGGCACTCATCCTACAAAAATGGGGTGTGGACAGATGCCTGTGTATTTTGGTGAAAATACAGAATACAAGTTTCGCATAAAATATTTTCAAGGGCCTCGGTACCACATTTCTCTGGTGGTCATGATGCGACCATTGCCAGAGCAGGTGGTTGACCGAGAGGATCCTGAGTGTGGCAAGCAGGGAAATTCCAGATTTTTTGACTCGAAGCAGAGTCCTCCGGAGCCACAGCAAGCCTACTTAGGTTTGTTAGATAGAACTTGGGCGCCTTTGACTCCTGAAAATTACTCACTTCCGGATGGTGAAGAGGATAATCCTTGTGATGATCCTGTTCCTCCGACACTTTCAAATATTGCCGTTAGTAGTATTGGGACCAGTGGGGCAACGGTGACTTGGGATACGGACATTGCCTCAACATCTCAAGTGGAAATTCTAGATGTTTTATCAGGAGCAATAATATTTACCACGGAAGACATCAGTATGGTGACGAGTCACTCAGTAAACGCAACAGGACTTATGTCTAACCGTCTCTACAGAGTGAAGGGGATTTCTAAGGGAGCCACAGGTCTTTCGGCAAGCTCCTCAACAGTGGACTTTAGAACCAGTCGTTAAATAGGGGTTTTTGCCTACTTTTTGGATGTAAAAAAACCGATAGCATCGGTAAGCAAGTAGGTAAAATAAATGAAGAAACAAAGATTTTCTATTCGCTACAAATTTCTCATGGTGACAACAGCCCTGTTGGTTTTTTGTGTGACGGCCTATTTGTTAATGGCAACTACTGTGATTCGTACGGATAAACTGAACCTGGTTTTTGATTATAACCGGAGCCTTGTTACCAATATATCCTCAGATGTTCAGTCTTTGTTTCAAAACTCTTCTGATAAAATGGAGTTAGTGGCTTATTTTTTTCGTTCGAAAAGTAAAAAATCACTGGGTGTTATTCAAAAGTTAATTCATGATAACTCAGATTTGGTTTACGTCTCTGGAAGTGAGGATTTTAAGGGCTTAACTCGGCAATTTCATCTGGACAAAACTTATCTAGAAACCTATGGGGTCAGTGATTCTTATATTACTGTAGACCTTTCATCTCAAATTCCTTTTGCAAGAATTAAACGAGATGGAGAAGCCATCTGGAATGCCACCAAAAAAGCGGGACCTCCTTTGATAGGGTATGGTAAGAGCGTTGTGGAGGAGACTGAAAGTGGACAGGTTGTAAATCATTACGCAGTGGTAGCCTTTATTAAGGCAGATAAAATTTTAAAATCTATCACTAGTGGAACTTATAATGACGTTTTTCTTATTAATAAAGATGGAGAAGTGCTGATCCATTCAAATGCTGAAGTTATGCGTGGTAAGCAAGTTGTTGAAAGTGGAGTGATCGAAAAAGCTTTAAACACTCCCGCAAGAACATCTGTTCTTGAAATGCAGACAAATCATGGTCGAATTTTAGGAGGGTTTTCCAGAACCTATGGTGATCAAGTGAACGTAATTTCTATGGTCTCTGAAGCTAAGGCATTTTCAGTAGTGAACCGGTTGGTGATGCGTTCTCTTCTTTTTGCTATGATGGTAGGAACCCTAGCTTTTATCGCGGCTATTTTATTTTCTCAGTCACTGACTCGACCTCTGGAGGTTCTTGTCGGGGGGATGAAAGAGGTCTCTACGGGAAATCTTGAAACACAGATTGAAGTTCAGTCAAGAGATGAAATCCGAGTTCTTGCCGATCAGTTCAATGCAATGATTATTGACTTGAAGCAGAGTCGTGAGCAGTTGGAAGAGGCTAACAGAAACTTGGAAGCCAAGGTTAAAGAGCGTACTCAGCAGTTAGAGAAACAAAATCAGGCTGTGAAGGATGCTCAAGAAGCCTTGCTACGAACGACAAGGTTGGCATCAGTCGGAGAGATCGCTGGAAGGGCTGCTCATGAAGTTCTTAACCCATTAACATCTATTTTATCGCGCATTCAGAAAATTAAAAGTCGACTAGAAAAAAACCAGAAATCACAGTTGTTTCGAGAAATCACAGAAAGCTGGAGGAGGGATTATTCTCAAGGAGGCTTTAATGAGTTGATCAAAAACTGGAAACAGCCATCTTTGTTAAAACCTGGAGAATCTCTTTGGGATGAAGATCTAGATAATTTACAGAAACTGGATGCTCACTTTCATTTAGAATGGAAAAGTTTAATTAGCGATACAGAGTTCTTGATTCGAGAATCTGAGAGAATCAACCGGATTGTTCAGAGTATGAGAAATTTATCTATTGTAAAAAGTGAAAAACGTGTTCATGAATTGGCTCCTATACTGGATGAGACAGTCAATATCATGGCTGACTTTGCTTCTAAAGAAGATATTACAGTCGTTATCTCACAACCAGACCCGACAATTCAAGTAGCTCTAGATAGAGATGAGTTTCTGCAGAGCATGACAAATATGATTAGAAATTCCATTCAGGCTATTATGGAATATAAGGCGAAAGATGTTGAGGCTGGATTTCGAGGTTTAATTCAGATTCATGTGCGAAGAAAACAAGACCAATCCACAGAGATTTTAATAGAGGATAATGGTGTGGGAATTGAAGAGAACCATATAAAAAAGCTCTTTCAATCTCAGTTTACCACGAAAAAAAGAGAACAAGGAACAGGCCTGGGGTTAAATATTAGCCGAAGATTCATAAGGGCCCATGGTGGTGATATTACCCTAGAGAAATCAGTGCCAGGCGAAGGTGCCATATTTTGCGTAACCCTGCCACCTGTTCAAGGTGTAGAAGAGAGGGATGTGGCATGAAGCAGCTAGCAAAAATTGTTAAGCATAAATCCATGCAAGAAAACCAGGCATTATCTAAGTCTGAGTTTAAACACAATCATCGGATTTTGGTTGTTGATGATGAAAGAGAAATTATTCAATCCTACCTAGATATTTTAACCCCTGAAGCCGAAAATAATGTGATTTCCATAAAAAGCTCCAGGTCACAAAGGCCTGAAACTATTCGAAGTGATACAGAGTTCAGGGTTGTTGTAGCAAAAAACTATGATGAAGCTCTAGCCATTGTTAAAAAGCAAATTCGTGAAGGGGCGCCATTTGCTATGGGTTTCTTTGACGTATTGTTAGGCGGGAGCAAAGATGGGTTTGATTTGGTTAAAGAAATTCATGATTTGGATCCAAACATGTACGCAGTATTTGTTACTGCCTTCAATGATCGGAGTGTTGATTCTATTCAGCAATTTCTTGGTGAGGATAAAACTAACCGCTGGGATTATTTAAATAAACCCTTCAGTAATGGGGAGATTCTGCAAAAGGCTAGAAATTTTACTTCATTATGGAATCTGAACGAAGAAAAAAAACTGCAGAACGCACAATTAGCTGAAGCTCAAAGGCGTTTGATGGAGAGTGAAAAACTAAGCTCCATTGCGGCTGTCGCTAGAGGGGTTTCTCACGAATTTGGTAATCTACTTATGCAAATTATGGGTAAAGCGGATATTTGTTTGGCGGAAAAGAATCCTGAAAAAATGAAAGCAGGGTTAGAAGTCATTTTGGACGCTACAGGAAGAGCAAATGAGATCTTAGAAAAATTTAAGGATCTGTCCAATCCTGCAGAGTCCGCACGAGAAAAAACAGATATTTATGCTCATAGTTTATTGGATGAGGTTCTGGTATTAATGGAGCATAAGATTAAAGTATCTCAATTAAAAGTCTGCAGGATTAAAACAGAAAAAGTTAGTATTCACGTTAATCAAACCTCAATACTTCAAGTGCTTGTGAATCTTACTATTAACTCTATTCACGCAATGGGAAACAGTGGACAAATTGACTTAACAGTTACTGATGTTGGTGAGTTTGCTGAAATTCGATTGAGAGATTATGGACCTGGTATCAAAAAAGAACTTATGGACAAGGTATTAGAGCCCTTTTATACGACAAAGGGCAAACAAGGCACCGGATTGGGGCTTCCTATTTGCCGTGAAATTATTGAGGTAGATCATCAAGGAGAGTTTCAACTAGTTAACCATGGAGTTAAGGGCCTTGAGGCAGTGATTCGATTACCAAAAGCATGTAAACCAAATGGAGCTGTTTGATGAACGCTAATTATACATTGCCAATATTATTAATAGATGACGATGCTATGGTAAGAGAAGTTCTTGTTGAGTACTTGAAGGGATATGGTTTTACAAATATAAAATCCATGCAAGATCCCAAGAGCGCATTGTCATATATCAATGACCAAAAAAATTCCATTGGATTAATCATATCAGATTGGGAAATGCCTGGATTAAATGGACTTACCTTATTAAAAGCTGTGCGTAATCATCCATTGAGGAAGAACACGAGCTTCATAATGATTACATCCCAGAGGTCCATGGAACGGTTTAAAGTTACTCAGGCGGCACAAATGAAAGTGAGTTCCTATATCATTAAACCATTTCGTGCCGATATTTTAAGAAAAAAGATTTGGGATATTATGGGCTGGGAAGACTATGTGGAATCTGCCTGATTGGAGAACAAACCTTGTATTTATTTTGAGTGGCTGGATGGCTTCTTTTATTGTGTCAAACTTGGCTCAGGCAGCACAGGTTTCTGAGGATTTTTCACTTTTACTTAATAAAGATTCCGGTACTTTGGAGTGGAATATTTCTCTGCAAGCGCTTCATCCCCCTTTAAAAATCAATAACTACGTAACGGCAGGCAATGTTACACTTTCCAAAAATTTTGATATTGGTAGTGGGGAGCATGGGGTTTTTGATTCTACAACATATTCTCATTTCTCAAAAGATGGTGATATTTCTGGTAACATTATTCGTTTAGATACGTCGATGTATTCACAGCTTCAGGTAACAGGATTTTATTTGGATTCTGGTTGGACATTGCAGCCTGAGGGAGATAACGCTCTGGTCATTTACTCTCAAGGAGATGTCATTATTGATGGTTCTATTGATTGCTCTGGAGAGGATGGAGAGAGCTTTCAAAATCTTGATACAAAGGCCTTGGGAGGAACAGGCCGTTGTGGAGGTGGGGCTGGAGGCGCCGGATCCTACGTTGTTTCAGCCATTACTGTGGAGGCTGAAAGTGGTGAGTTTTTGGGCGTGACAGTTGTTCCCGGAAAGCCGAGTCCTGGGAGAGCAGCCTCTTCTAGTGGAACTGGTTCTGGCGGCGGTGGCGGTGGCTCTTATACAGCCAATACTGCGGCCAGCGTTGCAGAGGCTGGAACCGCACAGATGCCAGGAACAGGTGGCGTAAGCGGTGATGTGGAACCTGATCATAGTTTCTTATTTTTAGGTGGAGGCGCTGGTGGTGGAGGAGGTGATCATCGGGGGGCTTCGAATCTTTCTGGCGGTGGTGGAGGTGCCGGTGGTGGAGGAGTTATTATTCATGCCTTTGGAGATATTAAAATTTCACCCTCAGGAGGTATTTATGCCAATGGTGGAAATGGTGGTGGAAACGCTACTCAGAATTCAGGAGCTGGCGGCGGTGGTGGTGGGGGGTCTATTCAGCTTTTTGCACTGGGTGATGTTTATATTTCTGGTCCGGTGCGAGCCTATGGCGGAGTGGGGGGGAGCAATATTTTTGGAGTGAATGGTGGTCGTGGAGGTGCTGGTCGTACTTGGGCTTCTGGTAAGAGTGGTTACTCGATAGCTCTTCCGCCTTATGCTTTAAATGCAGAAAAACCAGATACCCTGCTTGCTCATGTCGGGTATAGCCGCTTTCAAGCAGGAACATTCACTTTATCTTCTCAGCCCATTGATTTTATGAGCACACGTCCCAGTGTGACAGGGGTCACATTGACAAGTTCTCTTTCTTCGGGAGCTTCGAGTTTTTTAGATATTTCTTCTGGTGAAAGTAATGATTTTGTTCCTGTATCCTGGGTAGAAGTTAATAGCCTAACAGAGCCCCAGGGGCGATACATTCGTTTTAGAGCAAGCTTGACGAATGTTGATGAGTCTAATGGGTCTTATCTGCAAGGCATACAGATTCATTACTCACCTTATTTTCAGCAGAAATTTGATTTTGATCAGGGAGGAGGGTGTGGAATGGTTGTAGATTTTGATAGAAAAAAACCGCCCATATTTTTTCTTTTTGTATTGACTGTCTTGTTAGTGGTACCTTTACTCTTGGCTTTAAAACTCAAAGCCAATGCGGTACATAATCTGTGAATAAATAAAGTTGAGACCACTGCTGCCTTGGCCGTATTTGATGTTAAACTCTAAGCCTGTATTGCCAGTATGTTCTCCCCAAAAATTTAATCCGTAAAATACATAATTGTCAGAGTGAAGAACAAAGAAAGGGGGGCCATAACCCATACCCAAGGTGTGTTGTGTATTCCATGATGAAAAAAATTGATATCTGGTTTTTGTTAATAGGCCGTAGATCTCAATATTCTTTAAACTCATTGATTCGCTGCCAGATCGTTCGGCAATACCAATAGATTCATAAAATAATCCATAAGGGGATGGGGAGTTTTGAGAGGCGTACATCAAGGAGTGGAACCAATGAGTCTGTATCAGAGAGTTTTGAAATGGCAGTTTATCAGTGTCAGACTGCCATTTATTTTCATTGTATTCTGAATGAAGAGACAGATGTCCATATTTGTGCATAGGAAGGGTCAAGTTGAGTCCCAGTCTTCGGACAGAAAAGCCACTTTGATGGGCTTTAACACTATTTTTTGTGGAGTGAGAGTTGATAATATATCCTCCGGACCAAAATAGTGACCCTGTAATGTTCATTTCATGGCGCTTAAGAGCCACTGGCTTCTCTACTTTCAGTACAGAGCGCACAACTATATTCTTTGGTTTGGTGGTTTTTTTTTCAAGTTCTGTTGTATCTTCTTTTTGTTGTTTTTTAATTTTATTTTTTATTTTTTCAATACTCAAACGCACTCCGGGTTTAAGTTCTTTAGATGCTGTTTCTGTATCAAGAAGATTTAGGTTAACCTCTTCTGGTGTAGAAAATAATCCCATACGCCCATTATTTTGTGCCGCCGCGACTCTGTAATAGTAGGTATTGATATCAAATTCTGACCAGGAAAACTCTGTTTGAGTCACTTTTTTTACCAAAAGAGGGTTTAGAAAGTCTTTCGAGACAGAAATCTCGATCACATAATAATCTGCTTCGGGAACTTCATACCAACTGAAAATTATAGTTTTTTTTGTTTTTTCTGGCGAAGGGGAGGGAGTATTTTTAGCATGAGCTGTTGGAAGCAGCCAATCGATTATACCCAAAACGGACTGTTTTTGATAAAACTTTTTTAATAAAGAGGTTCCTTTTTTTTGTTTTTTCTGAGCGGGTTGTCTTTGTAAAGGTGGTCGAAGTTGAGGTGGGTCCAGAGGAGTTTTTACGTTATATAGGGGGTAAATATAAAATGCTGGAACTTGATAGCCTCTGTGATCATTTCCTTGAAGCCTCCAGTAGATAAGGCCTGAAGATTTTAAAAAAATGTCCAAATGTGTATCTTTAGTCTTATAGGTTTCCAAGATGTTTGAAAAATCTGAGGTATCAGAAATTTGTAATTCATATTCATCTATATCTGGATGTTTTAACCAATCGAAGAGAGTGGTTGTGGTTGCGTCATGTCGATCTCTAGGAAGAGGGCTCAGGTAGCGAGGCTTTTTTGTCGGAAGAACTTTAAGCATTAGAGTGGGGGAGGTGGAAGTGTTTGTTTCTGCAGTGATGAGCCATGTACCGGGTTCAAATTGACCAGTCCAAGTGCCATGGCGGTCAGTCCGTAGTTTTTTATTTATAAAGTTTTGTCCTGGTTGAAGTAAGCGCAGTCGTGTAGCACGACCTTTCCAGCTCAGTGTTACGGGTGTTGGAAACTGATAATCATACTTCACCATTTGGTTGTTATTGGTTATCCACTCAAAGTCTTTTGAAATTTTTACTGCAGACTTTACGTGTTGTTTGGATAGAGCCACTCTTGATCCAGAGCTGATAATGGTACTGTTTTTTTTGACCTCTGTATGACTTATTCGAGCCTGACCTTTTAAGACTTCCACTTGAATGTGTTGATCTTTCATCTGAGTAACAGAAATATCAGTGCCTTTATTGGCTTCTAGTATCCAGTCGCTGGTTTTCATGGTGACATCTTGTTTTGAAGAAAGAGTTCGAAGATTACCTTTTTGAAACTGAATACGAAAACGCTTTTGTCCTTGGGCTTCTACAGGCTCCAACACCACTAGGGTATTGCCGTTGAGATTTAGCTGAATGTCATTTTCCAATTCCAGTTCGGCAGCACTATTTTCAAGTGTGAGTATCGAGTCATAGGCATTTAAAGTATCTTTATTGGACGTAGGTTGCCAGAAAATAGATTCATGGGACTTTTTTCGAACAGTCTCTCTGGTTTTTCTGACAAATCCAATCATGGGTTGACGTGTTTGGACCTCATTGGATTCAAATATGGGAGTTGGTAGATAACCAAGATCTGCCAAAAATATAACCAGTTCCAGGGTAAACAGTGCAATGGCACTGTAAAGCAGTTTTTTCTCCACGGTATGTTATCGGAATTCCTTAGGAAAAGTGTTATTTTACAAATGAGGTTCTAGACTTTTGTCGCTGCGGGTATGGGATGGTGTTTGTTCTTTGTTAGGACAGTTCCTAGAATAAAGAAGATGGCATCTGAAAAAGTAAAAATCCTCGTTGTAGATGATGACCCTAATACTCTTGAGGTGATCTGTGAGGCTTTGGTCCAGGCTGGATATGTAGTGGATAAGGCTTCTCAGGCCGACGAAGCTTTGAGAAAGGTAGATAGTTTTTCTCCAACGATTGTTCTTACCGATCATGATATGCCAGGGTTGACAGGTCTTGAGATGTTGGAAGACCTTCGTCGGCAGAAAAACTACACTACAGTGATTTTTATATCTGCCCGAGGAGAGTCTTCTCTTGTGGCGCAAGCATTAAGAGCTGGAGCTGATGATTATATTAGAAAACCCTTTCGTTTTGAAGAGATGCTAGCACGAATTGAAGCCAGTTTAAGGGTTAATAATCTTCACCGAGATCTTCTGGAGGCCAATGATAAACTTCAGAAAATGGTAGAATTGGATTACCTCACAGGGTTGTACAATATGCGTTCCATGTATGACCGCATTGACTTTGAACTTAAGAGGGGAAGGCGATTTGGGCGAAATGTTTCTTGCATCATGATGGACATGGATCACTTTAAATCAGTAAATGATACTAATGACCACTTATTTGGAAGCTTTGTTTTAAAGGAAACAGGGGAGATTATTAAAAATACCATGAGAGAGATTGATTTTGCCGCTCGTTATGGAGGTGATGAGTTTTTAATGGTACTTACGGAAACTGATAAAGAGGGGACAATGATTTTTTGTAATCGTCTCAGAGAAAATATTCTCAACCACACCTTTGACGACGGTAAAAGCAGTATGAAACTCACTGTTTCTATAGGGTTTTGTGTAACCAAGGGAAGTGAAGGGCTGGATGCTCGAGCTCTCGTCCGCAGGGCTGATCATGCCCTTTATGATGCCAAGGACTATGGGCGAAACAGAGTGTCTGTTTATGAGACCTCTATGAAAAAAAAAGATAAGTAGAGTTAGTTATACTGACTCGGTGAGTGTATTTTATTTCTGTGAATGGGGACTTTTGTTAGTGTCCACACCACCGTGACCTGTGTAACCAAGGCTTATAAAGGGTGTAAAGCCGCCGCCAGATTTTTCAGTGAAACCATAATACAGACCAAGAGTGAATGTCACAGGTAGGTGGTAGGCCACTGTTGTGTTTATATTAAATTCTATACCTGTAGACCAGAAGGGTTCTTCGATGGTAGAGGTTTCGTAATTTTCTGTGTTGCTATCAAGATAGCCTCCATCAACAGCGACACCATCGAGAAAAATTGTTGAAGTTAGATTTTTGAAAAACAATGGGAATAAGTCATTTGTTTTATAAATATCGTTAAGTGGGAACTTGTATTCTATATTTGTATTGACCAGGATTTTTCCTGCAAAGGCTCCAGTGGGATAACCCCTCATGATATAGGAGCTATTGATAATATTTACTAGATAATTTCCACCGACAGTTTTATCTCCCAACGGAATAATATGATTTGAGTTCATGAGTGGGCTGTGCGAACCTTTTATATGTAGGTTTAGTGAATGGGTTTGGGGAAGAAATAAGTTTGAAGATTTATAAAGGTGGGCGCGAGTACGGCCAAAGCTGTAGTGACTACTTTGTTCCAGATATTCGGTATGAGTAACGGAAACGAGAGAGCTATTTTGTGTGGTTTCAGTAGTATTTACATCTTGCTCGGAGCCGGAATAGATAAATCCAACACTAGGGCCAGACCCTTTTAAAGTTTTTGATGGGATTTCAGTTTCCTCATAAACATAGCTCAAATATCCACGCCATTTATATGACAGCCATGGGAGAAAAAAACTTGTAGAAGCAGCGGCAAAACGGTGAGTGAGTACAAGATCTGTTCCGGGAAGAAAATTTTGAAACTCAGCATAATCAAGTCCTAGCCCTATGGGAGTGCTTTGATTGAAGTACCCCACTCCGTAACTGACCTTCTCTGTGACCGTATCAACAGATCCATTGAGGTACCAGGTATTGATATTCAGTGGATCATTGGCCGCAACAGAGCCTTGAAAAATAGCCCCCCCTTCGATGGGAAATACAAACGGAATCCAATAGCGAGGAAGAAGGTACTCAATACCCCAAAAATCCTCCTCTTCCATGCGCACTGATTTGGAGTCTCGCTTGGACACAGGACCTAAAGGTTTTAAATTTTTAACAGCAGATTTTTTTAGACGTTTAAGGTGCACAGGTTTTTGATTGCGCAGAGTGTGTAGCTTGGGCCCACTGCCTGTGGACTGAGAAAATATGATATCTTTGGATTGAGGGTCCATATCTCCATTAAGGACATGAGTTAGAGAATTAGAAATGGCCCAGGCTCGGTTAAAGGGTTTGGGTGCCAGATATAAATTGGCGACACCTGAATCATGAGATACAAAAAGGAGTCCAGCATTGGTCATTACTGGTTGTGAGATGTGGTGGAACTTGGTAAGTAGTTTCCTGGGTTTGCCGATGACTTTTGTTTTATCCGTATTGAGATCATAGGCATAAAGAGATTGAGCTCCTCCTTTTTTACTTCGGCCGATGAAGGCTAAGCGCTGGGGGCTTAACCAAAGTGGAGAACTGATGCGATTGAATGCTGCCGGTTGAAAGAGTTGAGAGGTGGATTTGTCAGATAAATTTAAAATAGAGAGTGAAGTGCGAGCACCTTTTAAGGAGACAAAAGCCAGGTGAGTGCCATTAGGAGATACTGCTGCCTCACGAGCTCGAGCTCCATGGGTGAGTCTCTCAGATGTTTTTTTCTCCATATCGTAGATATAGAGATCAGAAAAGTAATAATAACGTTTCCAGCGTCCTACTTTTTCGTAAATAAACTTCTTTGAATCAGGGAACCAGTCAAGCCTTTGTGTTCCTGAAGAGGTCAATAGATTTTTAGCTTTTATTCTTTGAAATGAATCGCTGGTTTGATCGGTTTTAGAGAGGATCTGAATGCGAGATCCTGCTTTGGTGTCATAGTTAATAAATATCAGGTGCTGCCCGTTGGGGCTGACTTTTGGAGATATATGAGTGTTGCCATTAAGCGTCTTTATTCTCTTACCGCTGAAGTCTCCGGAAGACTTTAGATAGCGAATTTGTCGTTGGGCATTTTCAGTAATTTTTTGATAACGGTCATGCAAAAGCTGAGCGTAAGTGCTTCCAGTCTCATCATTGATGGGGGTATTCAGCAAAAATGGTAGTCTACGAGAGTGACGTTGGTGCAGACGCTCTACTAAACCAGGTTTTGCTTTCTCAAGCATTTCTTGCCATAAAAGAGATCCAAATAAATAGGGGCGTCGTCCAAAGGGGTAAGTAGGGATGTCAGTTTCATTGATTTTATCGAGGCTATTTTCTTGAAGTGTATTGTCCTTGACCATGGCTCGAAGAACGCCCATTGTGGCTGGGTTGTTCAGTCTTCCTTTGGCCGTATAGCGACTTTCCACTTGCACAGCGACACCCTCAAGAAACCACCTTGGTAAAATCGCATTGGGGCGGACAATAGTTCCAAAAATCCACCTTAATGGTGTATAAAACCCATTGGAGGGCTGAAGACTGAGAATATGAGTATATTCATGAATCATGAGATCTCGGGCCCAGTTATCAAAGTAGTTAATAGTTGTTAGATCTCCTGGAAGCACGGGAAAGAGCACTATGTGCGGGTAGGGAAGAAAATGAGCGTAGCCATTAGTAAGGTCTGTATTATCCACAATAACAACAATGGTTTTCTCTGTGACTTCTCCAAATACAGGCTTCAGGCTTGTATAACTTTGTTCGGCCTCATAGGCGTAAACACGGGCGAGTTCGTTATAAGAGGTGGAGTAAATCACCTCAAAATGATCTGTTTCAATCACTCTCCAAGAGAGAGAAGGGTCCAATTGGGCTGAAGTCCAACAAGGGAATCCTCCTGATATCATCATCCCAATTAACACAAGTATTCTCATGTGGTTTTTGTTTCTCCTTCAGTGACTTTGTATAATAGTAAAGCGCCGATACCAAAAAAGATCAACAGCACTAAAATGGACAAACGAGAGCTTCCTGTTGCGTGACTGACTAGGCCTACTGCCATGGGCCCTAGAATAGCGGAGAATTTGCCGACCATGTTGAATATGCCAAAAAATTCTCCAGATTTTTCAGAAGGAATCATTTCTGCATAAAAAGAGCGGCTCAGGGACTGAATTCCGCCTTGAACACACCCTATAGCTATGGCCATAAGATAAAAGTGTATGGGCTCTTGCATAAAGTAGCCACCAATAATAACCAGTACGTAAACCCCTATGGCTAAAAAAATTCCTGGTCGAGCGCCCACTTTTTGTCCCAAAAATCCAAAGCCAATAGCAGCAGGAAAGCCGATAAATTGAACTATAAGCAGAGCTGTAATTAGGTGAGTTGATTCAAACCCAAGAGACATGCCATAATCCACGGCCATCTTAATGGTCGTATTGACGCCATCAATATAAAATAAATAGGCTACAAAGAATAAAATCAGTGGTCGATTATGGATCATAGTCCTGAGTGTGGAAATAAACTCTCTTAGGCCTTGCAAGAGGGGTAAATGTTGGCGTTGTCCCCTTTCTTCATGGATATTGAGAATTAAAGGAACGGTAAACGCCAACCACCAGACAGCAACTGTTAAAAAACTCACTTGAACAGCCTCGACTTTATCAGCAAGACCAAATAACTCTGGTTTTAGAGTCATAGCTACATTGACAGCAAATAATAAACCTCCGCCAAGGTAGCCAAGGGCATAACCATACCCAGAAACTATGTGAAACCACTTTTTGTCAGAGATATCCACAATTAAGCCGTCATAGAATATATTTCCACCAGAAAAGCCTAAAGACGCCAAGGCAAAGAGCGTACAGGCCAAAAACATTTGCCCTTGGGAGAGAAAAAACAAACAGGCTGTGCAGAGAATCCCCAAAGCTGCAAAGCCTGATAAAAACTGTTTTTTACAGCGACCTTGATCAGCTAAATAACCAAGGAAAGGAGCCAATAGAGCGAGAGAGAAACTACTTATGGAGTTGCTTAGGCCCAAATAAAATGTAGAGTCTTGGGGAGATACATCATGAGCCCAATAGGATTTAAAAAAAATCGGAAAAAAACCTGCAATGACTGTGGTGGCGAATGCGGAATTCCCCCAATCATAGAGAGCCCAACTGAGAGTTTTTTTGTTGAGAAGAATCTTTTTACTGATCAATTTTTTTCCACCACTGGAGCCATTGTGCAATAGCTTTTTGTACATTTTCGTCAGCGGTAGTTTCCTCAATCACGGGCCCTTTAGGGTTTCGGATTTTTAGTGTTTTTGTCAGCTGAGTCAAAAGGTCTCGGTCCTCGGTGACTTCAAGAGCTTGAATCATGGCCTTGAAGTTATCAAGGCTCGGTTTTTGCTTGAGGTGACGAAGAGCTAAGGATCGGAGTTCTTTAGGGTTGGTGGGGTTTTTAATGATTTTTTGTAGAGATTTTTTGATGGACGGGGACCAGCGACTTCCTAAGTCTTGCATGCTGGCATAGCGCTTGTCAGGAGGATTTTTTGGGTTGGTGAACGCTTGTATTAGGTCA
Organism: Bdellovibrionia bacterium; assembly: GCA_030432925.1. Taxonomy (GTDB): domain Bacteria; phylum Bdellovibrionota; class Bdellovibrionia; order Bdellovibrionales; family UBA1609; genus JABSOQ01. The sequence goes on along the minus strand of JAUILT010000001.1, from coordinate 47,011 downwards.
AAGTGTCGGTCTTTCCATAGTTCTTGTCGCATGTCTTCCCAAGTGGACCACTGTTGCGAAGCCACTAGCCAGGGAGATTTAGGAAACTTCATGGCCCAGAGATTCCTGGCTACGTAGTAGGCTTGGTACTCGCGATTGTTCACAGTCATAGTGAAGGTGGGCTTGCCTTTTCCTATAGTGGGGTGAAGCCTTGCAAAAATCGGAAATTTTTGAAGGGAGCCTTTGAAATTATTAAAAAACTCCCAGTTCATGCCTTCTATATCTTCATGGGCCTCAAGGGTGTCTTTATTATTTTTTACATGAGCTAGAACAATGCCGTCTTTTTCAATTCTGAGGGTTTGTATTTTAGGTAAGGATAAAACTGTTTCGCCAGTGAACCAGTATTTGTGCATAGGAAGATAATAGATACCATCGCCAGTAATAGGTGCACAGCCCTGATCGCCTTTAACAATTTTTTTATCTAGAAAGAATTGTCTTTCGGATTTATTGGTTTTTGTATCCCCCATGGCATCAGTCTTGAAGCGTTTGGCAATAATAGTGATATCTGGTTTTTTGTTGAGTTGAGGACAGGCGCCAGCAATCTCAGTGCCGAATAAATAAATAAAATCGTTGAAGGAGCCAAGTTGAACTTTTTTATTTCCCACATAGTAGTTGCCATCAGGTTGTTTTTTCAAGGTGAACTTATCTGCGGAGGAGCCAATGACAAACTCATCATAATAGGAAAAGGCCGGTACGGCTTGGAGGGTTATAAACAGCCCTATCAAACAGAAGAGTTTCATGATGTATGCCCCCCGTGGTCACCAAGACCATGGTCTCAAACTATTGAGAAAGGGGCAAGAATAAATGCTAGAATATGATTAAAATTACTCCTATAATTGGTATCATATGAGCTGAAATCAGCAAGGAGACTCCCATGGAATTTCTCGGTCCTTTTTATGGAATACTCACCAACGCAGCTTACTGTTGGCCAACTTTAATTGGCGTGGTGGTTGCTGGAATTACCATCGGTTATATGGGGTCCCCATTGGTGGTTTGGTCCTTGTATCTTGTAGCTGTTGCCATTGGGTACTCAGCGCCTCCGGTTATGATCTATGCTCTGGCAATGGTGTTACTACTATTTAACATTCAACCCCTGAGGCAAGCCATTGTATCTAGTGGAGTCATGAAAGTCATGAAGGCATTGCAATTGATTCCCAAGATTTCTGATACGGAGCGGACGGCCCTTGAAGCCGGAGTTGTATGGATGGAAGCAGAGCTATTTAGTGGGAAGCCAGATTTTAAAAAAATGATGGATCAGCCTTACGGAAAGTTATCTGATGAAGAGCAAAAGTTTTTAGATAACGAGGCGAACGAGCTTTGTCGTTTGATTGATGATTGGAAGTTTTGGAAGACTCGCGAGATGCAGGCTGAAGTTTTTGATTTCATGAAAGAGAAAAAGTTTCTTGGAATGATTATCCCTAAAGAGTATGGAGGCCTAGGTTTTTCCCATACCGCCCACTCAATGATTTTGCAAAAAGTTTCATCGCGTTCAATTCCAGCAAGTATTACTATTATGGTTCCCAACTCATTAGGACCGGCAGAGCTGCTCAATCATTACGGAACAGATGAGCAAAAGAACAAATACTTACCGCGTTTAGCAAACGGAACAGAGATTCCATGTTTTGGTCTGACTGAACCTATGGCGGGAAGCGATGCAGGGAGTATTACATCTTCAGGAGTTCTATTTAAAGATAGTGATGGTCGTATAAAAATCAAATTGAACTGGCGCAAGCGCTGGATTACTTTGGCGAGCATCTCTACTCTCATTGGTTTGGCTTTTCAGTTGCGTGACCCGGAAAACCTTTTGGGGAAAGGGGAAGATATTGGTATCACTTGTGCTCTAATTCCCTCTCATCTGGACGGTATATCATTGGGGTTAAGGCATGACCCCTTGAGTATTCCTTTTCATAATTGTCCAATGGAAGGCAAGGATGTCATTGTTGATGCTGAAGAATGTATTATTGGTGGGCTAGTTAATGCTGGAAAAGGTTGGGGCATGTTAATGGAGTCGCTGGGGGCTGGTCGTGGAATCAGTCTTCCAGCACAAAGTGCTGGAGGGAATAAACTGGTTTCCCGTTTGGTTTCAAATCATGCTGTAATTCGAAAGCAGTTTGGTCTCCCTATCGGAAAGTTTGAAGGCGTAGAAGAGCCTATGGCTCGTATTGCAGCAAAAACTTATCATACAGAAGCTATGTCTCAGTATGTGTTGAGTGCTCTGGATCAAGGTATAGCCCCTCCTGTTGTTACGGCTATGGCAAAGTTTGCATGTACAGAAATGGCAAGAGAAACTCTAAAAGAGGGAATGGATGTTCTTGGCGGAGCTGCTATTTCTATGGGGCCTAGAAATAGTATTGCCACTGGTTGGATTGCTATTCCCATCAGCATTACGGTGGAGGGAGCAAATATCTTAACTCGTACATTGATGATTTTTGGCCAAGGGGCTTTGAGAGCTCACCCATTTGCCTTTAAAGAGGTAGATGCCATTGAAAACAATGACCTTAAAGCTTTTGATAAAGCTTTTTGGGGGCATATTGGACACATTGTTAGAAATACCTTACGTTCTGTGGTGTTAAGCTTTACTAGAGGGTGTTTGGCGACCAGCCCTCACAGTGGTCCTAGTAAGAGGTACTTTAAAAAATTGGCTTGGGCTTCGGCCAGTTTTGCTATTTTAGCGGACTTAGCTATGGGGCTATTGGGTGGGCAGTTAAAAATCAAAGAGAAGCTCACTGGTCGATTTGCAGATATCTTGATCTGGATGTTCATAGCCTCTGCTATGCTCAAAAAATTTGATGCTGATGGAAGAAAAAAAGAGCATGAACCTCTATTTCATTACTCTATGGCAGTTGCTTTTCACAACATTCAAATAGCTTTCGATGGTATTTTTGCTAACATGGACATCCCGATTTTGGGACTTTTCTTTAAGGGACCTATCCGTTGGTGGTCTCGGTTCAATACTATGAGCTTTGAACCAAGTGATGAAATGGGGCATCGGGTAGTTCGTGGAATGCTCACAGATGAGAGTGTTCGTGAAGTGTTAAGTCGAGGCATTTATATTCCTAAAGATCCCAATGAAGGCTTAGGCCGTATGGAGCGGGCTTACTATAAAATTCGTGAAGCAGAGCCAGTAGAGAAGAAAATAAAAAAAGCCATACGTAAAAAAGAACTGCCCAAAGGTCGCATAGTGAGTGTGTTGGATTTGGCTGTTGAGAAAAAAATTATCTCACAACAAGAGTTGGAGGTGATTAAAGAAGCCGAAATGTTGCGTTACGATGCCATTCAAGTGGACTCATTTAATAGCCATGAGTATGGCCCTGGAGGGCTGCCTGAGACAGGTCCTGAGATGGTGGTTCGACGCCCTCATGAAAGTTAGTGTCTCGGCCAGACTTTACTGGTTGAGATACTAGGGCTTGTAAGATCTTTTATTCGTATCAAGATTGGGGAGTAGAGGAGCTTTTGAAAAGTTTTTTCCGGTCTTATTTTTTTTCTGAAGAGTTTTTTTAATCAGAGTGTCATGAACAAGGCGAAATTCCACTTTACCTTCAGTTTTTCCAAACCGCTCGTTGGCCTTTATACTTGGGGCTGTGTGGCCTTTGCTTTTATCCCACTTATATTTATCACGTCTTTTTGGCTCATCTGTACTGTTACTTCTATATTTATTTTTAGTTGTATTGGGACCTCCAAAAGGTCTTAAGGGCAATGGCCTCTTAATACTAAAATCAGCATCATCATCTTCAGTTGTGGCCCATGTCGAAGAGGCCTGACTGAGTCCCAATAACAGCAAGTATACGACAAAAATTGTCACTCTCTTTTTGTATTGATCATCTGTACTTTGCTTTAAATCCAAATGAACCTCCTTATAGAGATCAACGGGCTGTAAGGTTATTCCATCTGGCTGGGGAGCTACAAAATCAGTGCCGGAAGTCAGCCGTGTGTAGGGCTTAGGACCTAGGTCTACAATTGATTTCTAGATCGTCCACTGGTCGAGGAGTTCTTTAAGGCGGCGATGTGGAGTGTCGATAACCTTATTGTAGTTATAATTTACTTGAGTTCATCCACAGTGGAGAAGCATGGGAGCAGCAAAAAAGTCTGAAATTTCCAATCACAGCCCGGTGATCATACAGATGGCTCAACGGTTGCGTGAAGTTTGTTTCTTTGCAGACTTTCCAGATGAATTACTCTTTGAAATTGCTGAAATCACCAATGTGGTGCGTTTTGAAAACGGTGAAGATATTTTAAAGCAAGGGCAGTTTAACTCCAGTATTTATTTGATTATCTCAGGTAAAATTGGCGTCTATGTGGACGATGGAAAAGTCGCTGAATTAGAAACTTTTGGTGATTTAATTGGTGAAATGAGTGTAATTCAGGGTAAAGCCTGCTCAGCAACTATTCGTGCGGAAGATTCTGTTGAGTTATTTCGTATAGGGATTAACGATATTAATAACTTCAGTAAAGGTGACCGAGACAGGCTTCGCCACACACTTTATAAAATCTATGCCAGTGTCCTAGTAGATAAGTTACATGCTACAAACCAAAAAGCTAAAAAAATTGAACATATCAATGAAGAGCTAGAGGTCACTAAGGCTGAGTTGGAAATTGCTAATGAAAAACTAGAAAAGAAGGTAGAGCAAAGAACTCAGGATCTTTATCGAAAAACCCAAGATTTAATCAATTCACATTCTAAACTTGAAACTCAAAATGTGGAACTTCTGGCTTCTCATAGAAAACTAGAAGAGCTTTATTCGACCAAGAAAATGACTTTTAAAAAATTGGAAGAGCTTTATAAAGATCACCTCATTCCTTTAAGGCTTACTTTAGATACTCTTGAGATGGAGGTACCTGAAGAATCATTGGCTGAGGTCAAGCTAGCTGGTCACGAAGTTCTGGAAACCATCGGTTTATTGGAGCCAATCACAGAGCTTTTTCGAGCAGAACAGGCTATGGAACAGCAAAAGGTCCTGTTAGCTGATTCTCAGAAAAAGCAGCAAATTTTGGCAAAAATGGCGTTAGGGGGAACAGGAGCTCAATTGGAAATTGCAACAACCCCTGAAGAAGCTGAAGAGGCAATATCCAAATCTACATTTGATATTATTTTTGCTGATGAAACTATGTTTGACTTTATCAATAAGGTTCCATCAATAAGTCCAACATCTAAAGTTGTATTGATGACTGCAGATAGTGTTCCCAATTACCTTCAGCAGGTAAAGAGCATGACTTATATGCCAAATATCGTGTCTCGTAGTTCTGAGGACAGAGCCTTTACCATGAAGAATATTGTAACTAGTGTTTCAAAACTAACAAGCCAAGATATTTTTGGACCAGATAAATATTTGTCTTGGGGTGTAGAAATTCGTGAACTCGATATTGTAAGTAGTGATCAACGAGCAAGTTTAATTGGCAGCGTAGAAGAGTACTTTGAAAAACTGGGAATTCGGAGAGCAAATAGAGATCGTGCTGGGTTAGTTTTGGAAGAGTTGTTAATGAACGCTATTTATGATGCCCCTACCGATGAAAATGGCAAAGCTATTTACAATCATTTAGATAGAAAAACAAAAGTAGAACTAGGTCCTGAGCATCAGGCCAAGCTTCGTTACGCTACGGATGGAATGCTGATGGCCGTATCGGTGCAAGATCCCAATGGGAGCCTTAAAGGTGAGACCATTTTAAATTACTTGGAGAGTTGCTACACAGGAGAGGCTGGAAAGTTTCAGATCAACAAAGGGGGGGCCGGCCGGGGATTGCACCAGATTATTGAAAATTCAGACCTAGTGGTTTTCAATATCCGTTCAGGGGTTACTACTGAGGTGATTGCCTTGTTTAATGTTGACCAGAAGGGCTCTGTGGACAAAGAGCCCTCTTTTCACCTATTTCTTCGATAGAACTATAACATACTGAAAATACTCAATTAATGAACCTATATACAGAACAGTGTTGCCCCTTGCGTTGACGCTCAAAAGGTGATAAATCATCGGATTCAGTGGATTTTTATTTTTTGAAGAGAGATAGGCAAATGAAAGCAGATATTCATCCCGAGTTTCGTGAAGTGGTTTTTAAGGATATTTCTTGTGACTTTGAATTGAAGACTATGTCTACGGTCAAAGCGAAAGAGACTATCACTTGGAGAGATGGTAAAGAGTACCCCTTGGTAAAGGTGGATATCTCCAGTGCTTCTCACCCTTTCTATACAGGAACTCAGCGCTTGATTGATACTGAGGGTCGGGCAGAGAAATTCCGCAAGAAATGGGGATCACGCCCTGGAAAAAAATAATATTCTTTAGCCTGTAGTCATCATTCCTGAGGCAATTCCCGTGACAGTTTCTCTTAGTAGAGTGTGGTCCTGGTTTTTTAGTGCTATCAATTGTAGGGCATTGAGTGGGTGAATCAATGGGTTTCTCAGAGAGATTGAGGCTCCTAACCAGGGTTTATGCCATAAAAGCTCATTGCTGCCAGAGAGGTCTTTAATGCAGTATACGGTCTCTTTGTACTCCCGACTGACTAGTTCATACACAGACTCCTGAACGTTTTTATCCAGTTCGGTCCGGCTCAAGTAGGTGCGCCATACACCCAGTGAAACTTTTGCCAGCGTGAAGCCCATCAAGTTAATATAACTTCTGAATACAGGACTTTTGTTATAGGCCTCTTGAAGTTGTTTTTTTTCTTTAAGAGTAGAAGTGGCCCAGGCACTTCCTAGACCCCACCAACTGGGAAATAACACTCTTGTCTGTGTCCAGCATAGAATCCATGGAATGGCTCTTAAACTTTTTAGTGAGAGATCTTTTTTTCTCTTTGAGGGGCGGCTGCCTATTTTTAAAAGTTGTAGATAATTATAGGGTGTACTTTCTGCTACTATTTTCATGAAATCATTATCATTCACCATCATACGATAATGGTCACGAGTTTTTAGTGCTAGTGCCTCTACGGCGACTCTTATATTTTCTGGTACATTTTGCGGTTGGATATTTGATTGAGCCATAATTTTTGAGGCCTGCCTGGTAAATACTTCGGGGCTGGCAAAACTTCTCGCAATCATTTCGCCCTGAATAGTGGCTTTAAAGCGACGTTGGGCACTTATTGGCCACCACCGGGTTTGCTCCTCGAGGCTCCCACCTCCTCTGGCAACGCTTCCACCACTACCATGGAAAAACCTTGCTTCAAAGTGACATTCTTCGATGGCTTTTTCCATTTTAAACAAAGCACTTTCTATTAACTGACGTGATCGAAGGCTGCCATTTTCTTTGGATGAATCAGAATAACCAACCATGATCTCCATAGAATTTCCCCAGGACCGCACCAGCTTTTTTATTCCCGACTTTGTCGAAAACTCTTTGATAATTTCAGGCCCTTTCAACAGTGCTTTTTCATTTTCAAAAAGTGGTACTACCGGAAGATCTTGAGCCTTGATGATTCGCTTCATAAGCTCCACACCATTGAGCAGGTCATTCGAACTCTCACACATGCTCAAGATAAAGCCTTTGGCATACCAATCTGTAGGTGTTTTTCCACTAATTTTTTGTAAATTTTGGAGCATGCGTCCAATGGCATATTTTGAAGGAGAACTCAAGGCTTTGGCCACGACGGCAGAGTCTTCTCGGAGCTCCAAAGGAATGACTAATGCAGGCGTGATTTCAAGTAATGAAGTCATTTGTTTGAGATAAAAACATTCTACGCCCAGTTCCTGTTTATAGACCTTCATTACACGAGCTAATTTTTCTGCCCATTTCTGACAGCGAGCACCATCGCCCTTTTCAAGAACTCTTAACTTTCGCAAGTCGGCTTTAAGGCCACGAATATTTGTGGCTAACGATAATGTTACATAATCCTTTGGAATTTGAGACAATGCCTTGAGGGACTCATCACAGCGGCTTTCTATATACTTTACAATATGTTTGCGACTGATATTAAGAGACGCTCGCATGGTGATTTCATCTACGCCAGGGTGGCCGTCTTTATCACCTCCCACCCAGGTGCGTAAATAGATAGGCACTCCCGTTTGATGGAGCTGAATCCAGCGATCCACAACTTTTGGTCTCAATGCCAGTGTGCAAATAGCATTGGCCTCGTCACTCACAGCTGGTTTTTTGTGTTTAGCCATAGGCCACTTCCAGGCCATGGTGAGCCAAAACTTTAACTTTTGTTCCACTTGAGGGCGCCCCTCAATTAGAGATTCTACAAGTACAGCTTGAATTCTTTCAAAGCTTTCAATGAGTTCAATAGTTTTGGCTTCAGTCGGATGTGCTGTGAGTACGTAGGTGATTCGCTCTACAGAACTTTTGGAGAGATCGGGGCTTGCGTAAGATTTTAGGCGAAAACTTCTGTAGGCCGCCTCACAGGCATTGATAAGCTCCAACATCATACCAAACGCATGGCATACGTTGTGCTGCAATGGAGGTGAAAGTTTATAGAGCTCTTTTGTCATTTCATTCAGGATAGCGTGAACTTTTTCTGGAGCTGCATCTTGAGTTTCTTTGGTTCGTTTTCTTAGAGCTTCTATAGTTAGATAGGTTTTATCTCCAGCCTGGTCCTTGATGACTTCTCCAAGAAGGGTCACAGACCAGTTCACCATTGTTGTTAGTTCTTTGGGTAATGTTTTTTGTGAATTCATGCTTATCAGGGTAAATCGATCCACTTTGAATGGGCAGTAAAATGCAACGCAGTAGGAGCGAGTTTTTGGAAAGGTTCAAAATTGTTCTTCTAAAGAGATATTGCCAATAAGAGTAAAATAAGTTGCAATCATCGCATGAATCCGGCTGTGGAAAAATTTTTGGGCTTTTTGTTAGCTATGGCTATTTTTGTAGTTGGCGGCGGAGCTATCTATTTTTTAAGTCACTCGGAGGCTCCAAAAACAAAAGTTATACATATCGATGATGAAGGTGAAGAAACTCTGCACGCCCCTGAGCCAATCCAATTCAAGTCAGCACCCGCCGAGCCAAGTCATACTCCCCAACCACTCAAAATAGAAGCACCCAATGCTCTCCAAAAACCTCAATCAAATGATAATAGATACCCCTCCAATCTCCCTAAAAACCAAGTATACTTTGAAGTCATTGAAGGTGGGTATGCTATTACTCAAGGAGATATTTTAATGGGTCAAGTGCCTTCAGATAAAAAAGGTATTGAAAATGGGATTTCTCAACCCAAGAAAACTCTGTTATGGCCCTCAAATATTATCCCTTATACGATAACTGGTGAAATCACCAACACTCAACCTATTGTAGAGGCCATTGATTATTTTAATGATAATACCTCTGTGCGCTTTGTACCAGCTGAAGAGGGAGATCAAAGTTTTTTGGTGTTTGTAGCGATAGAGAATCATTGTGCAAGTCACCTGGGGCGTACAGGAGGACCTCAGCCAGTGTTGATCTCACCTAAATGTGGAAAAACCGAAGTCATGCACGAATTAATGCATGCGCTGGGGTTTGTGCATGAGCACTCTCGGCAGGATCGAGATAACTATATTGATATTCTTTGGGAAAATATCCAACCGCAATTTTTGTTTCAGTTCAATAAAATGCCGGATCAGATGGTACACAATTACTCGGGCTCGGTCTTTGAATTTGACTCTGAAAGTATTATGCTTTACCCCGACAACGCATTTGCGAAACTTCAAGGACAAAAAACCATGCGTTCCAAAGGACGCAGGGCTATTCACCCTTCCCGAGATGAACTGAGTCGTGTAGATAAAGAGCGGCTTTATTATTTATATGGAAGGTAAGAAGTTCTTCCGTTTGTCGCTCAAGACAGATCAGTTTAGGTTACTTTAATTTTGATCGACAAGATTTATTGCTACAGCAATCAAGAGCTTTGGGGGCAAGAGACTCCAAAGCTTTAATATAGTCTGGTTTGTGACTGTTTAAAATAAGTTCTGAAACATTTTTATCTTTGCCAACAGCGTCTACGCGAAAGGCCCCTTCTTTGGGAATAAAAGTTTTCCATCGAGTAAATTCAACGAAGTCTCTAACCAAAGATACAAACTGGACTCTGTCACCTTCAGATTGAATCAAGAGAGTTTTTGTATCGGAGTTTGAGCGAAAAGATACCATATAAGACTTGTTCACGCTAGCGGGTCCTCGTGAAGGTGCACAACTGAGCTTGACTGATTGAACGGAGCTTTGTGCAAACTCCTGTAAGGAGCTAACAATAGATTCTTCCAAATTATTGGCCGCAGATGAACTTGAGAGTAAAAAGAGCCCTGAAACGAAGGCAATAATAAACTTTGTCACAGTGTACTTCTCCTCTTAACTTTGACTGTAGATAGAGCAATTTTGATACCTAAAAAAACTTTTTAAGTCTCTGATTTCAAAGCGGTATAAGTTTGAAACAATGTCTACAGTAAAAGTCCTGTGAAAAAGTTCGACAGCATTTTGTAGATGAACCTGGAGTTGTTATAAAATTGTGTATCAAAGTGGCGCGTCTAGTGTGTCAACAGGGGGGTATGCAGATATTTGGAATCGTTGATTGATTTAAAGCTGCTTAATTTTTAAACGTTTGGGGTCCTGTGTAAAATTATTAAAACAGACAAGACCATTGTCAGAGAAATGAGGCTAGACGTTTTTTTCGACTTTTCTGTTCTTTTGTAGAGCTTCAGGCAAAGTTTTGTCGGTATTAGAGTTGCACTCAAGGTTTGGGTGTATCGATTTTAAAAACAAATAAAAAAAGGGTAGAGGTAAAAAAATGAAACAGCACGTCATGCATATCATCGTTATAGTATTTGCACTGATACTAACCGCCTGTGGGCAAGGTATGAACTCCGGAAATAGCCGTTGGGCATCAACAGCTTTGGATTCTGGTCAAGGAGTGGGGGATAACAATACGCCAAGTGGTCCTGATAGCGTGGGAGGTGGCGCAACCGTTGATACCATTGATTATGAGGCCGTTCAGGCAAAGGCCTTGGAAGATGTTGCAGCAGCTGCAGCAGCTGCTGAACAGGCTGCTCAGGAGGCTGAAAAAGCATTGAATAAAATATCATTAGGAAGTAGCGGAGTTTCTTTTGGTCCTTCTGGGGGAATAGATCAACAGCTGATTGTGGATCAACTCGTTAAAAAGGTTCTCGATAAGGTTTTAGAAGGTCTTCAAAAAATTCCATCCAAGTTTGACATGATTCGTGGAAAATTAGCCGATGCCATGTCTAAGTTGGATATCTCAAGTCCTCTTCATCAAAGAGGTATTGCTGCTTTGATGCGAGTCATGGAAAAAGTGGATAAGGTAGAGTCTAGGTATAAAGATATTCTGAGCTTATTAGCTGATAAAGTGGACTTTATTGGAAATAAGTTAGACTTGTTGGCCGCTGCAGTGCCATTTCCAGTGAACATTCTGGTGCAGATGGAGCTTTCTTCAGTTAAAGCTGTTCTTGCAGAGTTCAAAAACTCTGTGAAAAGTCTATAGCTTTGAGAAAAGAGCCTCTCTCTGCCCATAGAGAGGCATTTTTCATAGCCTAGGCATACTTGAGGCTTGGAATTCTAACTGTGTCTCAACTTGAGGCACAATTGCTTTTTCATAGCCAACACAATCTTGATCAAGAGCTGGACTTGCGTCCCTGAGCGGTTTTCAGGGAAAATATATAAAGAATTATAAAAAAGAGGAGGGACGCTTTCAATAAGAAATTAGCTGGTTCAGGCGCTCTCATTCTCAATGCCGGATACGAGCCCTTAAAGGTAGTGAATTGGCAAAAAGCAATGATTCTCTGGCTGCAAAACAAAGTGGACGTGTTGGAGTTTCATTCTGTTCAGGTGAGAAGTGCTTCGGCGGCTTTTCACCTTCCCAGCGTTCTGAGACTTCGAAAATATATTCGACCTAACTTCTCTTCTGTTGTCGTTAAGCTCTCTAGGCAAAATTTGTTTCTTCGAGATAATCACACTTGTCAGTATTGTGGAGATCGGTTTCCTGAAAAAGCTTTGACTGTGGATCATGTGCACCCAGTTTCAAAGGGAGGACAACATATATGGACCAATGTGGTTGCGGCCTGTGGTCCTTGCAATAATAAAAAAGGCGATATGACTCCTGAGCAGGCGGGGATGCGTTTGAAAAAACGACCGGTTCAACCCAAGTGGTTGCCCAGTAAGGAGTTCAGTTACTCTCGTAATAGTCATTGTCCTAGCGATTGGGAGCCGTATTTAGCCCATTTAAGAAAAGCCCCCTGATTGACAACCTGTGGACCTTTTAAGCTTGACCTTTTGTGGGAGCAATCACTAATGTCTTTCTTCTCATGAGAAAAGTAATAGGATTGATTGTCATTGCTGCTTCTGTGGCCTTAGGCCTTTACCTGCATGACAAGTATATGACGCATTTATTAAGGCAAGATAAGGCCGTAGCCCCCAAGCCACAGTACTTGGAGTTTATCAACGATCAGATCTTACCACCTGAGTGGCCAGGTGATGAGGTTGAGATTGGGGGGCTTTCTGGCTTGGCTTGGTCAGATTTAAATAAAACCCTATATGCAATAAGTGATGACCGAGGTGGAAGAGCTGGACCCAGCCGGTTTTATGAACTGCGTTTAAGTTCATCTGATACGGGAAAGTACTCAGTAAATGTTCAAGCTGTGCAAACCATCAAGGCTGAAAATGGCAAGAATTTTCCAGATCGTAGTATGGACCCAGAAGGTATCTCCCTGGATGCTGCAGGATGGATCTATGTGTCTTCAGAAGGAGATTTTAAAGAGACCAAAACTGCTGTGCCGGCAATCTTTAAATTAAACGCTGCAGGGGTTCTTCAAGATCGTTATAATTTTCCAATGCCATGGTTTTCCTCTGACCCTGAAGACTGGGACTCGAATAATGGGGTAAGAAATAATCTTTCCTTTGAGTCTTTAGATATCAATCCAGACGACGGAACATTGGTGACAACGACGGAATCTGCTCTTATTCAAGACGGAGAAAAATCAACCAATGAGCTGGGAACAAGGGTTCGATTGTCTTTTAATCAGTTGAGCGCAGAAGAGGTACTTCTTGAAAGCTCGCAGCACGTTTATGAATTATCCCCTATTCCGGATAAGAGCTTAAACACCCAGTCAGTTATTGGTGTGGTTGACCTTATAGGCTTTAAAAATAAAAAGGTATTTGTATTGGAAAGGGCTTATCTGGCCGGGCGCTCAAAGAACCGGGTGAAGTTATTCCTGGCAGACTGTTCAAACGCTACAAATGTAATTTCTTTAAAGTCTGTAAAGAGTGTGAAGCTGGAGCCTTGTAAAAAACAAATGATCTATGATTTTGATAATTTGATTGGTTCTCTCAGTGAAGAGCATCCAAGAGTTGATAACTTGGAGGGAATGACTTTAGGCCCTCAAACTAAAGATGGGCGACATTTACTGATTCTGGTAAGTGACAATAACTTTACTACTTTTCAGAAAACTCAGTTTTTGTACTTTCATTTACGTTTGCCCAAAGGTGTAAGTCGCTGAAGCCTGCCGTTGTGACAGCCTTGAGGCGGCTTCTAATTATCCTTTAGGCGGTCTGGTGATACGCCCCAGTCTTTAAGAATTTTTAATTCATCGGATGCAGATAAAGCCTTTTTAAATTGAGCTCCACTACGACCTTTGACCTTTGCCTCACACTCTTTCCATGTTTGATGTCTTGATACCTGGCCATTGACATAACTTAAATAAGAATGAGCAGCTTTTTTTTCTTTGCGCTCTCGCATAGGTGGTAGTTCATGGGATTCAGGAAGATCTAAAATAGCCACGGAGTATTGAAGCAACGATCCAGAATATAGGTGAGGGTTAGATTTTTTAGTAAAACAAACAGCAATTTCATCAACACGCTCATTTCCTGGCACACCCGTATGTCCGCGCACGTAGCGCCAGTCAATTTTAACTCCTCGTTTTTTGAGTCGTATGACTTCGTGTTCAAGGGCTTTCCATAAGTCCTGATTGGTAACTTGACCTCCTTCAGAGTTTTTCCAGCCTTTTTTCTTCCAACTCCATATCCATTGGGTGATTCCACGGATCACATAGGTGGAGTCGGTGTACAGCCACACGTCTTTTCCCAGCTCTCCGTCAATTACCTTTAAAGCTTCAATGGTTGCGGTCATTTCCATTTTATTATTGGTAGTGGTAAAACTGCCTCTGCCGAGTTCTTCAATGCTACCATCAGGAGAATAAACAACAGCTCCCCAGCCACCTCGGCCAGGGTTTCCTGAGCAGGCTCCGTCTGTAAAAATAATATAAGTATTTTCAAATTCTAATGTCATTGCAAGAAAAGTTAACTCAAATCCTTTGAGGTGGCGAGGGTTTTTTCTTCCATTGTTCATGGGCTTGTGGGAGAATTTTTGACATGGAATCTTCTGTTTTTCATTGTGAAAAGCTCAGTAAAAGCTATCAGTCTTTGTGGGCTGTGTCGGATTTGAATTTGAAAGTACTTAAAGGGCAGGTTTTTGGGCTTTTGGGGCCCAATGGCTCTGGAAAAACAACGACTCTGGCAATGGCTCTTGGGGTTTTGAAGCCTACCTCGGGTTACTACAGCTGGTTTGCCTCAGGCAATGCACCTGCATTAAGAAAGCGCATTGGTTCATTATTAGAGTCGCCTCGATTTTATCCTTGGTTGAATGCTGTACAAAACCTTCAGATCACGGCGACTATTCGAGGTGTGGCATTTTCTGATATTGACCGGGTACTTAAGAAAACAGGCCTGTACGAACGTCGGAAGAGCCGCTACGAGAGTTTTTCTTTAGGAATGAAACAGCGTTTAGCCATAGCCTCATGTCTACTTGGAGACCCTGAGGTATTAGTTTTAGATGAACCCACCAATGGTATTGATGCTGAAGGGATTGCTGAAATACGTGACATAATTCTTGAGCAACGTAAAGCTAAGAAAACCATTTTGCTAGCAAGCCATATCCTGGATGAAGTAGAAAAGGTTTGTACTCATGTAGCCGTTCTTAAAAAAGGGAAACTTCTGCAGATGGGATCCATTGAAGAGGTTCTTGGGCATAATATTTGGTTTGAGCTAAAATCAGCTCATAAAGCTGAACTTTTGGCAGCGCTCAAAAGCTTTCATCGTCTCAAAGAGATTGTAGATGAAGGGGAGTTCATAAAAGTGGTGCCAGAAAACTCTTTGGGAGGTGATGAACTTAATCGATATTTATTTGATAAAAATATTATTCTTTCTGAGCTTCGATCTCGACAGCAAAGTTTAGAGCAGCACTTCTTGGAGGTCTTGAGGCAATGATGACTCTTTTGAAGTTAGAATGGCTTAGACTTAGAGGGTTTCGATTTTTTTGGATTTTTTTGATCGGATATTTTTTGTGCCTTCTTATGGTTCTTTGGGTGAGCTCCAGTATATTGGTGGAATTGATGTCGGGTGTGAGTTTGCCAGGGTTGAGTGGTTTTAATTTTTCTCAGACGCTATCAATGATTTTTTATTTTTCTGGGTTTTTCGAGCCATTTTTGGCGTTAATTTTAATCATGATGATCAGTAACGATAGTTCTTTAGGTACTTTAAAGCAACATGTAATTGATGGCTTATCCCTGGAACAGGTGGTATTGGGCCGTTTGATCCAGGTGCTATTTCTCGTGGTAATTAGCTTTGTCATGATTATGGGGCTCTCTTTTCTATTCGCAGGGAGGGTGAGTGGGCAAGAGATGGAATGGCCTTCTTACTTGCAAGTGAGCGGTTTTTTAATGAGAAGCTTGGGGTTTTTAAGTGTAGGAGTGCTTTTGGCTACACTTATTCAACGATCTATTCCTACAGTTTTTGCTTATTTTGGAATCCGCTATATTTTAGAGCCTGTTGTAGCTTTTAGCCTAAGTTTCTATTTTAAAATGGAAGTTCATGGATACCTTCCTTTGGGGGTGTTTGCTAGTTTGATTCAGTCCCCCAAAGATATCTTGAATTTGGGAATAACTCTATCTGACAAGGGGAGCAGCGCACAGCTTCCTGAAAGTCTCTCATTTTTAATCGCTGGGTTGTATTTTATTTTCATTTGGGGTGCAATGTACGCATTGCTAAAAAATCGTAGGTTTCGTTAACAAGACTTTACAATGAAGGGTTCATACTATGAAAATATCTTTTTTAAATTGGATTTTTCTCTCTATTTTTATGATGTCTACTTCGGTACTAGCCCAGGACCTGGCTCTTGATAATATTTCTGAGAAAGATATGGAAGATATTGTCAGTGATTTTACTTCAGCTTTCACTCATACATCAATTTCTGGTGCTAATACCATGGGGTCTATTTTTGGCTTTGAGGTAGGAGTTATTGTGGGAATGGCTTCGGTTGATAGAATTGAAAAAATTGCTCAGAGAGAGGATCCTAACTCTGATGTATCAGGACTGCCCTTTGGAGGATTGTTGGGGCGTTTAACTGTGCCTTTTGGGATTACTGGTGAAGTTCTGATCATTCCTGAAATTGGTGATGAAGATTTTAAGTTTTCTAATAAGTCTTTGGCATTAATGTGGACTCCTACGGAAACACTGTTATCATTTTTGCCACTGTCTCTAGCCATCAAAGGGCATTACACGAAAACAAATATGGATTTTAAAATTCCCGATGCAGTGACTGCAGGGTCTGATGCCGACGCTTCTTTTGAGAATACGATCATGGGTTTACAGGTTCTTGCCAGTAAAAGTTTTATTATTGTCGAGCCCTATGCTGGGTTGGGTTTTATTATGGGAGATGGAAATTTAAAATACTCTGGTTCAGGCACTATTTTTGATACAGCTGTAACAGCTGGAGAAAGTGCGAGTAAAAAGGTAGATGGGGCCCAGTTTCTATTGGGGGCTAACCTGAACCTTCTATTTTTTAAGATTGGGGTAGAATACTCTAACCAACTGGATGCTGATCGTTACGGGCTCAAGCTTTCTGCTGGCTTTTAAGAGCTTTCTTCCACCCTTAAGGCCAGTCCTAGAAACACAAGGTGTAGGCATTCGCTATTTCTTCATTTAAAATGGAGGCTGGAGGGGGCACATGTCTGATTTCGCAGCCAAAGAGGAAAAAGCAGGTAAAGAAGAATCTTCAGGGCAGCGTCGCATTCGTGATATTCAAAAACGAGATTTGATGGTGGTGCGCCATCTTATGAGTGATTACCCTGACTTTTCTCATCTTAACTCCGAGGATCAGCTAGATCGCATTGTCCTTGTTTTAGAAAGTATTTGTGGTTACGGTGCCGTCTCAGTAGAAACAATTGGGCAATTGCAGTCGGTCTTTCAGTATGATGTGAAGGATGTTAGAGAATATTTTCAAACTAGCCAGTACAACAATATCCAAACAGGTGAGAAAAAAAATAAATATCGAACACCTTTTGAGGGAGCCTTTCGGCTAGAGAGAGAGTTTAAGAAAAACCTTTCTGAGGAGGGGGGAGAGTCAGATTCTAATGAGCCTATTCGTAAAAAAGTTCCTAAGCCAAAGAGTTCAAAGCCAGCCTCCCAATCGAGACCTATGACGGTCCTACAGACTCAAGCATCCAGGCCTTCTGTACAGAATATGGATAGAAAAAAATGGTTATCCACAGATTATGTGGATAAAAATGAAGACTCGAGTGAAAAAAAGTCACTACCTGTACCTGTACTTGTCGGTGTCTCTGTTGCAGTTATTGTCGCTGTCGTTATGATAGCCCTTATTATTTATTCTTAATTTTGCAGTTGTACCGACCCGGGTTATGTCCACAATTTTGACAGTTTTTTGAAAATGAACAATAAAAGTTGAGATTCCATGACAAGGACTGTCTTTTATGATTAAGTCCGGGGCATGGCAAGTTCTAAAACGGGAGAAAAAGGCACATTATATCTGGTCAGTTATCGTGACCCGCAAAATGGTGAAGTGGTGGCTTTAAAAGTACAAAGTATTGAAGACTCTAGCCTGGGGTTGGGATTTGTAAAGCTATCAGGATTTATTTTTCATACAGAGACCTTAGTAGTTCGGCCTACAGAAGAGCAGTTAAAAAAGCGTTTTGAAAACGTCAAAAGCCTACATCTTTCAATATACAGTCTGATTTCAGTGGAAGAGCTTGGTATGGAGCATAAGGGATTGAACTTTAAAAAAGACCGATCCAACTTGATTTCTTTCCCATCGGACCTTCCTGGGGCACCAAAATAAAGAAGAATTTGTAAGAATTAAGAAGCCTCTTCCACGGGGGGGGGGGAGGCTCTTTTGAATTCCACAATTTATTGAGTTGCTTTCTTTCAGAAGTGAGGAATAATTGAGGTATTCAATGATCTATTGAATTCTTTTATGGAGGAACTATGAAATCAATTATAGTAATAGCACTGGTTTTTTGTTTTGGTTGGGCGGCTCAAGCCGATCATCATGGTGATAAAATGAAAATAAAAGGTGAAATGGCCGAAATGAATGCCGATGCTCATATGAAAATGGCAGATCACTTTAATACGTTGTCCGTCCAGCATAAAGCACTGGCTGACTGCCTTAAAGTCAACTCTGACATATCAAAGGAAAAGTGCAAATCTCAAAGAGAAGCCCTAAAAGCCACTCGCAAAGCTGGTAAAGAGCATCGAATGGCATGGAAAGGCAAAAGAAAAGCTATGCGTGATAAAATGAAAGGGATGAAAAAGAAAAATCAGTGAGCGCCTGAAGCTGCTGCTTTTTTCTCGGCAGATTTTCTTTTGTTGGGATCCATTTCTTTACAACGAATACGGATATTTTCTGGAGTGATTTCAATTAACTCATGATCAGAAATCCACTCCAGAGCTTCCTCCAGAGTCATAGGTTTGATAGGAGATAGCTTTACAGCCTCGTCACTTCCAGAAGCACGCACGTTGGAGAGTTTCTTCTCTTTACAGACATTCACATCTAGGTTGATTCCCTTATTGGCTTCACCCACAACCATACCCATATAGACATTGGTTCCGCCAGTGACAAAAAGACGACCACGATCTTCAAGTTGCCAGAGAGCGTAGGGAGTGGCGACGCCTTTTCTGTCGGCAATAATCGCCCCTGTATTGCGGCCTTTTAAGGGGCCTTTAAAGTTATCCCAGCCATCAAAGTACGTGCTTAGTAAGCCTGTTCCACGAGTGTCAGTGAGAAACTCCGAGCGGTATCCAATCAATCCACGAGAGGGGATCCGAAACTCTGCTCGGGCTCGACCATAGCCCTTGTTCGTCATATTCATCAGAACACCTTTGCGCTCACCCAGCTTTTGTGTGACAGCACCTACGTAAGCTTCATCGACATCCACCACGGCAATTTCCATGGGCTCTTTTTTTTCACCGTCAATGGTCTGAACCTCCACTTGGGGTTTTGAAATCAGCATTTCAAAGCCTTCTCTGCGCATTTGTTCAAACAAAATAGATAGCTGAAGCTCTCCACGTCCTACGACTTTAAAGGTTTCAGGTGTGCTGGTTGGCTCCACTCGGAGAGCTACATTATGAAGCAGTTCTTTTTCTAAGCGCTCCTTGATTTTTCGTGAAGTCACCTGGGATCCCTCAAGTCCTGCAAAAGGTGAGTCATTGACAGAAAGTAAAACTCCCACTGTTGGCTCATCGACTCGAATTCTAGGTAAGGGTTCCTGGTTGGGTGCTGTGATAGAATCACCAATATGAACAGTTTCAAAACCTGCAATCACGCCAATGTCCCCGGCCTTTAACTCCAGAACTTTGATTTTTGAGCTGGATTCAAAACTGAATAAAGCTGATACCTTCAGTCGTTTTTTACCGTCCTCAGTGTGCTGCGTGAGTTCATCGCCGACTTTAATGACACCAGATCGAATGCGCCCAATGGCTAATCGCCCCACATAATCATCATAGTCGATATTGGAAACCAGCAATGAAAGTGGCTCATCGGGCTCGGCAGGGGGAGGGGGGAAATTATTGGTGATCCACTCAAATAGGACTTTGAAGTCTGTTTCTGGTCCGTCTATTTCGGTGCGTGCCACACCTTCTTTGGCAATGGCATAGATAATATCGAAGTCAGCTTGTTCTTCATTGGCATCTAAATCCACAAACAAGTCAAAGATTTCATTGATCACTTCGTCAGCGCGGGCATCTGGCCGATCAATTTTGTTGATACAAACAAGGATTTTCAAATTTTTGTCTAATGCTTTTTTCAAAACAAACCGGGTTTGCGGCAATGGCCCTTCACTGGCATCCACGAGAAGGATTGCACCGTCCACCATATCTAGGATTCGTTCTACTTCACCGCCAAAGTCACTATGGCCTGGAGTGTCTACGATATTCACTTTAATATTGTTGTAAATAAAAGAGGCATTTTTTGCGGCAATGGTGATGCCTCGCTCTTTTTCAAGATCCATGGAGTCCATAAAACGTTCTTCAACATCAGCGTTTTCGCGAAAGGTACCACTTTGTTTGAGAAGGTGGTCAACAAGGGTGGTTTTTCCGTGATCCACATGGGCAATAATGGCGATATTTCGAATAGGTAGGTTCATCGGCAAAGAGTACGGGATGTCTGGACGTTTGTCCACTGGATTGGTGGGTCTTCTGGAGTTTCAGTCTCTGTCAGGTTTGTAACAAGGGGAGAGGGGTCTTGCGACCTTTCGCCAGTTCTAATAGCTCTTGATAATGTAGGTTATTTATAAACCCGATACGCACAGAGTATGGGTGCACCAAAAATCGTCCATTCTAAGGGCGTCAAATATATGGAATTGCTGAAAGCTTCTCAGTTATTCCAGGGGCTGAACGAACAGGCCCTTCAGTTTGTTGCTGATCGCATCAATGAGGTCTTTGTGCGTTCTGGTGAGCCCGTGATTTTACAAAATGAAGTGAGCGATGATGTATTTATTATCGAAAGTGGATCTATTGAGATTGTTACTTATATTCCACAATTAAAGCAGGTGAATCGGCTGGCTATTCTTAAAGCTGGGCAGCATTTTTCTGAATTTTCTGTACTTAACAGAACTACCAAATCAGCTTCGGGGTTTGCCACTGAAGACACTCACCTTTTACGAATGAGTGGTTCCAGTTTTTTGGAAGTTCTCAACCGGTACCCTGTGGTGGCCAAAAACCTAGTGCACCGGCTGGCCAGCCTTAATAATGCAGTGGCAGAGAGCAAAGTTTTTGTGGAGTACTTCCGTCCAGAAAGTATCAAAGTTGACAAAAAGATTCTTGATATTTTGCCCATCAATATGTGGAAGCGATTTGAAGCTTTGCCATTGGCATTTGAATCGGGAGTGTTAACTGTGGCACTGAAGACTCCATACAATCCACAGTTTTACGAAAATATTAGCGCAAGAATTCCTAAAGGAGTGATCAATGTATTTTTAATTGGTGACTCAGACTTTGAAAAAACATCTACGGAACTTAGAGGTTATTATCTTGGAGAGGGGGTGAACTCTAAGCAAAAGAAAAAGACATTGAGTGATGTCGGTGAACAGTCATTTGAGGACATGATCAAAACCCATCACTTATTTACCGACCTGCCAGATAAGCTACTCAAGCAATTGTTCCCTCATTTCAAGCCCATACAGCTTCAGCCGGGACAGGTGCTATTTCAAGTTGGTCAGCCCAGCAGTCATTATTTTATTGTGGAACAGGGAAAAATTGAAATCTCTCATCCCTTGAAAAATACCAAAGCATACACGCATGTTGTGGCATTGGAGCGGGGAGAGGGCTTCAGTGAGCTGTCTCTTTTGAACAAAACAGCTCATAAACATTTAGCCAAGTCAATTGGACCATCCATAGTGCGGGCTTTGGACTTTAAAATTTTCCAAGAGCTGATGAAGGCTCCTAACTTTTTGCTCCCCTTGGCTCAGGATCTGGCAAAACGTCTTCATAGTAAAAACAATCAAATTGGTTTAAAGTACTTTGAAGATGAGTCCAAAGTGAACTTCGATGGCATTGCTGATTTGATTCCTATGTCAGTGATGAAAAGTCACAAGGTGATACCGGTTCTTTGTGAAGACAATGAGTTGGTATTGGGTCTGGTAAACCCTGAAAGTGAAGAAATTTATACCCTGATTTCTAGGTATCTTTCTGGTTATCGGGTGTCTTTGCAGATGATCTCTCAGCAGCAGTTCCACCTCTGGATGAATAAAATCCCTGAATACATCAAACAGCCCGAAGGGGAAACGACTAAAATCACTCATATCAAAACTAAAGGAAAAGTGGATCCTGTTCAGGAGTTAGACAAGATTTTTTTGGAGTCCTTGCAAAATCGAGCCAGCGATATTCACTTTGAGCCGGGTGAGGAGAGTGTTTCCATTCGTTTTCGAGTGGATGGGGTTCTTCAGGAGCGCTCAGAATCTTTGCCTATGGAGTTTCATCGAGAGTTGATCAACCGGATTAAGATTCTTTCAGAGATGGATATTTCTAATGATAAGTCTCCACAAGATGGGCAACTCAAAGTGAAGTTGGAAGGCTTGGACTTTTTGGCCAGGGTTTCAACTATTCCGACAAAAAAAGGAGAAAAATCAGTGCTTAGGGTGATTCGCTCTAGTGGAGGGATTGTGCCATTGAATATGTTGGCCCCCGACAAGCGGGTGATCAGTGTATTGAAAGAGGTTTCACAGGCTAAACAAGGACTCTTTTTGGTAACTGGACCCACAGGGTCGGGAAAATCTACAACACTTTATTCATTACTCAATGAGATCAATCAAGTGGGTGTGAATATCATGACTGTGGAGGATCCAGTAGAAAAGGAAATTGTTGGACTCAATCAGGTACAGTTACATCCCAAGGCTGGCTTGACCTTTCCTGCTGCACTGAAGAGCTTTCTAAGGCAAGACCCAGATGTGATTATGGTGGGAGAAATTAGAGATGAGGAATCAGCTCATATTGTTTTGGAGGCAGCTATTACCGGGCATATTGTTCTTTCTACTATGCATACCAATTCGTCTTTAGATACCATTAGCCGGCTGTCAGAGTTTGGTATCAGTCCTGTCACTATTGCATCCGCCATGTTGGGGTGTGTGAGTCAGAGACTTTTACGATCTATTTGTGCCAGTTGTACCCATGAACGTTCCACTACGGAATTTGAAAAAGCCTTCTTTTTGCAAAATCTGAAGGGGGTGACGCCACCAGGGACAGTTCATGAGGGGAGAGGCTGTGTACGCTGTAATGGATCTGGTTATAATAACCGAATTCCGGTATTTGAAATCTGGCGTTCTACAGAGGATTTCAAATTTGCACTGACTCAAAAAGAGGAGTGGGATCATTTAAAGGAAATTGCCGAGAAAGATGGCTTCGAAACTATTCTTGCATTTGGCCTTCGTATGGTTCTCAATGGATTGACTACTATTGAAGAGGTCAAGCGCTGTCTACTTTAGGTGATTGGACCACATCTGGTAGATGTAAAGCCATCAGTGGTCACCGGAATGGGATAAAAATAAAATTGCCGGATAAAAACAGGAAAAGGCTAAGGTAAATCTACTGAGCCCAAGAACTCGAGCATTGACAATATGAAATACCAAACCAGAGACAATGTAAAAAATAGCTAGATATCTGTGAGTAAGAGCCAGAGGGAAACTTAACTGCCAGAGCAAGATCCCTAGGGATAAGCAACGACTGTGCTGCCTGAGTATGGGGAAAGTTTCAGAAAAACAAGTCTGTGATAGGCTCCATTGAAAAGTTTCTCCAGTGCGCCATTGAGGAGATAGTAGTTTACTAACTCCGGCCATAAAGTAGGCAAAGGCTCCTACAAAGCCAATGGTCATAACAGAAATAACTGAAAAATGGGTCTTTGAGTCAGCAGTGGTGTAAGTTAATGCCAGGAGCAGTCCTACCCAAAACATGACGGAATCCGCTCCTCCATTGAACCGGCGTGTAAAAAAACAGGACGAGGCGATCACAGAGATTACAGGTAGCCAGATCAAAAGGGGTATAGGAATGAACCAAAGAACAATGGCACTGAGTAGGTAGGACCAGGCAGGGAAGAGTCTGTGGGCTAGATGGGGCAAAGAAAAATACTCAAGGGAACAGGTGAAGAATACTAGTCCTAGAAGCTTGGCTGTCACCATGCTGGTCCACTCCCAACTCATATGAAGGTCTTCTTATTTGTGGTGGGTAAAGTGAGGAACACGAGCCTTTGAAAATCAGCGTTCGCAGAATATTTTTTTACTTCCAGAAGTACTGATATGGTATCGAAACTTTTGGGCCCTACATATTTAAGGATGTGATTGAGATACTGTTTAAACTCACGAGATTGGAGAAAGTCCTCTGAAGGATATTTTTGAGACAAAATTGCGGCACAGGACTCCAGTTGTTTAGAGTAGTGCCAGTCATTTCCTGCCGGGTTAAATATCAGTTGCCACCACTTGAAGCTCACAGTTTCCGGCCAGTTCTGCTCCAGAATTGGAGTTGCATCTTGGTAGAGAGTCAGCCGGGTTCGGAAACTGTCGCCAGGGCGGTCAAAAAAACTCCATGATGTGAAGAACAGTCGCAATAAATCCAAAGGGAGTGTCCTTTTATTAAAAATCAAGCCCTTGATTGCCATTATAACCATAAAAGAAAACCATTAAAACCCGCTGACCGGGGCGTGGATTTCTTAAAGGTCCGGTAGGAAGTCTTTGGCTACGAGAAAAATCTAAAAGATTGGAGTCATAGAGATTGCGTCCCATAGCATACTCATACAATGGAAGGGATACTGTTTGTTTTACACGAATACAGCCGTGGGAGGCCTGTTGGCCAAGATATTTGTAATTATTTTTGGGTGTTCCATGGACCGCGATTCCTGAGGACTTCCCCCAAGGATACTTGATGTCCACATACAGAGAGTGAATCATTCCATCCTGATGGCGATGAGTTCGAGACTTTTTGTGATTCATCCGAAAAACACCACTAAAAGTATCAACATAAGAACTTCCAAGGTGTCCAGCTCCCGAAGAAATAGGGATTTCTCCGGGCAACCCTGCTAAAGCTGGTTTGTGACTTGAAGTTCCAAAGGCTGAAGCTGAGACCGGGTTATGAGGCAGAATATTGCCTCTCATGCCGCGGTTAAAAATACGTGTGCTGGAGGTGGGCTTTCGGTAAATTCTCATCCGTTGCGAGGGGATTTCATCATTGGGGCTGCCATAGGCCTGATAGGAAACATTGGCAAAAATAAATAGATCAAAAGCATCCTCAACCTCTGGAGTGATCACTTTGGTGACGTTTTCAAAACTTAATTTATAGTGAAAATACTTGTGATGTGTGGGCTGAAAGAGATCTTCGGAAACCTCATTGCCATAAACCTTTTCTCCGGCATCGTTATTTTCCAGCAGTACTTGACCGTTATCAACTTTTAATACATCGTCCAGATTTGCCGCCCAGGTGATGGTTGGTAGAGCCAGTGATAGTAGTAGAACAAGGTTTTTTATTGTCATTGGTAAAGTTCTCCCCTCAGTTTTTATGGTCTTTAAACTTCAGAGAGCGAAGTACAAAAAAATAGACAATATGTGTAGTAAGATTAGACATTTATGTAGAAATTACTGAAAAGCCGACTCTTCGAAGGTTCCCAGTATATGATTTTTAGTTACATTGGGAGCTTCAAACAAGGCACCATGAAAGGAGATATAGAACCCTGGAGGGACAATCTGAGAGGCAAAAAGTGCTTCTGTGAAGTTTTGTTGAGCATCGGAGTCAATAAAACCAGCGGGAGTCATAGCTCCTGTAAAGATCACTGCTATTGGTGGGCGCTTCATGTTTTTGTAGCAATATCTCAGCGTTTTTTCCATGGTGTCCGTTCCGTGTAGCACCACCACAGGGTTACCATCTGGAAACTTAACCTGAATCCGTTTAAGAATGATTTTTCGGTCATCTTCAGTCATGTCCAGTGAGTCTTTAGCCATCACCTCTTCGACCCAAAAATCAGTGTGAGGCAGACGAAGTCGGCTCAGAAGCCGGGCCTTTAATTGGGACTCCATATTTTTAATAGAGCCATCTGCTTCGCAATAGGATTTTTCAATGGTCCCTCCAGTGGTCAAAATATGGACTTTTTGTTTATTTGAGTTTCCCATGAGGTTTAATTTAGACGAATTTTATCTTAGGGGAAAGGCTATATTTGGTTTTACCCATAAGATTTACAATGGGAGTTTGTACTTTCAGTTACTTCTGGCACTTATCCAAAGATTGCTGTAATGACTGGTTAGGAGACTGGGGAGCATGATGGGGCAGGGGTCTATTTTTATTTTCTTATCTTTTATTTTATGGACTCAAAGTTTGTATGCAACTTCTCCCTTAGAGAAGCAAAGCTTTATCTGTGCAGATTTAGTAAGCAAAAGGAGTTTCTCCAAAACTTACAAAGAGAGCTTTGTTACAACGTTTCGGGGGCAACCTCTAAAGGTGAGCTTTATTACCAATAGGAAGCGCCTATTAAAAAGTAAGGATTTAATAGTTGTCATTCCAGGGCTAAATAAGGGTTCCTTTGAAGAGATGGTTGAAGTTATTGGTGAGCGGGGGGAGCAAGCCATATCCTTAGACTTAATTAATATTAACGGCACAGGGCCTTTTGAAGCTCCGACCCCTGAAGAAGATGCAGAACTTCTTTATGCTCTACTGGAGCATCTTGGGTTTACAAAAAAGCATTTTCGGAAAAAATTACTTTTTGTCAATCATTCGCGAGGGACTTTGGTGAGTTCCCGGTTTGTGAGGGCCTATCATGAAAATTATCGGTTTGCTGGTATTATTCAGTTCAACCCTTACGTGGGTTGGATTCCAGATTATTATGCTCAACTTCATGGAAAAGCTCTTAGCTCAGGCTTTCGCATGATACACACGCTTTGGGGCTGGGTGCCTGGGGTAGGTGTGGCTGCAGGTATCACAGCATCTTTGCTTGAAGAAGCAGGAACTAAGTGGGCTTTATCAACTTTCAAAATGTATATGAATATTCATGATCAACGGATGGTTCACAAGATTTTGTCTGAAGAGTTAGGTGTCGATGATTCAGAGGTTCTAGAAGGTCTTCGCCAAAAATTGATAGGAATGGAGCATGCTGAAATCATGCAAGACTTTCAGCAGATACAAGAGTTGGGGATTCCTATGCTTATTGTTCGTAGTGACAATGATCAACTGGTGCCAGCAGGGCAAATTGAAAGTGTAGCAGGTCATTTTGGCTTTCCAGTATTGGTATCGAGAGGTTCTGATCACTACCTTCCTTATCTTAAAACCTCAGAAGCCGCCGATGTGGTGATGCAAGCTCTGCTGAATCTTCAAAAAAATAGACCTATAGAAAGTGGTATAGTCACTTATTAATGCGAAGTGTTAAATTTTTATACTTTGGTCAGAAGCCTTATAAATAATTGTATTTTTAAAAGAAATTTTAGCAATTTCACTATCTTTTCAAGATCTTAACAGATTTAACATTGGATCCTTTTAAATTTTCCAACGGGTTTTAAGATTTATTCGTTCCCGTTGATATTCTATGGTAACTTTTAGGGACAATAACAATTACATGGAGTATTTTTTAATGAGTACAGGTACAGTTAAGTTCTTTAACGCAAGTAAAGGTTTCGGTTTTATCGTTCAGGAAAGCGGAGATGATATTTTCT
Source organism: Bdellovibrionia bacterium (assembly GCA_030432925.1). Taxonomy (GTDB): domain Bacteria; phylum Bdellovibrionota; class Bdellovibrionia; order Bdellovibrionales; family UBA1609; genus JABSOQ01. The sequence goes on along the minus strand of JAUILT010000001.1, from coordinate 19,617 downwards.
TCCATATTTCTGAGGTTCAAGGTGGGCAGGAGCCTCAAGATGGTGACAAAGTAGAGTATGAAGTCGGGCAAGGGAAAAAAGGCCCATGTGCTATCGGCGTTAAAGTGACAGGAAAGTAGTTTCCGATCACTTCCTTATATCTTGGAAATGAGTCAACCAGCCTTTTTTTGGAGGCTGGTTTTTTAGTGCTTATTAAGGCCGATTTGCTGAGTGTAATGGCCCAAGCCTGAGAAAAAGTACTCCACAGCAATCATCATTATAATCAACCCCATCAGACGCATAAAAACCTTATTGCCACTGGGACCAATCAACCGCAAAAGTCTACGGGAGTTGCGTAAAAATAAATAGGTGCTGGCTCCTACAATTAAAATAGCTGTAATGACAGAGGCCACTCCAATAAAACCTTGGGATTGTTTGACAAGAACTGTACTGGCAGTAATGGAACCTGGTCCGCAGATCGTGGGAATACCTAAGGGACTGATAGCTGTACCATAGTGGCCGTCGGTATCTTCGGTATCCACACTTTTTGTTCGAGACTCTTTTCCTTGAAGCATGTCGTAGCCAGAAATAAAAAATAAAACTCCACCCACAATTTTTAAACCATAAACAGAAATACCAAAAAAGTTGAATATAAACTCTCCGGCAAAGGCAAATGACAGCATTGTAGAGAAACCAACTAAAGAGGCTTTTTTAGCAATTTCCTTGTGATCATTTTGCGTAAGGCCAGCAGTCAATGAAGCAATCATAGTCATGGCTCCAAATGGGTTTACCACGGTGAAGATGCTTGTTAGTGCTAGAAGAAAAAAGGCAATCTGATCTTTCATAAGCGTGAGAGCTTATAGGTGATGGGGTATTTGTGTCCAGTCAGCATTGTGTTGGGGATAAAGTTTATCATGCTCTATCCAGAATGAAACCAGAGATCAATAGTTACCTAAAATTCAAATGTTGGCAGAGCCCGTTTGAACACTCCAGAGATTTTTATATACACCAGGGTTTTTCATGAGATCTTGATGCCGTCCCTTTTGTTGGATACACCCATCTTCTAGTACATAGATTATATCTGCATTGACGATGGTGGAGAGCCGGTGGGCTATGGCAATGACAGTTCTGTCTTTGGATACTTTAGAAAGAGATCTCTGGATGGCAGCTTCCGTTTCATTGTCTACAGCACTTGTAGCTTCATCAAGTACCAAAATGGGAGGGTTCTTTAAGATGGCTCGGGCAAGTGATAGGCGTTGCCTTTGCCCTCCAGAGAGCTTTTGCCCTCTTTCTCCAATAATGGTGTCCAGACCTTTGGGGAGCTTTTCAATAAATTCTATGGCTTCAGCTTTTGAGGCAGCATTCAAAAGGTCTGCCTCAGAAGCCTCTGGCTGTCCGTAGAGGAGGTTTTCACGAACTGTTCCGTGGAATAAAAACACGTCTTGAGAGACCAGTCCGATATTTTTTCGAAGGTCTTTTAACCGGTATTCCTCCAGTGGGCGACCATCCAGGTGAATTCTGCCGGATTGGGGCTCATAAAACCTCAATAGAAGCTTAATGAGAGTACTTTTTCCGGAACCGGTGGAGCCTACAAAGGCTATAGTTTGCTTTGCAGGGACCTGGAAGCTTAGATTTTTAAGAATTTCAGGGCCTGAGGAGTAAGCAAAATGGATGCTTTCAAAGGTTATCTCTCCTTTCAGAGTTTCAGCAGACATCATTCCATCGTCAATATGGATGGGTTGATAAAGAAGGTTCAGAACTCGTCTTGTAGAGGCCATGGCTCTTTCATATAGGTCCACAGTTTGGGCAATTCCAGTCAGAGGCCATAATAGACGTTGGGTGAGAAACACAAGAACGCCATAGGCACCAATCTCCAAAGTGCCTGTAAGAACATAGTGGGCGCCTAATAAAAAAGTAGCCAGGTACCCAGAAAGAATTCCCATACGAATCACGGGTATAAAAGCCGAAGACACGGCAATGGCCTTTTTATTGGCTTCCACGTAATCAGCACTTTCTTTTTTGAGTGTGTCAGACTCCCGAGCCTCCTGGGTGAAACTTTTTATAGTTTGTATTCCTGAGATATTATTGCTGATGCGAGTTCCAAGGGTACCAACTTTATCTCTTACTTCAGTGTAAAGAGGAGTGGCTTTTTTCTGAAAATAAAAAGCTCCAAAGACGATGGCTGGAATGGGTAGGTAAGCCACTACTGCAATGGATGGTGAGAGATAAAAGAAAACGGCACCCACTCCAATAACAGCAGTGATGGTCTGAATGATTTGATTCGCTCCTCCATCAAGGAATCTTTCTAATTGGTTGATGTCATCATTCAAAATAGTGGTCAAGTTTCCAGAAGATTGATCCTCAAAAAACTGAAGATCCAGTTGTTGAAGGTGAGAGTAGGTCTCCGTGCGAAGGTCATGCTGGACCATCTGAGCAAGGCCTCTCCAAAGAATCATATATAGGTATTCAAAAATTGATTCCCCCACCCAGATAAAAAATGTCAGTCCACCAAGTACTAGAATTTGCTGCCAGGGTTCATGAATTCCCCATTGAGAAAGAAAGGACTCCTTACCTCGAACCACAACGTCTATGGCCATACCTATAAGGATTTCCGGCATAATATCGAAAAGTTTGTTAATCACTGAACACAAAGTAGCCAGAAACACCTGGAGACGATGAGATTTCATATGAAAAAGCAGTTGAAATAAGGCTGTTGAATTTTTTGTCATCCCAGTGGGGAATTTACATGAAAGTTAAGTGGGACCCAAGTAAAATGTCGGCTTGCGCAAAACGTGACAAATTCACTGGAGTAGCTATAATAGGCGTTTTTCAACTGACTCAGGAGATGAATTATATGGATTCCGTTGCTGCTAAGCACATTCTTGTCGACGCTGAACATGAAGCCCAGGATTTACTGAAAAAACTGGAGGAAGGCACTAGTTTTGAAGACTTAGCCCAGAAGTTTTCAAAATGCCCATCGGGCAAACAGGGTGGAGACCTGGGTGAATTTGGAAAAGGCCGTATGGTACCCAGTTTTGAAGAAGCGGCATTTTCTTTGAATGTGGATGAGATTTCTACTCCTGTCCAGACTCAGTTTGGATATCATTTGATCAAACGCTACAAATAGAGACTGCTTCTAGAAACCATCAGCTTCAGTAACGGGTAGTTAGTAAGAATCAGTTTTGCAGAAAACTTCTAAAACTCTCCTGAAGGCGCTCGATGGATGGTTGTTTCGTCAATGTTATCAAGAACTATTTTTAATTGTTGAGCCATGGGCTCATAGATATCTCTATTGTCTGCTTTGACAACAGATCCGGCCATTGTGAGTGCATAAAGGGCATTCAGGCGGGAGGCGTTGCGAACTTTATTTTTCAGATTCTTGTTCCAGTCTCCAGTCTGGACCAGGTAGTGAATGATATCTTCAGGGTCTGTTACTTCTGGACGATGGCTCATCAAAAGAGCCGCAGTGGCACTGACAAAGGCTGTGGCCTGTGATGTGCCTGTAAGAGCCCCATATCCACCCCCAGGTAGACTGGATATGATATCTTCTCCAGGAGCGGCAAGGTCAACTTTGGTTGTAGAGTAGTTACTGGAAGGTAGAATTTTTGTTTTAGAATTAATGGCTGTCACGGAGATGATATTTGGGAGGTCATAGCCAGCTGGGTAGTAGCCAACAACATCAGTGTTGGAGGACTCATTACCAGCAGCTGCAACAAATAGGATTTTTTGTCTCCAGGTTCTTTCGATAGCAGCTTTTTCAGAGGCATTTGCAGAAAGTCCTCCAGCTGAATAATTAATAATATGCGCGCCCATTTTACGGGCGTACTCAATGGCCTTTATGGTATTGATCATGTGCTTTTCTCCATTGGAACTTTGGTCAAAATATTTTAATGGAAGAATTTTTACCTCGGGGGCCAACTGAGCAATAATACCTGAAACATGTGTGCCATGGCCATGAGTATCTAGAGTATTGCCATTGTGGTTGACAAAGTTCCAGCCATGAATATCGTCGATAAAGCCATTTTTGTCATCGTCAATACCATTGCTGGCTTTATTTTTTCCATGAATATCAACACCACTTTCTCCTGGGTTTGTCCAGATCTTATCTTGCAAAAGAGGGTGAACTAGATCCACTCCTGTATCAATCACTGCAACTACAATGGTTTTGTGTATTTTGAGGAACTGCCGTGCCTGATCAATTTCAATTAACTGGCGATCCCATTTGGAAGAAGGTTTTGGTGAGGGAGAGAATTCATTGATTTGGTCAATATATCGTTGTTGAATACTCTTTTGATCTTCTGGTAAGGGATAAAAAGTGAGTAAAAATATAAAAATAAATATTGATCGCATGTCATCTCTCCTAGTTAAAGGGATTTCAGGGATTGGATGGCACGTGAGGCAACGAGTAGATACTCCACAATTTGTATTTGTCGGGGATCTCGCTTTGGCATCCCCTGAATTTCAGACAGTGTCCAGACTTGTTGTTTCCAGTAAACTCTGATGATACTTCCTGCATTATCATAGTTAAAAGTGACTTTTCCTTTCTTTGGGTGCTCCATAGTAATGATCTGACCTGCAGGATTCAACTTCAATATATAGGACGATTCAATCAATTGTTGAACTTCATCGTTGCTAGTGTTGTAGGAGATAGACTTAATATGCTGTCCGTTTTTTTCAATGCGAGTTAAGTTACGGGAGAAATCATATTGATAAGACCAAAAAGTGGAGGGGGTTTTAACAGAAGTCAGGAGAAACTCTTTAAAAGAGTAGGTTATTCTTCTCTGGTTCCAATCTATTTTTTCGAGGAGACCGGTTTCTTGATTTATCACTAGCCGCACTTTTCCAAAGGGGCCTGCCAGTTGTTCTGGGGTTCCGTCTCTACTTCGAGTCAGGTAGAACCTCTGATTTTGGGGGAGAAGCCAGCGTCGGAGATGGCCGCCACTGTCAAAATACCACTGGTTACTTTGGCCATCAGTGACGATCATCTGGTTGTGCATAAGAATTAAGGTGTGGGTTGGATATTTCCCTGATTTATATATAGAGTGTTTTTGGCTCTGGTGGTGGAACTGAAAACGCACTGGGCGGTCTGATGAACAGGAAAATAGATCAATTCTGCCATCTGGTTGCTTAATTAACACCTTTTCAAAACTTAGACACCATCCATACCCCAAAAGGCCTCTGTGCAGACTTCTAGAGTGGTATGTTCGTTGCAGTTTAAAAACATTGGGTAAGTCATTGAGTGTTGAAGATGTGAAAAAATCTTCAGACTTTTCCACTAGCATCACAGGCGTTGAAAGGTTATTGCCAAGAGCCCACGGACTGAAAACGAATAAAGCTTTGAGTAAAAGATTTTTAGTTTTCATACCCGAGACATGTGCAAGGGCAAAGCCAGCCTATAGGCTTATTAAGAGCTTTTTGAAGCTAAGAGTTCCTACAATTGAAAAACCACACCACAACTGTCAAAGGGAATGGCAAGAATTCAACCTTTTTTCAACTGAATAAAAAAATAAAGTACCAGATCAATTTAGACGCCTATCGTTGCAAAAAGATACGGCGTACTTTTTTGTAGATCAGGCAGCTGTTTTGATATGAGACGCAATGGTATACCTATTTCGACCACCACTTTTTGAAGCATAAAGGGCCTCGTCAGCTCGTTTGATCCAATCATTTGAAGACTCGGTCTCCATCAATTGAGCAATTCCCATGGACATGGTGAACTTTAGTTTGTGACCGTCTTCTAGCCATGTTTCTTTACGAATTCTTTCGATAGTGCTATTGGCTTTGTTGACGGCTTGATCCAACCCTGTATCAGGAAGGATTACGCAAAACTCCTCTCCCCCTGTGCGGGCAACAAATTCGCCTTCGTTTGAAAAACATTCTTTGAGAAGTTTCACACACTCCACTAGAATAAAGTCGCCAATAGCGTGCCCATAGGTATCATTGAATTTTTTGAAGTGATCAATGTCCATTGAAATAAGGGTCGCAGGTGTCTGAGCTACCTGAAAGAACCGAATTTGTTGTTCAATCTGTTCATCAAAGCTTTTTCTGTTAAAGGCTTTGGTCAAGTGATCTAGGCGCATATTCTGATTGGCGTCATTGAGTTGTTTTTTGACTAGTTCTAGATTTTTTTTGACTGAAGTCATTCTCTTTGTTCTTCGAGTTTCTCTCTTTGTCTGATGTTCGATATAGGTATCAATAAACTGTCGAGATTGATTTTTGAGATCATCAATGGAGTTAGCCTCAACAGCCTCTTTGAGCTCTTCAAGACTTTGACCCACAAGTTTGTCTTCCTCTTGTTCTGCAGAGAAATCCTCAGATAGTTGATCCACAAAGTCCCAGATAATACCTCTGAAGTCATCGAATGTTTTTTGTACGTAGGTATATTCATCTATTCTATAAGAGCTAAAGAACTGGCGAAATCGAAATAGGTTTTTTTCAAAGTTTTCCTTGGGTTGAACCATTTCCCGAACAAAGTTATCGAAGGTTTCGCGAACTTTGCGAACAGGGTGCTGGTCCATTTCAAGGAGATTTTTAGTATAGGTATCAATGAGGTAAATCAATGTAGCACGATCTTCAGTCATGCCGGAAGTTATTGGCTTTTGTCCATTTTTACTTTCTGATGTATCCAGGTCCAGTTGAGATGTGAGTTTTTCCATCCACTTTTTCAAGCCACAACCTCCTTAAGAGAAGCTTTTACCTCTCCTCTTATCGGAAAAGTGCTAGTAAAATCCTCTAGACATAAGGCCAAATCACTTCACTGTAATAGAAATCTTTTTTGAAAATACTGCAGGTTTATGGGGGATATGTAGGTGATCTCCAAGAACTAGTTGAAGAGTGTGCTGACCAGGCTTGAGCTCGATGGTGGTTTCTGTCTGCCCCTTTCCGAAATGACGATGATTATTGTCATTAGGTATAGGTTGACCTTCAGGAGGAAGCGAAGCATCAATTATGAGGTGGTGATGTCCCGTATTTTCTTGTTTCACACCTGCTGGTGCCACACCCATATTTTTTAATCCAAAAATTACTGTGAGAGGGGACTTCACTATGGCACCCTCTTTGGGCTCAACAATATAAACTTGGGCATTTTTTGGAGATTTTGAAATAGGAACTTTTGTGGCACCAGCAGTTGTTAGAGTAAAACTAAAAAAGATAAATAAGGCGAGGGAAAAAGGTCTCATTTTGATAGCTCCTTGATGATAATGACCCTTTATTTAATGGGTAAAATATTATTAGGTCAAGATGGGATCATAAAATAGAAGTGGTCTTATGGGATCGGTATAAACTGTTTTTACTCATTACCCAGGTGTATCTTTACCGTAGGTGTCATGGCATCCGCAAAAAAAATACCAGCGACTATAAGCCCAGCAGCAATAAGTGAGCTGCCAATTTGCTCTCTTCCAGAGGTGATATCACTATCTAAAATTAAATTGATACCTTTTAGGCCAACCGCTCCTGGCACCAAAAATACAATTGACGGAAGTAATAGCGTATTAGGAGATTTATTTTTATATTTAGCATATATATTACTTAGTAAACCAGCGATAAGCGATGACAGAAAAATAGCCATATTTGTTGTTCCAATGAGTTCAAAAAAATCTAAAGATTGTACAACGATCATTGAGCTTCCAATAATCCATATAATTTCATCTTTTGCAGCATTGAAAATAACAGCTGCGGATGCGCTGCAAATTAAAATAGCCAGTGGCTTGATTATGGGAATAAATTGCCAAGGTTCATTTGATAATTCTAGAAAGATAAAGCTAGAAGTAACATAATGCCCCACAACAATGCCAGCTCCCAACTTAAAAAAATCTATAATTGATCCCATTAACCTGGCAGTTCCTGAGCTCATATGTTTATTGGCTAATTCAGAAAGTGCAATTGTGAAACTTAAACCAGGAATTAAAACGATTAAAGAAGATAAAATAACTATATTTTGATTTAATTGATGCCCAAAAGCATTGATTAAAAAGACTAAAAAAGTAACGACAAAAGCTATGAGAGTTTCTTTAATGGGAAGTAGTTTTTCATGAGTTACAAATATTGATAATGCTCCTGTTAGAAACCCTGTAAAAAGAGCAGTAAAAAAATCTGAAAAAGTTCCCCCCATTAAAATAGTCAAACAAGAAGATACTAATGAATAAGAGAGTAAAATAGCAAATGTTCCATCAAGAAAAGTATGAGGTTCCTTTTGTTCAATAAAATCAATAGCAGTATTTAAATCAATACTTCCTCTAACAGCACTGCTTGCGATTTTGCGGAGGCGATTTATCTTAGAAATACTGGTGCCTTTTGGAAAAAGCCTTAAGTTTTTGCTAAATGATTCATTATCAGAGACGAGAGTCATTGAAATTGATGTTGGGGTAATAAAAAAATCTCCTTCCACATCAATTTTTTTTGATATGCTAACCAGATCATTTTCTAACTCATGAGTGCCTGTTCCACATTGGTGAAGTGATCGAGCAAGTACTGATAAAAATTGAAATTTTAACTGATTATTTGATTTCATAGTTTTTAAAAAGCCTCAAATATTTTTCTTTCTTTTAGTTATCTCTTTGAAACTGCATCGATTGGTCAAGATACTGTTTTATACTAAGCTGACGGAGCTATTTGGAGTAATACTATCTAATGTTGTACCATCTAGGGAATCTAAAAATGAATGGAGTGCGTCAGAGAGGCTTTTTTTAAGTTTACACTCGTGCAGAAACGTACAAGTTGATTTTTGTCTTGAAAAACACTCTGCTATGCTAAAGCTTTCTTCTGTGTTGGAGATAATTTCTTTTAAACTCATTTTTTTAGTCTTTGGATGAAGAGAGATCCCTCCATTACGTCCCCTGTTTGAAACTATGTAACCCAGTTTTGAGAGTTGATTGGAGACCTTTATTAAATTATTTCGAGAGATTTTGAGGTGTCTGGAAATTTCAGCTAAAGTTGCATTTTTATTTATCTGATTTAAATACATGAGTACTCTCAGTGAGTAGTCAGTATGGTCTGTTAGTCGCATAAATCTCTCTATTTTTAAGATATATATCAATCTGGTTTGCAGCTACCTTAGAGCCTATTTTTGAGACCGCTTCTCGATAATCTGTCTCCAACTCAATCCCAAAAATCCAAGCCAGATGGGTATAAAAAGTAAAGCGAGTCTCTTCTACCAGAAGCTTTTTAGTTTTATAATTGACCGTCTCTATTTAAAGTTGCATATTACATACAATAATTCAAGAGAAATGATTATAGGTCATCAACTTTGTAGCCTGTGAGCGTGTAGGGGAGGGTATGAAATTAAAGAAACCATATGAAGGTGAAACTGTAACAGTTTCTGGGGTCAAGTTTTCTCAATATAATCCCGTTCTCAAACACTATTATCCTGGATTCAATCAAATATACCTATCTGAATGGTTAAGAGTTTTTCATGGAGTTCTTGATGATATTTTAAATTCAGATCAATTTTTAGTTTGGAAGAATATATCCAATAAAATGGGAAAAGGGTTATTAACGAGTAATGAAATGATAAGAATTCAAAAAAATGAATATAGCTGAAAAATTTTTTAAATTTTCTTTTTGGAGTATAGGGTTTCGCCCCTTTTTTTTGATGGTTCTTGTTTTGGCTGTTGTACCAACATTGATCTGGGTCCTGCAATTTACAGGATTATACGTTTTTAAATTTGATCCCATGTTGCCAAATCAATGGCATGCAAATGAAATGATATTTGGCTTTTTACTGTCAGCAATAATTGGATTTTTACTTACCGCATCAGCAAATTGGACCGGAACAAAAGGTCTTTACGGTCAGTGGTTATTTTATCTATTCCTCTTGTTTTTTTTGTCGCGAATGGTTTTTTGGTTTATGCCATTTGAGAACATAGCAATATATGCTTTTATTGGTACTATTGTTCCCTTATTAATTCTTATTCATCTGATGCTCCTTTTTCTCCGAACAAAAAATAGGAGAAATTTAATATTAATTATTCCTCTTTTGGGGATATCTATTGGTCAAATTTTAAATCTTAGGTCAAATTATACAATGGGATATGAATTAGCCTTATTTTCTATTCGATTTCTGATTGTTGTGATTGCTGGCCGAATTATCCCATTTTTTACTAAGAGAGCTATCGGATTAGATCCGAGGTGGAACCTCACTCTTTTGGATAAAATAAATATTGTTTCTGTGTTTTTATTAATCTTTGAACCTTTTTATAAATACGATGATCCTATAGGAAAATATTTTTTCTTAACTTTAACTCTATTAGCATTGATTTTAAATATTTTTAGATTAGTAAATTGGAGACTGATTTCGTCATTTAAAGTTCAAATTCTATTTATTTTGTATGTCGCCTACCTCTGGCTTCCTATTCACTTCTTGCTCAGCTTAGTAAACTATTTTCATTGGATTAGTGATATTGGGAGAGCAAGCCTACATGCCCTTTCATATGGATGCATGGGGATTATGATTTTAGGAGTAGTTCATAGAGTTACTTTGGGTCATACAGGTCGAGTCATACAAGCAAATACTATTGCTATTATTGGATACATACTCGCAATTCTAGGTGCTACAGTACGTGTTTTTGGACCATTACTTTACCCATCAGAATATATCTTGTGGATTAAGGTTTCAGGGCTTTTATGGGGGGTGTCCTTTATTTTAATGAGTATTGTTATTATTCCAATGTTGGTTTCTCCTAGAGTGGAGGGCAAAGGGTAGATTCTATGTTTTTTTCATCATCCCTTTGGAGTGGAGAAAAAGAATTGATTTGAATCGTGATGCGGCACAATATTTTTATAAGGTTTTACTGAAAAACAGAATAATGACAGGGCACTAGAGAATTGACTCATATTCATCACTGACCCATATTTGAGGCTATGAAAGAAGCATTAAAGTTTTGTCCTATTTGTGATGGGGTGAGCGAAGTTGTTATCAATAAAATTTTAGAAATTGCTAATGTTTCTCGCAGAAAAAATGGTCAGCGGCTGTATTGTGAGGGAGATAACTTTACAGGCTTTTATATTTTAAAGTCAGGTTTAGTTCGGTTATCGATCATGAGTGAGGCTGGGAAAGAGATTCTTGTAAGAAATCTTGGTTCGGGAGATGTTTTTGGACAAACAGGAATGTTTTCAGGAAGCTACTTGGAAACAGCTTGTTTGAATGTGGACTCTGAATTTATTTTTCTTCCTGAAAAAGCGATAAAAGAGATTTTATTGGAAGCTCCTGAGGCCTCTCAAAAATTTTTGGCATCGATGGGTCAGTGGACCATGGAGTTTTATGACCGTTTTAAAACACTTTCTCTTCCTAATGCTAGAGACCGCGTGGAGCGATATCTTTTATCAGAAGTGACGCCACCAAATACAAAAGTTTCATTAACATTGAAGAGACACGAAATAGCTTCTAACTTGGGCCTTCGTCCGGAAACCCTTTCAAGGGTGCTTTCAGAAATGCAGGCTGAGGGTCTTATTGGTATTGAGGATAATGTTGTTGATCTCAATAACTTAACAAGGTGAGTCTTGATCCTGATCATTGTTTTTTGAGTAGACCCTAATCATCATGAACCAGAACACTTTTCAAAAGGATTTGATTATGACGGGTGGTGGTAGGTTGCAACTTGGTTTTTTTGTACTTTTTTTTACTGTGTCGGCAGGTCTTATTGGGTGCAAAAATAATCAAAAGACTTCTTTGAAGGACTTTTCAAAAGAAAAAATTGTTGGAGAAGAGGAAGCGGTACTAACTTTTGCTCCCAACGTTCCACCACCTATTGCGCGCAATCACGCAACTAAAGTTATTGTAAGACTTGAGACAACTGAAGTTGTAAAGGAAATGGTCGATGGTGTGGACTATACTTTCTGGACCTTTGGGGGAGAGGTCCCTGGTAAATTTATTCGTGTTCGAGCGGGCGATTTAGTAGAATTTCATTTAAGTAATCATCCTGATAGTAAAATGCCTCACAATATTGATTTGCATGCTGTAACAGGTCCGGGGGGCGGTGCTGCATCTTCTTTTACAGCCCCTGGGCATACTTCAAAATTTTCTTTTCGAGCGCTTAATCCAGGGCTTTATGTTTATCATTGTGCCACAGCACCGGTGGGTATGCACATTGCTAATGGCATGTATGGTTTGATTTTAGTTGAGCCCCCAGGAGGTCTTCCAAAAGTTGATAAAGAGTATTATGTGATGCAGGGAGAGTTTTATACAAAGGGTAAGTATGGAGAGGCCGGACACCAGCCATTCAGTATGGAAAAGGCTCTTGATGAAAAGCCAGATTATGTTGTTTTTAATGGATCTGTTGGTGCTATAACAGGGGATAAGGCGATCAATGCTAAGAAAGGTGAAAAAGTTCGCTTATTTGTTGGAAATGGAGGGCCAAATCTTGTTTCATCTTTTCATGTGATTGGAGAGATTTTTGATAAAGTTTATATTGAAGGAGGAAGTGTCACAAACGAAAATGTTCAAACAACTTTAGTTCCTGCCGGAGGAGCAACTATGGTTGAATTTAGAGTGGAAGTTCCAGGGACTTTAATATTGGTTGATCATTCCATTTTTAGAACCTTTAATAAGGGTGCCTTGGGAATGTTAAAGGTTGCGGGCAATGATGAATTAGAAATCTACTCTGGAAAACAATCTGATGAGGTGTATCTTCCGGAAGGTGGAGCCATTCAAGAGATTGGTAGTGCAGAAAGTCCCGAGCCTAGAAAAGCTAAAAATAAATCGGATAGGATCTCCTTTGGTGAAACTGTTTACAAACAAAACTGTCTCGCTTGCCATCAGGCTGATGGAAAGGGCGTTAAAGGTGCCTTTCCACCACTTGCAAAATCTGATTGGCTGACTAATAAGAGTAAAATTATTGGTGTTGTAAAAAATGGACTTGAAGGCCCAATCATAGTTAATGGAGAGTCTTATAATAGTGTTATGCCAGCCCTAGGTCTAAGAGATGAGGATATTGCGAATGTTCTTACCTATATTGTAAACTCATGGGGGAACCCTGGAGGAGAAGTGACTCTGGCAGAGGTAAGGTCTGTAAAGAAGACTGGACATTGATAATTCTGTAAATCATTTTCAAAAACTGAAGAATTCAAAGCAAATCGGTATAAGGTGCATCTTTTAAATTTATTCTTTTTTATTATGGTGATTCAGCTATTTGCGAACGTAGAAAATATTCCACCTGAAATGGTTAAGATTTTAGGTGGAATCTATCAGCCATTTTTTAATCAATTTAAAGGTGGATATGAAAGAAAAACGATTTTTGTTAAAACCTATTATTTAGATAAATATCCAGTAACCAATAGTCAGTTTTTGAAGTTTGTTAAAAAAAATAAATATTGGATGAAATCTCATGTGAAAGAGTTATTCGCCGAGAATAATTATCTCAAACACTGGATTTCTGACTTAAAAATAAAAAAAGAGGACTTGGATAAGCCGGTAAGAAATGTATCTTGGTTTGCAGCTATGGAATACTGTGAAAGCTTAGGAAAAAATTTACCGTCAGTATCGCAATGGGAGTTTGTTGCAGCAGCAGATGAAATAACAGCTTTTGCTATGGAAAGTGAAAAATATAAACAAAGAATTTTAAAGTGGTATAGCCGTCCAAGTATAGATAAGCTTCCAAAAGTTGGGCAGGGGGAAAAGAATTATTTTGGAGTATTTGATATGCATGGATTGCATTGGGAGTGGACAAGAGATTTTAATGCAAATCTTCTCACGGGAGAATCTCGTGAAGACGAAAGTCTTAATAGGAATAGGTTTTGTGGAAGTGGATCACTATCTGCAAAAGATAAATTCGATTATGGTGCTTTTATGAGGATTGGATTTAGAAGTTCTCTCAAAGGTAATTACACATTAAAAAATCTTGGATTTCGTTGCGCAAAGGAGATTTGATGAAAGTACTACTGTTTTTGATTCTCATTACTTTTTACACAGAAACTGGTTTTACGGATGAAAAAAAATGGCCAGAGATGTCGTTATTTCATTTAGATGAAGCATGGAAAAACGAAGAGAGTGTGGAGTTTAGATTCGACCAACTGGCGGGAAAGCCAGCATTATTAATAATGGCGTATACATCTTGTCAGCATACGTGCCCAATTATTATCTCCAAAGTGTTAAAAATATGGGATGATATTTCTGAAAACCAAAAAAATCAGATACATCTTGTTTTGGTTTCCTTTGATTCGGAACGTGATACACCTGAGAACTTAAAAAAATATAAGAAAAAAAGAGGACTTAGTGATCAGTGGATTCTTCTTAATGGAGATGCCAAAAAAGTAAGAAAGCTGGCTGTGACATTAGGAGTTAGCTATAAGCCTGACGGTCAGGGTGATTTTTCTCACTCAAATGTAATATCTTTGATTGATAAAAAAGGAATTGTTGTTAATCAAATCATGGATTTAGGTAAGCCTACAGAGCCTTTAACTAAAAAACTAAAGGAGATTTTAAATTCTTTCTGAGACAATCTTTTGCCAAAGGGGGGTTTGCTTTCTTGCAAAAGAATCCGGAGTCCGCCGAGACCATATCAAAGATTGCCGGGACGGAAACTAAGGTGGAGTACACCTCTCAAGTAGAGCGATGGGGTCCGTTTCATTTATCTACCGGGTCCAAATCGGCAAGGGTGGTGGAGTCGTTCAAAGTGCATCCGAATACTGTGAAGAGGTTAAGGGTGAGGGAATGCATTGCCATCAAGCAGTATCCAAGTCAGGTGACTCAGAAGATACAGGTGAGGTATTAATATGGAAAAGGTCCGTGAAATCAATAAAATATGTCAATTATTGACATATGTCATAAAAGGACATATAATATGAGTGAGCAGAAGTGGCAAGTTGGCTTTACCTATAAAGCCTCTAAGCAGTACAAAAAGTTGCCCAAGAAAGTACAGCTCATTGTGGACTTCCTGGCTCTATCTATCGAGAAAAATGGCCCCGTTAGAGGTGATTGGGCTCATTATTCGAAGCTGGATAAAATAAAGCATCACTGCCATTTGAGAGGTGGTCGCCCAACCTATGTAGCCTGTTGGGAGGTGGTGGATAAAAAAGTAAAGATTGTGGAGATATACTATGTCGGAACGCATGAAAAAGCGCCCTATTAAATCAGGAGTCGAGGTCAAAATTGACGGTAACTACTACCGAGTCCCAAAAACCAAAATGAAGCCACTCTTATCTTTGATTGAGGGCTATAAGGTCGAAGAAGAGGCAGAAGGTTCTTTAGTTCCTTGGAGAAAAGTGGCCAAAGAAAACCTGGGTGCATTCACTGAGCAGGGAGTGGCCCTTCAGGGAGCCAGATTGAAAGCCGGGTTCAGCCAGGTCGAATTGGCCAAAAAATTGGGAATTGCTCAATACAATCTCTCCAAGATGGAAAATGGCAAAAGACCAATTGGAAAAGAAATGGCCAGGCGGCTGGGCAAAGCTTTGAAAATGGATTATAGGTTGTTTTTATAGGAAGTGGATTTAAATACTGGTTTTGGTAGTGGGGATGCAATTATGAATTTGTTCAAATCTGACGTAATTTCAAACAGAAAGAAAAAGACAGCTCAAGTTCTCAGTAATTTAGTAAAGGATGACGAAGTTGTCGTGGCGAAGGCTGGTAGCCCGATTCAAATTCCTGGTGGACACGATCAGACTTATCCATTTATGCCTCATCCCGACTATTTTTGGCTGACGGGGTTGCGAAGAGCAAATGGGTTGTCAGCGTTCACAAAAGATGAAGGTTGGACTGATTTTATTGATCCTATCACTCAAGGTGAAAAAGTTTGGGAGGGAGTCAGTGAGGAATTGGTTGGGAATGATGTAAAAAGCTTCGAATCCTGGTTAAGAGGGAGAAAAGTCGTCGAATTAGCACAAGGTTCGGATATTGAGCAAAACGATCTACTCCAAGAAGCATTCAATGAAGTCAGAGCGGATTGAGGATGATATCCATATTACGAGTAGCGGGCCGGAGGTTGTGACTGCGGTTGTTGAGAAGTAAAGTGTTGGGGGATTATCAATTTTAGTAAGAAGATACAGGTGGAATGGAAGATGAATCTGATTTATAAAGACGGCTTTTAGGATGAGTGGATTGACGAAATTATCGAACTTCATAATAAAACTGAGATGAAAAGATCTGTTGATTTAAAGAAGAAGTTTATTCGGGCTTTTAAGTCTCTTTTGCATATTGAATACTTCTCAAATCATCAGGAATATTATTAGGTTTATAAATGAGAGTGGGTAAAGAAAGGTTCAAAGAAATTTTGACACCTCCATCAAAATCAGCCCTTTTTGTCATCCTTAAAAAAAACCCTCCTTTAGAACTGAAAAAAAACTTTTTCTCTAAATAGGGGTCAATATAAATAATATCTGCAGTTTCCAAATAAATTGAATGAGTACTAAACTCTGCCTGATTCAGAAGCACGCCGGACCATAATCCTCCACCAAGTGCGTTAAAAAAGACTTCTTCAGAGTGTACTGATGTACCGTTTTTGGCAAATGTACAGCGCACTCCGGAATGAGAATCGTCTCCCTCTGTGGCTAAGTACAATTCAACTAAATCAATAATTATTTTACTTATTCGCGTGTTTTCATACTCAATGCCTTCACCTGTAATTCGAGAAGGTTTTGATCGAGATATTTTTCCAAAGTCAATTTTTTTATTCCCAATAGCTCCAATGCTACGAACAGACTGCGCGTATCTCTTCATTCTAAAGATTGTATGTCTGAGTTCATAATACAACTCAATGAGATCACGAATCTTAGTGCCCTTTATAACATCACCAATAGGAGACCCACTAATCTCGGAACATGAATAGTAAAGGCTAGAGAGCCGAACCTCAAAATCAAGTCCTAAATTAAGATCTTTGTCACCGTATGGAAAATGCATGATTCTGTTTGATCCGTTCGTATATGCTAAAATGAAATCGTCGACACTTTCTTGGACTTGTTCAAAGAGAAAACATGAAAATTTATCATCATTTACTTTTGACCAATGATGTGCCAGCGTCGCAACTTCAAGCATCGAATTCTCTGCGATTTCAAAAAACTCATTATAAAAATTAGAATCAATAAAAGCCAGATGATCAAATTCAAAGATAAAAGACTGAATTTCTAGTGCCTCTGCTTCCGAAAAATAGTGCTTCCCATTAGCTTTTTCTTCAAAGCCAAGGCCATGAACGACTTCATGTGCAAGTAGAGAGATAATCTGGAGACCAATCTCGCTTGGCGAATGGCGCTTTATTTTTTTACTGATACACAAACCCAGGTTTGGTGACTATTCGAGCTTTAAAGCTATCTATGTTGACAGTTTTCCCGGCGAGGTCATCATAGTAGACGAGAAGTTCATAATTCATCGGGGAACCAATAGTCATAACTGATTTTTCAGAAAGCACTTTTCTAAAGCAATGAAGAGCTGAAAGGTAATAAGGTTTTTCTGAGTGTATCCGAACTGATCCACAATCGTGACCGACTGGAAACTCCATAAAAGCCTGTTCTATCGAGTTTCTTTGAAGAGTGTCTAGACTAAAGAAACCTTCTTTTGCTTGGCTCTCTAAGCAGTGTATCGCCAGTAAGAAAAAAAATATTGATCTCAACATTTATAATTCTCTTCCACCATTATCACTAATACGGAAATGTCACGGGGTTATGTTTTGGAACCCAAACTTCAAATCTATCAAGGGCGCCGTCTCGGTTTATTTGTACTATCTGCTTTGTTTGTGGATTCATGACCGCAATACCTGCAATTAACTTGGGAAATTGTAGGAATTCCACTTCACACCAGCGATGGCGCAGGTTGCCCCATTTATCAAGTTTTGCATTTTTGATGGGCATTATAAAAAAAACGAGAACTGACTTTAAAAAAATTAGAAAAATTCTCATTAATGCGATTAAACGCTCTAAATCAATCATTGCAAAGTCTGACGATGAAGATGTTTTTAGTCTTTGTATAGATTTATTTAGGCTTTGATCCGAAGATCCTGAAGTGCTTGTCGTCTTTGAAACCAAATAAATTGGTTGCGGAGAACTGTTGCGCGCCCGCAGGTTTATTCCAATGTAAGGGAGTCTTAGAAGTCGGTCAAGAAATGCGCTGCTCCTATATATTAATATCGCGTGTCGATGGCCGAACTGGCTGGTTTGGCTAAGAAAAGTGGAAAAAAGTTGTGAAAAGCAATTTAAGGAAGGCTCAGGGAGATGAATTAAAATCTTGCAAAATATTGCAAGATTTGGTAAGCTTCAGAAATGAGCCGACGAATTTATCCGCTGAAGTTAAATATCAATGGGAGGCAACTTGAGAAAGTCGTCATTGACCCGCACTATGAGGAAAAGCATGCTGACTCAGTAACAGATGAGGTCATCCTGGCTCTGGTGAGGCAGCTGGATGGCAGGACTTTCCGCCCTGTCGATTGAGATGAAGATTTTCAGTATTTCGTGAATGACCGGCTAGAGTTAGATAAGAAGTTCTACAAACTGGTTTGGCTGCTTCACGATGAGGAATTATATGTGGGCATCGTGAATGCCTACAGGAGGTGACAAATGCGTTATCCAAATAAGAAAAAGCTAGCTGAAATGGATAAGAAGCTTAAAGGGGTCGAGGGTACTCTGATGGTCGGCCCTAGCTCCACTCCGGCTGAGAAATTCCGCTGGGAACTCTGCCAGAACCTAGTGAAATATATGGAAGAAAAGGATCTGTCTCAGGTTGAATTTGCAAAGTTGCTTGGCGTTGATCAGTCGAGGATCAGTGAGATTGTGAACCATCGAATTGATAAGGTCTCCACTGATAAATTGATCTTCTATAATGAAAAGATCAATCCAAAGGTGGAGTTTAAGATCGCTCGTTAATGGGAATTTCATGATTACAAAATTGATTTTTGCATTTCTCTTAATTTTGCCACCGGCATTCGCGGACGAAGAATGTCTTCAGTGGATGTTGGACGGAGGAGTTTTACCAGGATCCAATGACTGCGAGTTAAGTTGTGCGATCATTGGTGTCGACATGGGAACATTTACGTGCCCTAACCAGTGTGAAAAGTTGTGCAGAGTCTATTTGCCTGATTATATCACCAACAATTTGACTTGGGCAGGAAATCTCACTGATTCGGACAAGGCCCTTATCAAGAAATTTCCACTGGATGCCCTAAAAGTCTATCAATCAAAGAAGACAGCAGAAGAGTCCACGAAGAAACTCTTCAAAGACAATTTTAGAAATGATGAAAGCGATGCTTTCAGACACGCCGTTTGGTCTGGACTACTAACCAAAAAACTTGGCCGAGAAAAGGCTCAGCTTTTCCTAGACTCTCATGAGAGCAGTCCCAATTCACCTCCGGAAGAAGTTGATATGGACAAGTTCAATAATAGTAAAGGAATTTCAATGGCCGAGGAGTTGACAAAAAATAAAAAATTTAGCAGGGAGAATTTGGAGAAAGATGTTCTTAAGGCTCTGGGTGAAGGAAAATTGAAAGTTATCCACAAGAGCGGAAAGCTCCCAAAGTGGAAAGGAGATTGAACATGAAAAGAGTACTGGTGGCACTATTGATGTTTGTCTGCTTGCAGATGACCCAGGCATCTGTCTTTGACCAATATACGTTTATGGATGTCAAAGCAGCTCAAGCAAAATGGGGCCATGAAAAACTAGACAAAAATAAATTTAAGAATTCTGGTTACGATGGAGATTTAGTAAAAGCCAAGATGGCTGCTCATATT
>JAUILT010000081.1 GCA_030432925.1 Bdellovibrionia bacterium | reverse complement strand
CAGTCCTGGTTGCCTCACTAAAAACCGCACCCAAATCACGTCAAGTGACATTTTCGATCACTCCATTTCGGTATCATTTAATTTGAGTAAATTCGGGGGCGGAGAGGCGTAAAAAGAGGCTTAAAAACGTCACTCTGTGTCTCATTATTGGACATCTATAAATTCGACACGCTTTATAAGCATATGAAATTACATGTATTTTTCTTAACCTCCCCCGCCAGATATCTGGCACACATCTCGCTATATAAGAAAGTCAGCAGCCCCAATTATGGCTGCTTTTGACAGTGCCTATGAAAGGCCCTCTTTAAAGGAGAGATAACATGAAAATTCTGATGTCTACATTATTGGCTCTTGCTGTCTCCAGCCCCGCCGCTTTCGCCAAAGATGTTCGGTCCAGCAAGCAGCACGCCATTGTTGGTGGAAAGCCTAACACTTGTAACGCCCGACAATATCAGGGGCCCAGGCACCAACGAACAGCGCAACTGCCAAAAGAGTACCGGGCGAAAAATGTACTTAAAAATGGTGAGGCCGTGAGGTAAGAGTTTGAACCTCCACTTTTATGGTTGATGGTACTTACTCGCCTTCCCATTCATTTTTTTCGGATGGCCCTGCCTTGGCATTTTGAGACTCTAACTGGGATTCCACTTTACGAGCCACCTGTTCTGCCCGCTCACGTATGTACTTGCGGCTTCTTTCTAGCTGAAAATTCAGATCCCGATGTCCAGGCTGCTGCCTCAACTGACCCTTTAGACTCCAATCAAACAATCCCGTCAGCCTACCGAAGCTTTGCTGCAAAACTCTGACTCCCCCATCCACAACTCTCTGCATGGGCCGCACCAGAGGAGAGGAGCGAAACCAAAATACAGCTCTCTCCTCTAAAGTACTGTCTCCAACTTTTACCTGCAAAAGTAAAACAATAAAAAGAGTCAGCACCAGGCTTTTTACAATAGATATCAATTGAAACATTTTTGCCTCCCATCAACCCTTAAAATAGGCTGTGAACCTTTTCCATAAGATCTTTTTTCTCAAACGGTTTGGTTAGATACCCCAAGCAGCCAGCGTCCAATGCCTTATTAACCATTAAGTCATCATCTACTGTTGAGCAGGCTAAGACTTTGGCCGCCGGGTCGACTTCAAGTATTTCGACCGTGGCCTGTAGCCCTGTTTTATCTGGCATAATAATGTCCATAATCACAAGGTCTGGCTTAAGGCTTTTATAGAGATCTAAAGCCATAGTGCCATTCTGGGCTTCACCAACAACTATAAGCCCCTCAGACTCCAATGTGCTCTTTAAAACCTCTCGGATAAACGGGGCGTCATCAACGATCAAGACTCGTATACTCATACTTTTGAGTATATAAATTTATGGTTACGTTCCCAAGGTAAAAATAAGGCTTATGGACTTTCACTCACTCATCAACTCCCTGGTTGTTTTTCTTACTGGTTTGACTGGCCTAACGGCTTACGTTGTCATTCTTGGACTTCTATTGATTTGCGGACTGGGTGTGCCCATTCCTGAGGATATCACTCTTGTTTCAGCAGGCCTGCTTGCTGGCATGGGAAATATCAGCCTAACGGGTGCATTAATTGCCGGATTTATAGGGGTGATGATTGGAGATGCATTCCTTTTCAGTATGGGCCGCATTTATGGCCGCCGAGTTTTTCAACTGCCGGTATTTCGTACCATTTTCACTCCAGCCCGAATTGCCATGGCTGAGGAGAAAATTCTCTCTAACTCTCAGTTTATTTGCTTCACGGCTCGATTTCTTCCAGGGCTCCGCTCTCCTATTTATCTCACTGCGGGTATACTCGGGGTTCGTCCCATTATTTTTTACGGATTGGATGGCTTTGCTGCACTGATCAGTGTTCCTATTTGGGTGATCATGGGGTGGTGGTTTGGCCAAAATATTGAGGCCGCCCTTGAGTTTGCCCGATCCATGCAAAAGTGGGTCTTACTTGGCGTTGTCGTTCTTATTCTAAGCTATGTCGGCATTAAATATCTTCTAAAAAAATGGCGACAAAAACCCGTTCAAAACAGCTAGGTTTCCTGGGCCCAATCCCCAGCCTTAATTTCCCCAGGTATACCCGATGGAAAAGGTTGTGAAGCTGTTAGTAACTTCAACTCCAGTTACCGGATTACCTGTTCGAGCATCATTGACACTGCTTTGCCCATCAAACAGATTTTTCTCAATCTCATGAGAAAGCCTCCAGAACACCTGACTTTTTCGTGAAAACACAAACCGACTGCCAAGACTGACACCAAAGCCCGTAGACTCTTGATTGCTTCCAGACTGGGCGGAAATTCCTGTTTGTACATGCTTATGATCTAAACGAGGTATAATGTGAACTCCCAAGTTCCACTGATGAGCGCTGCTTGTCGGCAATAGAGACTCCACACCAAGTCGAACACCTGAGCTCTTGACCCCCACCCGGCTCTGAGCAGAGCTTTCTATTTTCATCTGATACTCGCTAAAGTCCAGAGCAAAGATCAGCCCCTTTGCTTGCTGATGGATTCCAAAAAACTTTCGAAACCTTAAACCTCCACGGAACCATTCATGATCTACAGGAGTTCTCCCTGAATCAGCAAAAGCTGTTTTTATTGAAGCATTCAGACTCGTTTTGTAAGAGGTGTGAAATCCAAAGAATGGAGTGATCCAGACATTAGCACCAATATTAAGTCCTGGCGAACTGGTAAAGTACTCTCTCAGCCAAAAATTACTTTGGGAGTCGTTGTAAATGTAGAGAGGCTCAATACTCAGATCCACAATATTCTTTCGGTAATCATTCTCATCCAGCATCTGCTTATATCTGGTAATATTCTCCAGAGTTCCGCCAATCAAAATTTCTTGCATGGCGTCTGTCACCCCTTCGGCCTCTTTTACGTGTTGTTCAAAGGTTGTATCACCCATTTGAAGCGTCGGATCTATCTGAGGTCTTACCTGAGAAGGCGTTGGCTGTTGAGTTATAGCTGTCACCGACGGCTCTGGAGAGGGGGCAACACGAGGGTCTGATTGCAACCGTCTATCGTCATCGCTGCCTCTCGGACTCTCTCGAACTTGGTACCGACTGGAGTCGAGGTCGTCTTTGGTCGGGGCCTTGCCGCTGGATCTCAATAGTAAAGCCGAATTAGGATCTGCTTGAGATAGCGCTGTAAAAGCACTAAAAGACAGTCCCATAAGTATAAAAAGACGAATGAAGTTTAGCCACAATCTCACAGTCAATAAATCGGAAAACCTCATTCTTTTCTTTATAAAAATTGACCTTCTCTGAAGGCAATTTGCCTATTACAATAAAGGGGATGTTCTTACGTTTAAAAATACTCCGACGTTTCCTCCTTGCGACTAAGGTCCTGCTTGCCATTCTGTGCACTGGAACTGCCAAATCTCAAGAAGTTGAAGGTTCAACTTTTTACAAAAGCCAAATTGATGATTTGATCACTATTGAAAGGGTCGCTGTGCTCCCTTTTGTAGATAACCTTGACGGCATTTATGCGCGCCCTCTTGAGAATCATCTGCTAGATCTCTTAAAAAAAGATCATCATTGGGATCTTATAAAAGATACTACCGTGGGCCCGCTTCTCTCTCCAGTAGAGATTACTCAAGATCCTGCCCGAGCTAAAGTTATCAGCCAAAGTCTGAACTCGGCCAATGCTTTTTTTGCAGCAAAAATTACCAAGGGACCTAATGGAGTTAGCATTAATCTCTCAATGTTTTTAACTAAAGACTCTAAACTTTTTGCCCAACAGACAATTAAAAATTCTGTGCGATTTGATATTGCAGATCTTAAGGATCAAATGGGTGAGCTCCTGCGAAAAATAAAAAAACAAATCCCTTACTCTGGAAGAATCCTGAGTCGTGACGGAAACCGGGTCACTGTTAATCTTGGAATCAACGACGGTGTCGCTGAAAAGCAGATCATTCCAGTTGTTCAGATATTAAAGCTCAATCGTCATCCTAAATTTCAATTTTTAATTAATACTGAAAAAGAAATTCTCGGAAAAATTAAACTGCTAAAAATTGAAAACACCCTTTCTTTTGGAATAGTTATCACTGAAAGAGAAAAAGAAGCTATTCAACCAGGTGCCAAAATTGCTGGAATTGAGTTTATTGAATATGGCGAGACTGACTCTCTTACAGGAGTCGGGTCCACGGCAGGTATTGGTGCACGTCCAGACAAAAACATTTCTTTTGGAGACAACCCAAAAGAATGGATACCTAAAACACCTCCCACCTTCGGACGCGCGGCTGCCGGATTTGGCCTTGGTATGTTCAAAGCTAGCGAGAGAACAACCACTGGCCTTTCCTATGAAGCCACAAACCCTTACTACCACAGCGTTATGCTTGATGGGGAACTTTGGCTTACTAATGTTTGGTCTATGCACTTCACTATTAAGCAGGGAATCATTTCCATAGACAACCCTGGAGGCTCTACTCCCGGAGAGCTTTCTCAGTCTTTGAGCAAGTATGATTTTATGCTTGGTTACTTTATTCGAATGGGTGGTGGGGGTATTTGGGACCCGTGGGTAGAGTTGCTTGCAGGGTATTCCAGCTACAGACTGTTTGTCGATGATTCCAACCCAAGAACATTCACCACTAAAGAGTACAGTGGTTTTAAGTTTGGTCTAAAAGGGCAATTTCCAATTTCCCAGTCTCCAAAATGGTCTGCAGGGGCAAAGGTCTTTATTTTTTGGAGCCCTGGACTTAACGAAACACCCGTCACTTCAGGGTCCAGCAATGAAAGTAGCATTAATGAATTCGGAGTGTTTGGTGGCTATCGGATAAAAAGCAATATTCAGATTTTTAGCGGCCTGGATTTTGAACTCTACTCTTCGTCCTTTTCTGGCAATGGATCTAGAACCCCTAATGCCTCTAGCGCCAGTCACCGACACACTGTTCTCAACGGTGGCGTGAACTTTTTCTTTTAGGTACGAGCACACCCCTACGTAATACAAAAAGCCCGAAGCAGATGAGCTCCGGGCTTTTATTATTTACATACTATTAAGTGGAACTTACATCATTGGCATTCCGCCCATTCCACCCATTCCACCCATGCCTCCGCCAGGCATTCCGGCAGGAGCTGCTTCATCAGACTTAGGAGCTTCGGCGATCATGGTTTCAGTTGTCAGCATCAGAGAGGATACAGAAGCTGCATTCTCAAGAGCGCAACGAACAACTTTAACCGGATCAATAACACCTGCTGCGATGAGATCTTCGTACTCTTCAGAAAAAGCGTTGAATCCCCAAGCAGCTTTTTTCTCATTAGAAACTCTATCCAAAACAATGGCGCCATCAATTCCAGCATTTGTAGCAATCTGACGAATAGGCTCTTCACAAGCACGCTTAATGATGCGAGCGCCAAAAGCCTGCTCTTCAGTCAGCTCCAGTTTTTCCAAAGCTTTGGAAGCTCTCAGAAGGGCTGTACCACCACCGGCAACAATTCCTTCTTCAACAGCAGCGCGAGTGGCGTTCAGAGCATCTTCAACCCGGGCTTTCTTTTCCTTCATTTCAACTTCAGAAGGAGCACCAACGTGAATCACTGCAACACCGCCAGCCAACTTAGCCAATCTTTCCTTAAGCTTCTCTTTATCGTAATCAGATGTTGTCTCTTCAATTTGAGCACGAATCTGCTTCACACGGGCTTCAATATCTTTCTTAGCACCAGAGCCATCAATAACAGTTGTGTTGTCTTTGTCGATAACAATGCGCTTAGCTGTTCCCAGGTGATCAATTGTTGCTTGCTCTAATTTCATTCCAGTCTCTTCACTGATAACAGTTCCACCTGTTAGAGTAGCAATGTCTTCCAACATGGCTTTTCTTCTATCACCAAAACCGGGAGCCTTTACAGCTGCTACTTGGATAGTTCCACGCAGTTTGTTTACAACCAAAGTTGCAAGAGCTTCGCCCTCAACGTCTTCAGCGACAATCAATAAAGGTCTGCTAGATTTGGCAACGCCTTCTAAAACACCAATCAGATCTTTCATTGTGCTGATCTTCTTATCAAAAATAAGAATATAGGCATCTTCAAGAACAGTTTCCATTCTTTCAGCATTGGTGATGAAGTACGGAGACAAGTAACCTCTGTCAAACTGCATACCCTCAACAACATCCAACTCAGTTTGAGCTGTCTTGCTTTCTTCAATTGTGATAACGCCTTCTTTTCCAACTTTATCCATGGCTTGAGAGATCATTTCCCCCACTTCGTTATCATTGTTAGCAGAAATCGTTCCCACTTGAGCAATTTCGGTTGCACCTTTAATAGGCTTAGCTAATTTTTTCAGCTCAGCTACAATGGCGTCTACAGCCATGTCAACTCCACGCTTGATCTGCATAGGGTTATGACCTGCAGAAACAACTTTAGCACCCTCTCTGTAAATGGCCTGGGCCAATACGGTTGCAGAAGTCGTACCGTCACCCGCGTCATCGTTGGTTTTAGAAGCCACTTCTTTAACCATTTGAGCGCCCATGTTTTCAAACTTGTTTTCAAGTTCAATTTCTTTGGCAACCGTCACACCATCTTTGGTGATGAGTGGTGCACCAAAAGACTTTTCAATAACAACGTTGCGACCCTTAGGTCCTAAAGTCACCTTTACAGCGTTCGCTAGAGTGTTAACACCCGTTAGAATGGATTTTCTAGCTTCTTCACTAAATCTTAGTTCTTTACTCATTGTGAATACCCTCTCTGTTTAAACAGCAAATTAATTAGTTAAAAACTCCAAGAATGTCTTCTTCTCTCATCATCAAAAACTCCGTGCCTTCTAGCTTTAGTTCGGTTCCGGCATATTTGCTGAAAAGAACTTTGTCGCCAGCCTTTACCTCCAAAGGCAAAGTCTTGCCGTCTTCAGTGATGCGCCCCTTACCAGTGGCAACGATCTCACCACGTTGTGGCTTTTCTTTAGCAGAATCAGGGATGATGATCCCACCCGCAGTTTTTTCATCTTCTTCCATGCGTCGAACGAGGATTCGGTCATGCAAAGGTCTGACATTAAGTTTGGCCATTCGATTTACCTCCTGAGTGATATAAGTCCCTTCCCGCTCACCGGGCATATTTAGAACACGGCCAATATGAACCTAACAGTTCCGGTGTCAATGTGGGGGGGGCAAAAAAAATGAAGTTTAGTATAAAATATTGAAATTACAGATTTTTTTCTTCTTCCACAGAGGCTGTAGAGGAAGGTTGAAGCTCTGAAATGATTGAGTTGGCTCGAACTCCGGGCCGGAGTACAGGTTTGTTCGCCATCTTACTCTTTAAAATGTCCACCAGCTCTTCTTGAGAAAGCCGACCCACAACATGCTGAAGGGCCTCATCATCGTTTTTAAAACGACTTAAGTAAACCGCTAAGTAATCGTCAATATTGAGTTCTTTGGCGTATTGTAGGTTGCCGAGAGCGACCTTCATTCGCTCCTGAGCTTTTTTAAGGACTCTTTCTTCAGCCTTCTTTAGGGTTTCAGTATCCACCCTATTATTTTTAAAGTCTTTTAATGACTGGTACTCTTTTTCACCTTCAGCCCCCATCAGAGGCTGCTGAGGCCTGGATACAATAGCTTCCGCCCTGTAGCGGCCTGTTTTTAGGAGATGAATACGGTTAGAGAGCCGAACGACCTGATTTTTGGCCTCAACAATTTGGCGCTCTTTCCAAGCGGAGAAAGGGAGTGGTTCATTTGTAGCTAACGCAACCCCCAAGCCAGGCACACTGTGACAAGCCAAAGCTGCTAAATAAATTAAAACCACTTTCCACGGCATTCCCAAAACTCCTCATTCACGTACAACAGGTCCTCAACTTTACCTTGTGCAATTGAGTGGCCAACCCTCCCACAGAAGTAATTTCAAGGATTTACAGTTTAAGCCCCGACGAAAGCCTAAGGCGAAAAGAAACATAAAAAGTCACTTTTTAATGGAGGGGTTCCCTTTTTGGGCCCTTAGGTTTATTAGTTTAACTTTCAAACCCTTATTAAGGCGAGGAGAACTATGGGCGCTACCTTAATAACACTATCCACAATTTTGGCCACGTCCGTTGTTATTATTGGCGTTCTTTATTTTTTGATCCAGCGCCTACTGTCATCTGCAAACGTCAACCATGATGACCTCATCCGAACCCAGGAGTCTCTCCAATCCAAAACCCAAAGAGTGACTGAGCTAGAGTCCAAGGTACAAGACCTGACTCAATCACTTCGCGAAAAAGACATTGCCCTGAGCCGAGCAGAAACCCAGGTCGAACACTTAAGAGACAGCCTAGGGTCTGAGAGAAAATTATTGGAAACAGCTGAACAGCGGCTTAAAGATACTTTTAAGAGCCTGGCATCCTCTGCCTTAGAGGGCAGCTCTCGCCAGTTTCTTGACCTAGCAAAGTCTCAGCTCCATAAGGAGAGTGAGGTTGCCAAAAAAGAATTGGAGAAAACCGAACAGAGTATTGAAAACCTAGTAAAACCCCTTTCTGAAGTATTAGAAAAGTACCATGGCCATGTAGACACTATCGAAAAGCAAAGACAAAGATCCTATTTCAATATTGAAAATGAACTAAAAAAAGTAATTGAAAACACGGCCATACTTTCATCGGAAACTGTTGCGCTTAAAAATGCTTTAAAAAAACCTCATGTCCGGGGACGCTGGGGGGAGGTCCAATTAAAAAACTGCGTGGAGCTTGCGGGAATGTCTGAGTTTGCCGACGTGACATTTCAAGATTCTACTTCTGATAACGAAGGACGGTGGCATATTCCCGATATGACCGTACGTATGCCGGGAGGACGGTTGATCATTGTCGACTCCAAGACTCCCATTGATGCCTTTCTTTCATCTCTAGAGGCGACCACCGAAGAAGAGCGAGCCGCTGAAATGACTCGACACGGACGCCACATTAAAGAACATGTCAAAAAACTCTCTTCTCGAGCCTATATTGATGCCCTTGAAAACTCACCCGATTTCACTGTGATGTTTTTGCCGAATGAATCATTTCTATATGCCGCCCTGGAGTCTGAGCCAAACCTTATGGAGTATGCTCTCCAGAAAAAAGTGTTGATTACAACTCCCCCCACATTAATTGGCCTACTCAAAGTGATTCGCTTTGGGTGGAATGAAGAAAAGTTAGCCGAAAATGCTATTAAAATTTCTGAGGCAGGAACAGAGCTTCATAAGAGGCTCGTAGAGTTTGTCGAAGGCTATGTCACTGTCGGTAAATCTTTAGAAAAAGCCAAAAACGAATATGATAAAGGCATGAATCGATTGGAGCGCCGACTAGTTTCAAAAGCTCGTGAGATGGAACAACTAGGAATTAGAAGCTCCAAACAACTGCCCGAAGGCATGGGCCTTATGGCCTTAGAGGCGAATGCGACAGACCTGAATCTGGGAGCTGACTAAGGGCATCATAAACTTTTACATGTCAAAATTTATATCAAAATAATAACCCTTTGAAATATTTGGCTTAAATTCCAGTTTCTCAAAGTGAGGCTCTAAAGTTTATACAGGAAAATTTTTAAATACCCTCTACTCAAATCAAACACCCACAGGCATGGCACTTAGATTGCAGTCTATTGAACATGGGCAAACTGTAGAAACACTTCACTCTGCAGAGGCGAGGCATTTCTACTTCGAAAGAGTATTTTAACAGGTTACACAACCAGCCGGGGGGGGGATTGTGATTCGTGGGTTTTCATTCAAAAAATATGTAGAAATATTAGCAACCATGTTTTTCTCGACAACAGTTGTTTTAGGTTGTTCGAAATTCGAAACTAAAACAAGCGAGCAAAACACAACTAAAGCTATGGGTGATTCATTTTTTAAACAGAGTGAGTTTTTTGACTCTGGCGCCGATAACTCATTAACACAAGACGACAACTTATTTAAGTTCGTTCAACTCGATAGTGGCTCTTGGGCTTTACATACAAGTTCAAACAAAACAAATATCCACTCACATATAGTCAATGGAAATAAGTTTGATAGCTTCGTATTTTCAGGAAAAATGCTGTTTACAGATGCTGATTCCGGAATTGGAATTACTTTTTTATCTCAATATCCAGAAAAAGATGCGTACTATCGTATTCGTCGCTATGCAAATAAGAAAAATTTTCACCTTGATCATCACGGGCAAACGGTTGCATGCGAAGGCACATCTATGGAAGGCTTAGATCCTCTTCCAAATACTTGGTATCAATTTAGAGTGGATACACGTGTTCTCGAGGACAGCACCCACTTTAGTATTAGCATGGGGCCTTCTGATGGAACAAGCGGCTCAGAAGTTTCAATAAGTTGCCAAGACAATAGCGCAGAAAGGTTTACCTCTGGCACAATAGGCGTATGGTCAATGGGGCCTGGAGAAAAGTATTTTGCTGATTTTCGAATGAGCTTTGACCCATTTGGAGCACCGACTGGAGGGAGCAACAGTAACGAAGACCCTGTTGTTGAAGAGCCAACACCTGAACCTGTTGAGATCACAACGATTCCCATTCATTCAGTGAGCGCCTCATCCAATGACGGTAATTTACCTGAAAATGTCGTTGACGGCTCTCTTACGACAAGATGGTCTGCTCAAGGCGATGGGCAATACATTGACCTTAATTTTAATGGAGAATATAAGGTAGAAAGAGTTGAAATCGCTTTTTATAAGGGCGATCAAAGAACGGCAACTTTTGACATTGACCTTTATGATGGCCAGAGCCTTAAGCAGGTCTACTCACTTCAAAAATCTATCTCATCCTCTCAACTTGAAAATTATAATATTGGATCTGACTTATCTGCTACCGCACTAAGAATTACTGGGCATGGAAACTCATCAAATAATTGGAACAGCATTCTCGAAGTCAAAGCCTATGGGTATAAAGTGAGCGGAGACCTGAACCCACTGCCAGGTACTGAGCCTTCAGAACAACCTTCGGAGGAGCCATCCGAGGAACCTGCACCACAACCGCAGGAACCACAACCACCACAACCAAATGATGACTTTTCGACTCTTCCAGCTTCCAATGGAGCAGAAATAACTGTAAACACTCTTGAAAAGCTAAACAGTGCAATAGCAAATGCTCGTGGCGGCGAACGCATTTTGCTTGAGTCTGGTTCTTATGGAAACCTCAGCATTAAGAGTAAAAAGTTTAGTTCACCTATAACAATACGCTCTAAAAATGGAGCTCGAGGGGCCAAGTTTGGAACAATTAAAATTTATAACTCTTCACAAATTCGATTTGACAGCATTGAGGCCAACGGTGGAAGAGAAGCTATATTAGTTGAAGATGCTAGTAGCTGGATTGAAGTGACAAACTCTCACCTCAGAGGCTCCAGTAGATTTGATAGAAATAACCCTAATTACGAGCAGGTGACCTCTTACTACTCCATTCAAATTAGAGGGGGCTCTAGTAATATTGCGGTTTTAAATAGCTTACATACTGATGTTCGCAATGGACCCACAATAATGGGAGGTAATTCAATAACCTTGAAAAACAATTTCTGTGATTGGGTTCGAGCGGATTGCTACAAAATGGCTGGTGTAGACGGTCTCGTTTTTGAAGGAAACTTCGGAGCAAAAAATATTTATAGTTCTCCAACAGCACACGTTGACTTCTTTCAGGCACAGGGCTTGGTTAAAAACGCTGTTATTAGAAATAATGTTTTCTTAATGGGCACTCGCTCAGCTCAGGGTTTATTTTTTGGCAGCAGCGACCCACATGAAAATATTCTTGTTGAGAATAATATTATTCATACAGGTCACATTCGGGCTATTTCATTTAATAGCAACTCTATTAAGATCACTGTTAGAAATAATACTGTTATCAACGTTCCTGATTTAGTTCATAGTTCTTCAGCAATCATGGGTGCCACAACAAGTGAGAATAACATCATATCAAAATCTGGAACCAGTGGATCTGGCTTCCAGGGATCTAACCTCACCATGCAACACTCATCTTCGAGTTCTCCGTTTCATTATAGTGATGTTTACACCAATATAATGGGGCGCAACCTACAGCTAGAAGACTTACGCCCTGTAACGGGTGGGCCTGGGGACTGTGGAAGCGGCTTGGGAGCTGAAAAATTTATCTGCGAGAAACTAGGAATAAAGTAGAATACAAATAAAAAGAATGAGAAAGCCATCAACAAGTGTCGATTCAAAACGAATCAAACTCAGTTGGTGGCTTTCTAATGTTTATTCAAATTCAACTTACTTTCATATAAAAGTAAAAACACCCTTGGGAATCAGCGGCGGGAGTTTGAGGAGGATCCGTTCAATATCAAAGACCTTGTCAAACAAGCTGATTACGAATTTGGACATAAAAAAACCAGTTTCTCTGGCTGGTGGTAATGTCCTTCCTGAGACATAGTTTACACTTTATACCGGACACATAGTTTACACTTTCTCCAAACGGGAGGGATTCCAATGGGTTGGAAGGAGTGTAACAAGATGGATGAGAAGCTTAAATTTATAGCAAGATACCTTGATGGGGAGAAAATAGCACCTTTGTGTAGGGAATTTGGAGTCTCTCGCACAACAGGACACAAGTTGATCGAAAGGTATAAGCTGATGGGTCAGTGTGCATTAGTGAAGCAAAAGAGAACTCCTCATCGATATGCTAATCGATTACCCATTGAGATTGAAGCCCTGATTTTGAACCTGAAACAAGAATACTCAAATTGGGGAGCTCCAAAAATCAGGGAAAAGATTATTAAAAAATATCCTGATGTGAAAGCTCCGGCCACAAGTACGATCCACGCTGTGCTAGATCGCAATGGACTGGTGAAAAAACGCAAAGGTAGAAAGAGGTTCAAAGCGCAAGGTACGCCACTAGAGCACGTAAAAGAACCCAACCAACTTTGGTGTGCCGATTACAAAGGTGAGTTTATGCTTGGAAATAAACGGTACTGTTACCCACTCACTGTCACAGACTATGCATCCAGGTTCTTGCTTGGCTGTGAAGCCTTAGCTTCAACCAAAGAGGAGTTTGCCTTTGAAACCTTTGAGAGAATCTTTAAAGAGTATGGGGTTCCCGACTCGATGCGGACCGATAATGGAACGCCCTTCGCAAGTGCTCAATCATTTTATAATTTAACAAAGCTGTCGGTATGGTGGATGCGATTAGGGATAAATTTGGAAAGAATCAGACCTGGACATCCAGAGGAAAATGGCCGCCATGAACGAATGCACCTGACGTTGAAACAGGAAACCACAAGGCCACCAAAAGAGAACTTCATCGCTCAACAGGAAAAATTTGATACTTGGATCAATGAATACAACAACGAAAGGCCGCACGAGGGCATTGAAAACAAATACCCTTCAGAGGTCTACAAGCCATCACAGACAATGTATGAAAGCAGGCATCGCCTGACTTAACCAGGAATTGGACCTCGAAGGTCAACCTACCAAGGTAGGGTTTTATTGGTTAAGCCAGGCCCTGAAGCGATCTTTAACCAACGCTTCAGAA
>JAUILT010000080.1 GCA_030432925.1 Bdellovibrionia bacterium | reverse complement strand
GATTCGCTCTGCCCGTCAGGCCAACAGACACGCCCCTGATGGGATTTCAATGGTTCAAACCGCTGAAGGTGGATTGAACGAAATCGGGAATATCATTATCCGAATGAGAGAGTTGGGAATCCAAGCGGCTTCTGACACTGTTGGTGAAAATGAAAGAGGGTTCATCGATAAAGAAATTCAGCAGCTAAAATCAGAAATGCAAAGAATCTCTCAAACAACAACCTGGGGAAAGACCAAGCTTTTGGACGGAACAACACCCGCTTTTGATTTCCAGGTAGGTATCTATAATGATGACTTTGAAGATAGAATTACGTTTGATTCTTCTCAAAATGTTGCGACTTTGGATGCTCTGGGATTAGATGGTGTTGACTATACATCTAAAGAGGGGGCTCAACAGGCTCTTGAATCACTCGATGCTGCACAGGTTCAGGTGAACAGCATGAGATCAGACTTAGGTGCTCTTCAAAACAGGCTGTTGTCCACGACCAATAACTTGTTGATTGCTGAAGAAAATATGTCAGCAGCCAACAGTCGAATTCGTGACACGGATGTAGCGGAAGCCTCTGCCGAGCTGACAAGAAATAACATCTTACTTCAGACATCAACTGCGTCATTGGCCCAAGCCAACCAGAAGAATGGTGTTGCCCTGAGCCTGATTGGTTAATTGATCTGCTCACAATATTAAGATAGCCATTTGAAACCCGGCCCCCAGAGGATCGGGTTTTTTTATGCGCGGCGAAAATATTCACCCGCTCCCACTTAAAAACAAAGCCCGTTTCTAGCAGCAATAGTATTTTAACGCTCAATCTTTTGTCGCTTTTAGGCTAGCCCCCCCATTTTTTTCTATTCCAATCCTCTTTTAACCTTTAAAATCATATCGATCCGGTGACTGCAAATCAGTTTCAAAAAATGGAAAATTCAAACGGGATCGGTGTACATACAGTTGGAACCGAAATTTGGGAGTTGAAATATGGCTAAAAAAAAGGGGAAAAAGAAAACCACTCAAAAAAGAGCGGCCCAAAAAAGAAGTACTAAAAAGGCCTCTACGAAAAAAAAGAAAGCCACCAAGAAAAAGGTGACCAAAAAGAAGACCACCAAGAAGAAGGCCACTAAGAAAAAAGTCACTAAAAAGAAAGCGGCCAAAAAGAAGGCCACTAAGAAAAAAGTCACTAAAAAGAAAGCGGCCAAAAAGAAGGCCACTAAGAAAAAGGTCACCAAAAAGAAGTCGGCCAAAAAGAAGACCACTAAGAAAAAAGTCACTAAAAAGAAGTCGGCAACCAAAAGGTCAACAGCCAAGGTCAAATCCACTAAAGCTTCGACCCCCAAAAAACCGAAAAGTGAAAAACCAAAAGTTCCAAGCCTTGAAGAAATTGCTGCAGACTCCACAGCAGCGATTCCCGTTGCCAACCCATTTTTAGCAGAAGATGTTCGTACCAAACCTGCAAAAGCACAAAATATAATGGACCTCGATGACGACCTCCCCCCTGCCGATCTTGACATGGATGATGACGATTCCGACGAACAAATGGAGTTTGAAAGTATCGATGATCAAATCGACCATGACCTTCTAGAGCCGGTTGAAGAAACCGATGGCTTTGAAGATATGGAAGCTGAGTCAGACCTGCTTATTTCTGAAGAGGAGGACGATGAGGGGGGCTATTTCTAGCCGACACTCGCATGTCAACCCTCTCGTCGCACGACCAATGTTTGTATATTGAGAACAAAATCCGGGTTTTTGTTATTTAGCCTGATTAAGTCGGCTAGAATAATAAAATGTGTAAACTATTATTCTTTCTGATTGTTGGGGGGCTGGCAGTTCAAGCTGCAGAACCTGCTTTGAGTGCACCATCCTGTGCAGGCATGAACATTGTCTTTCACGGTGAGATACGTTGGGGCCAGATAGAAATTAACGACCAGGGCCAAAAACAAATGAAGAAATTCAGAGAGGTTCGCCCTCTTCCCAATTCTCACACCATGCATTCCGACAGCTGGAAAAGGATTCTTGTAAGAGTTCCTCCAGAGAAACGATCCGAGGTGCATCGATGGAGTCTGGAAGCGCACGGCTGGCAGAATGCCCATGATGATACCTCTCGCAAGTCACAGTCTTTCAGTTTTGGTGGTAACGAAGAGGGGTTTTATCCTGTAGAGGATCTTGAATTTGATCAACTTGTCTTCACAGGAAGTCAGATGAGATCTGGCCTCCTTGTTTTTGTTATCAAAAAAAGTCGCAACGATATCTGTCAGTTTGAAATCAATGTGAATGGGCGTGGAGACTGATGTGACTCATTTGCGCCCCTGTTTTTTCACTGTATTGCTGCTCATAGGCTTCACCTATCTCCTGATTCTTATTCCACTCACGGCCTTAGCATGGGAAGAATCCTCTCATTTTGGAGTGTTGGAAAAAGTGGATGGCAAGAATTATCACTGTGACGCCAACTACTCCTGGACAAAGCAAGCGCCATTTATGATTTCTGATTCGTTTAAAAATGACGGTACACTCCCTAAATCAGGGCGCTCCTATGAACACAACTGGGATAACTTCCGGTATATATCAGATTCGGACGGCGTTATTGGCTTTCTCCCCCAAAGGAGTGTCGTTCGATTGATCAATCAGAAACATCAGTCCTACAGAGACGACCAGACCTTTCCCAAATACACCCGCCTCCCTGTGGAAGTGGTTAGCGTTCCTGAAAATGACGGACACAAGTTCATGGAAACCTACCACATGGAACTTCAAAAAATACTGAAAAGCGATCTCGATTCTGCCAAAGCGGGAAGCGTGGGTCGGATTGATGCCCGCTCCCTTCAACCCGCCGGCCAATTTACCTACATCATCAGTCGTCCTACTTTTCTAACTCAGGTAGTCGGCCTCGATGACACCGAGGCCGGACGCGCCAAAGCCGTTCAACTGGTGACCCGCGGAGAGGATGATGACACTGAATATGAAGCCCGCAAATGCTGTCTCGGTGGTGACCGCTCCCAATGTGTTTACAAGTACCGCTGGAAAATTCTGGATAACCAACTCGACGAGATGGGTGATTTTGAGCTCAATCCCTTTGGAGATGAGGGCAATGATTGTGGGATCATGAAGAGTCTTCGTCCCGTTGATAAAGACCAGGCCCGTCCCCTTCTGGAATTTTTGGAGGCCATTCAAGCCAACAATGCCAACGCAACCATTGACGATATTGAATATGTGGATTCCATGGGCCTGGTACGTTTTCCTTTTGACCATGTCAGCGAAGATGGATTCTGTGCTGTGGAAGGTCCCTTCAACAGCTCTCATTATGAGACCGGTGATGCTTGTTCGACCGAGCTATATACAGATAATTTTATCAACGTAACCTCTGGCTGTGCCCTCACTAGTGTCTTGAAGGAATGGCAAAATCGCTACCCAAGCAGCCGGGACGAAATTCAGATTGGCAATATGTGGCACCCCAAAACATGGAATGTTCACAGCACTCACGAACTCTCCTGTGATAAAAAAAATACTAACTGTCATAGTGCTCAGGGAACCTGTATTGATATTCGACCTCTGTCCACAGATTCTGCCAGGGCTGGAGTGACCACAGGCTCGGGCAATTACTCCCGATCCCGAACAAGAGAGTTCATTCAACTGCTTCGAGCTGCAGGTGCCGATCGGGTCTTTTTTGATGGCTCCAGAATCCCTGAAGCTAACGCCATTGGTGGCCATGCTGACCATATCCACGTGTGTTTCAACCCCAGCAATGAAAGCGTCCAAAACGCCTGCGCTTACGGCATCTAAAGCGCCCTCGCCCAAGGGCATCGACAAAAAAAGAGGCCTCCGACTCTGACCAGAAAGTTGACAGCTGATCGCCTCTTCATCGACAAATTCCGTCAGTAGCGTCCACTTTTTGACTCACCCGTAATAACCAATTAATTTCAGTATCTTATGCAGGCAAAAAAACCCTCTTTTGGTTTGGCTTTTGCATTTATGTAGATCAATGAAATTCATCAAGCCAAAAAAACAAACACTCACCGCTTTTCATAGAGTTCTACTTTTGAACTTTTTAAGTCTTTGTCTCTATGGCTGTGGTCAGGGCTATCAGTCTCAGTCCTCTTCTGAAATCCAGAATTTTCAATCCTCCAACGAAGATCTGAGACACTACCTCAATACCATTAATGCTTTTGCCTACAACCAAAGGACAGGTCAGCCAGCACTCAAAGAAGAGGAGGAAGCAGAAGGAGGTCTCGTGAGGTTTTATGCTGATCTAGATGTTCGCTTTGCCCCCGTGGCCAACGGAATTGGCAGTGCCCATAAGGCTGCCAAAGAGCAGATCTGGAAAGACTGCCGCAATGAAGGCCATGTGGACCTTAATAAAGAGTATAAATGCGGGGAGGTTCCCACAGGTAAGATTATCAGCCGAAACCTCAAAGAGATCATGGTTGTCCCTCAAGAGGGCGTGAGCGGGGAGCAAAATGGTATAGAGTACACCGTAGATGCCGTAAAAATTCCTATTTACATGTCACGACATCAAACTTCGGGACAAGGAAAAATACGGCTTCTTGATAAACGATCCGTCCAAAATGTTGATATTGGATATGGCCTTATTGACACCATATTTTTTCGACTGAAGCCCAACGCAGGGACTCTTGAAACAGAAATTTGCTTTTTTCTACCCGGATTAAAAGTGGATGCCGAAGTTGCCTCTACCCGAGTAAAAGCAAAAAAGAAAGTTCTTTGGGGACTGACCCGTTTAAAAGCGGAAGCTGATATCAGAGTGGATTTTGGACAAATGAGCTTTGACTCCGGAGAGTTTTGTGCCATTTTCTATGCCAAAACTGATGAAAACTGGCAGACAAAGCTGGAGTTTGAACGCTTAAAAGCTCCACAGTTAAAAAACTTAAGGTACAAAGGCCTTAAGGTCGACGTAAATGTTAAACCAAAAGGTATTTTAAAAATCATAACCAATATTCTCAAAATAGTAGGAATTCATCTGGAGAAAAAAGCCGAAAAAATGGCGCGAGAGCAATTAAAAAAATCTATTAAAGATGAAGCTGTTGAAATTTTAAATGGCGATATTAAATCTGGAAAGTGGTTCTACAAACAGGTCAATGCAGAAGCTCTTCTAAAAGAAGCTCTTCCCAAAGTGGAGGCTCAAATTAATAGAGCTTTTAAATATTTGGGTCCTAGCTCAGAAAACTACCTCCAAACCAAATTCCGCCGAGCCTGTGAAAAATTGGCCGATAACTTAAGCCTAAACAGTGTGAGCGAGTTTATTAATTTTTGCAAAATCAATATTCGCATCAAAAGTCACCTATTTTTAAAAGACAGAGATTCAGAAGAGTTGGGGTGCTACAGTCACTTTTTTCGCCCGAGTGTTCGCAATGAGCTTCGCGATAAATGGTGGGCTCGTGGGTGTAAAATTCGCAATAAAATTGAAATCGTAGCCACTGAAGAGTTCGCCCCTCTTTATCACTGTGTTTCCAATGTTCTCAATGACACAAATGACGATAACTTTAATGTTGGTTCCTGTGAATATGAATTGAAGCTTCTCATCGAGGCCACAAAGAAGTTCAAAATTCCAACAGCCGTACTTCTAGAAAGCTTTGAGGATCGCATCAAAAAAGATCCCAACTTCAAAAAATGGGAAGAAATGATTACAACACAGTCACTTTAAAAAAAGGACCCAGCTTGCTGCCGAGCCCCTTCCAGGTCATGTCATTTTATTTCTTCAAAGCAGCACGGGGGCATTTTTTTTGCCCTTAACACTCACTCATTAGCGCTTTTTGATGTGGGTCTTGCATGAACCGCATATTTTTCAAACTCACCATACTCGTGAAGTTTGTTGTACAAAGTCTTGATGGTGATTCCCAAAGCGTTGGCTGCCTGAGTCTTGTTTCCATCAAAGTAGTTCAGTGCCTTGAGGATGTAGCGTTTTTCTAGCTCATGCAATGTCATGGTTGGATCATAGTCATCGATCACAATTTTGTGATCAGGGTTCTTGATGTGCTCAGGCAAGTCGCCAGGCATAATTATATGACCCTCAGCCAGAATCTGTAGCCTTTCGCAAACGTTTTGTAGTTCACGAATGTTACCCGGCCAATCATATTTCATCAAAACCTTTAGAGCATCTTCGCTCATTTGACGTCCACGATTAAGAAAGCCATTGGGGTTGGTCGCCAGAAAATGATCCACCAGTCCACCGATGTCTTCTTTTCTTCTTCTCAAAGGAGGAGAGTGAACCATGATAGTGTTGATTCGGTAAAAAAGGTCTTCTCGAAAGTTTCCTTTCATAACCTCTTTGTCCAGCTCCTTGTTGGTTGCCGAGATCAATCGGATATCTACCTGGATGGGGTCTTTTCCACCCACTCTATAGATTTCACCTTCCTGAAGAAACCTCAAAAGCTTAGCCTGAATGCCAGGGCTCAGCTCACCGATTTCATCCAAAAACAGAGTCCCACCATTGGCGACTTCAGCCAAGCCAATCTTACGAGCGTAGGCCCCTGTAAAAGCTCCCTTTTCATGACCGAAAAGTTCACTCTCCAGCAAAGTCTCACGAAGAGCCCCACAGTTAATGGCAACAAACGGCTTATGACGACGATTGCTTCTTTCGTGAACGGCGTGGGCGACAAGTTCTTTACCTGTCCCACTTTCACCCAAAACAAGTACTGTTGCGTTGGACGGGGCCACACGATCAACCATTCTCATTAGCTGCCGCATCACCTCTGATTTATAAACAATTTTTTTGCTTTCCGTGGAAGAGCCCGTGCTCGTGTTATTCCGATTGGCCCCGGGAAGGCTAGTGCTCTCACCACTCGGCGAAAGTATTGAGCTTTTATCCATACCTGACATACGTCCTGCCCCTTTTAAACAAGTTGATGTTGCTTTAAGTGGCACCGCATTACCACTTTGGTCTTTCTCTTTCCTTCTCTACGCCTGCGGCTTGACACAGGGTTCTATCAAATGCCCCTTTTTTATGCAAGTTTTTTTTGCAATGCATTTTGTAAGTAATTCCAATACTATATTGGTATGAGTCCTCCTCTGGAAGAGACAAAAAATGTCATTTTTTTGGGGCTTTTATTCCTCAAAGACCTCAAATCCATGGAGAGTGCTTCTGAGCACACCCTCCGCGCTTATGCCAGAGACATTAATCAGTTTTTAGCTGACAAAAATGGGTATAGACTCAAGCTGAATCAGCAAAAACAGCCGGAAATTTTTTTGATGAGAGGTCAAATTTTCTCTCCATTGGCTACACTTTCTCCTCAACCCATCACTTCAATGTATTTCCTCAAAAAAGTCTCTGAAGCCCTTCAACTGTGGAGCCCATTGTCTGCGAGCAGTCGTAACCGCAAACTCTCCACACTGAAAAGCTTTAGTAAATGGCTGGCCCGCAAAGAATATATAGAGGCTGACGTCTCTCATAGAATTCCTACTCCCAAGGTCCCACAAAAACTTCCCCACTTTTTATCTGTTGACGAAATACAATCATTAATTTCCTCTTTAAAAGTAAAAATTTCGAGCGGAATCGTAGAGTCCACCAGAGACTTAACTTTAGTATACCTTCTCTATG
Organism: Bdellovibrionia bacterium; assembly: GCA_030432925.1. Lineage (GTDB taxonomy): Bacteria > Bdellovibrionota > Bdellovibrionia > Bdellovibrionales > UBA1609 > JABSOQ01. The sequence goes on along the minus strand of JAUILT010000080.1, from coordinate 6,076 downwards.
GTATGGGTTTGCGTGTCAGTGAAGCCTGTGGACTAAAATGGAATGACATCCAATGGGGCCAGTCATCTCTGCTAGTGACTAATGGCAAAGGTGGAAAGCAAAGATGGGTGGCCATACCGGGCAGGGTGTTCGACTTTTTAAAAACCCAGCACCAAAATAAAAATGAGAACGATGTCTATATATTAACTGCCACAAAACCTATGGACCCCAGGACAGCCTTTGAAAAAGTCCGAAGTGCCGGCATACGAGCTGGTCTTTCAAAGCCATTGAACCCCCATGCCTTACGGCACAGCTTTGCCACTCACCTTCTCTCTAGCGGATCTGACTTGAGAGTATTACAGGAGCTTTTAGGGCACCAATCATTGGCGGCCACACAAAAGTACACGCACCTTTCTTTGAGCGGACTTAGCCGAGTCATGGAAGCCTCCCACCCACTGGGTGAAAAAGACAATGGCTGATTGGTGGCTATTATTGTGAAACTCTTGACTTTGTTCAAACTACAAAACTCATATAGTCACTATTAGTTCATAACTAGAGCTCTGCGAACATGTCCTAGTTAATTAAAAAACTCTTCAACTGCTTTACTTCGGGGAACTGCCCACCAATCTCACTCTCCACACTTTGAAAAGTAGATATTTTCTTTTTTGGATCTTTAATCATAAAAATTTTTGCTATTTTTAAAAAAGGTTTTAAAAAAGGCAGCTCCTGTACGTTTGACCCTATCCTATCTAAACTCATACTATAATTTACTGTTTTACCCAGCCTTGCAAAAGCGTAGGCCTTGTAGAGATTATTCCAAAATATTATTAAATTGGATCCATTATACTCATTTTTAAATAATATCTCTAAATTTGATGATATTTTAAGTGCTTCAATGAAGTTATTTTGAGAAACTTGATTGCTCATCATTTGGACCATTGCCCACATTTTGGTATCAATATAATTGCTTTTTTGATTTATTCTTAGAAGACTTTGGGTTAATGATTGGCTTTTCATAAATTTACCTGCATCACTCAATAAGGCTGCCTCCTGTAGAGTTAAAAGAGCTTTTATCATTTGGCCTTTTTGAAAGCTCGAAGTTTTTTTTGCGCTCTCCACTAGATTTAGCCCCTCTTTAACTAAACCTTTATTTCTACTAATACGAATTTTTGAAAAAATAAATCTTGAATTTAAACTTTGTTCTGAATTATTGATCAATACAGCTAATTTTTCACACTTTTTCAGTTGATTCTTATACATATAGTATTCACATACTGAGGAAAAAACTTTCAGATTTCCGCCCATAAGATTCGCAATTTTTTTACCCGGGTCACTTTCAAAAATAGAAACCATGCCCATTGTTAAATGGTGTGAATCAGTAGCTATACTGGCTTCAATATAACTATCTATCCAGGCTTGTTGGTATGTATTTATCTTTTTTTTAAATTTATAATTACTAAATGCATAATGCTTAAGTATGATCTTCAAATATTGACGAGTTCTATTCAGATAAAAAGGTTTGATCTTAAGTAGTTTGTCAGTAGTCCATTTACTTGTTATCAAAAATGTATTTCTGTTTGGTGTCTGAGTGCTTGAAAGCTTTTTTAAATACAGATCTGCCATTTCAATATTTTTAAGCCGTAAAAAATACGTAAATGCTCGCAAATACATCTCAAAAACTATTTCATTTTTTTGAGGACAATTTTCAAATAAACCTTTTACTTTCTGAACAGGCTGTAAACCTTGTAAAAAGAACTTCCAGAGTTCTTCTTTCGCAATATCACCTCTTTCATCTGAGCACAGGTTTTTAACTAAAAATGATGAGAAGGAGCAATTTTCGACAAGCTTACAGTTTTTCTCGTACTCAAAGATCACAAATTGCATATCCGCCCGGTTAAGTTTCGAAGTTTTGTAACTTTGAAATGCCAAAAAACTTTCAAGAACGCGAATTTTCCCTTTTGGTTGTTTTTCAAAAATGAGACTAGATTTAATATTAGAAATACCCGTGGATGACTGTCCCATGCAGACCTGGAAGAAAAGAAGAGGAACAATAGAGAAAATTTGACCAATCCAAAGAAATAACACAGATCCCAATTCCTAAGTACTTAATAGGGTATTCAAACCCACCTAGCTCAAGAGATTTATATTTGCAATTCGAGACCGTTCAGGACAATCAAGACCAATTGATTGAGCAAATTTTTCCCAGGAGCTTTTATTTCGAAAAGTCAGTTTAGAGTGGGCACAACTACCTGAAAATTCGAAAGTGAAACCCACAAGGTCTCCTGCAAGATAACTTTTCAAGGTTTCAGAGTCTATAACATTCCAGTTATGAGTGCTCTCCGTAAACCTCAAAAACTCACCATAACTCATCGCGAAAGGTAGCCGTAGCTCACGACTCACAGTAAATCCATCTACTACATGATGTCCAATTGAAGTTTTTAAGCTCCTTTTTTTTAGCTGAAAAATCTCAACCAAACTCAAACCTGACTTTAATCTCCCACTTAAAAATATCGGTAGCCCTATTGCTGTAATTCCAAGAAAAAAACGTCGAGTATTCAACAATAGCCCCTCCAATATTATTTACCACTTGCCAAATACATGATATAATATACCCGGACTATAACTGAAAATTCAATAATTTACATGAAAATTGTCTCAAATTAGGCCAATACAACTCATTAAGGTTTCCGCTTATTTGCCTATAAAAAATCACTGACATATGACCAATTTTGATTGGACCTGATCAGAAAAGTAATTTTTGGAATATTTTTTTACCTTAAAAAAACCATCGTAAGGCCAAATCTCCTGACCAGGTTTTTCTCGATTATTAAAAAATTCAAACACTTTAGTATTCTCATTATTCACTTCAAATACATGACCCAGGACGCCATTACTAACTAGTATATTCCCATTTTCTAACTTCTGTGCTCCACTAACTATAGATGCATTAAACTGAAATTTTGAAAAAAAATCATTACCCCCATCAATCACCCGAAGTATTCTATTCGTTTTTGGATCAATTAAAATTACGCGACTTTGAGAGGAGTTAAATCGATTATCAAATAATAAAATGTTCTTTTTATCCACCAAGCTGACATCATGCTGGGTCGAAGTTAACTTTTTTGAATCCCATAATATTTTTTTTCCGAGCTTCTCAACTGCCAACGAGCGGTTAAGGTTTCTCAGACTTACTAAAAAAACCGAATTTTCACCAAATGGGTTAGCTTGCTCATAATTTAAGCTATTGGCATGACTCCAATCAGTAGCTATTGTTTTTTCCCCCTGATCAAAAACTAAAACTTCAGATGTATCCCACTCCCAAATCTTTTTCCCTCTCCTATCAATTTCAACAATGCTATCTGTCCAAATAGTTTTAGGAAGCCTTTTAGGAAAAACACGCTTTGCCAAAATTTTTCGATATTTTTTCTGCATTTTCTTCCATTGAAGAATCGCAATATTCCCATTTGGCATTAAAGTAAAATCATGATGCATAAGTGAGTTGCTATAACTCCAAAGTTTTTGCCCACTCCAAGAGTATGCCTCTAATAATTCTGTTCCCCCTGGAGATGGTAAACCTTCTGCATCTTTTGTAATAAATGAAACAAATAGATCCCCATTTTTATTGAGCTTTGCATAGAAAGGACGCCTCTCAAATACCCACCGATGAATAACCAACCCATTATTATCAATTAGCCGTGAAGAATATTGTTCCAGACCTTTCTTATTATTTAGCGAAGTCACAAGAAAGTAGCCTGGAGACGCTTTAGCAACAGGAGTCTTTCGCTCATTCAAGTAATTTCCAGGAATATACACGGATAAATTACAAAGTTTCAATAATTTATGAGAGGTACATGAAGCTAATCCAAATACTAGAGTTGCCCACAATATGAGTTTCAACAACAATATTCGCTTAGACTTTTGTGTAACTAAACTCATTTTTTCTGTTAGCTTTGCGGCATGTTTTTTGTATCATATCAGTAACAAAGAGAAGAGTACATACGAATATAAACAGCTTGCGTTAATACTTTAAATAAAATAAAGGGTAGAATTGCAAATGGGGCCATAAATGATAACTGACAACGATCCATGGATAGACTTTATTTCTAAAACGGCACAATGTAACTTAAGGCAGTTTGTTCCATCTCCTCCTCCAGAAGTACGTGAAGAAATTAATAATTGTCTAATTACTTCTCCTAAAATTTTTAGCCGCCCAAGAGACCCTGACGAATCTTCTCAGTTAACAAATGAACATTTAGGGTTTGCCGTAACTGACAGTCAGCAGGAGTACGATTTTTTATGGCTCGGAACTGCGCTTAGAAATCCCACGGGCAAAAAAGAGCATCTGATAATTAACGGAATTTTAGGGGCTTTTGGTAAAGAATATGCCAAACAGATTCGTCAATACAGGAGTTTTAAGTGGACAAACGCAACTCAACACTTTCCTATTACTACTCAATATATAAATGATGTATTGGGTAATTACTTTTATTTGGGTTTTGTACGAGTTATGATTTTATTGTCTGGGGGAAAGGTCCTGCCTCATAAAGACATCCCAGAAAGAAGAAAGTCTGAAAATGAATTTTCTTCTTATAATATACTAAACTCATTACATATTTCAGTTGATCAAGGTGAAAAATACTTCTTTATTCATCATAATCGTATTGTGCCAATTTCTAGAGGTGATTTGTGGTGGATGAATAATAGTAAAGAGCATTGGGCTATAAATTTCTCTAGCACACCCCGCACTCATTTAATAGTACATGCAATTCCAAAAAAGAAGTTAAGAGGCCTAATATTGGCCAACAAAGAAAATAATGAGTTTGCCAAACAGTGTTGGCCAATTTGAAATCCGTAGTGAGGATTACCATTGGAACCTAACGTACTTTATTCAAGCCAAATATCCCCTTCTGTCGTAGTGAAAAGTTTTACCTCAAAAAGTTCCTTAATAGAAGATGCAAAAATATTATTAGAACTTGCCCGCAACACATCAGACCCTCTAAAGGAAAATTATGGAATTGGATTTGATTGGAAAGAGCACAAACTAATTAGTTTGTCGTATTATCACGGTAGACCAGTTATGATTTCAACATTACAAAATAGAGAATTTTATGGTCCACATACTTTTAGATGCTTATCTCGCGTATGGAAACTGCCAAGTATGAGAAGAGTATTTGGAAAATCTTTATCATTTCGATTGCAAACTATGCTTCAACATCAAGTTCAATTTTTATTACAAAGTGACTTGCTCTCTGAATTTGTATTTATCTCTAATTTACGAAAGTCGGATAAAATTATTCGCTCATATTCAAAGGGTGCAAGCAGCGCCACAGGCCTCGCCTTCAAAGTGCCAAAGTCCAGGACTCTGGTTTGTCCAAACCCCACTTCACCCTCTTGCTGGCAGTGGATCTGCTGGGCGCAAATTAGTGGAACTCCGAAACCCTTTCCACTCCAAATAAGACGTCCTTAGACTTTGATGAGAATTAAAAGTTATTCTTTCTATTTACCTGTGTCTCAAGCTCTGACATTTCATTTTTTTTGATCAGGTAGACAATGTATCCGCCAAGGTCTATTTCATACCAATGCTTTTGAAATAACCAAGATTTAGGAAACCTATGATGATTATTGTGAAACCCCACTCCCCAGGTCACAAGCCCAAGAAACCAGTTATTCACGGAATTATCATGAGTATCATAATTGCGATAACCCATTTTTCTACAGTGACAAATAGAGTCAATGATGTTAACTTCATAAAAGAAAATAAGGCCAGCATATATCAGGGATAATACTGTACCGTAAAGGCCAAGGGCCAATAACAATAAAATCACCCCCCAATAAGCCTTGTAATAGTGACGATATAAAAAACGGTGTATTGGAGATTTTAATAAGCTTAAATCTAATCTCCGAAGCGAAAGCCCTGCCAACTTTGGGCTTTCAAAAATATACCACCCCAAAAAAGCATACCAAAAGCCATCAAGTCCTGGCGAATGAATATCTTGGTTAGAATCAGAGTGATCATGATGGAAAAGATGAGCTGCACTCCAGGAAATAACTGACCCTTGACCTGATAAAAATCCAAAAAAATTTAATATACATGCAT
>JAUILT010000079.1 GCA_030432925.1 Bdellovibrionia bacterium | reverse complement strand
TCTTTCAGTGACTGTGTATCAAAGTCTTTTCGAGGTTGATGAGGGTTTCCTTTGAGCTTCTCAATAGGTACCTGCCAAACTCTTGCCGTATCTGGAAGGTAAGGCACAGCCTCTTTTTTCTCCTGTTTATTGGGTTCAATAATACTTTCTGCAAGAGCCAATTCCTTATTGGCCTGAAACTCTACTTTTTCTGTAGCATTAAAAACCTTTGATTTTTCTATCGTTTTTTCAGACACAAGGCCTTCTTCCACACCTAAAGAAGCCCCTAAGAGACTTTCCAGACCACGTCCCAAGGCTTGTTTTTTTACATTTTTTTTCTCATTGCTTTGCGTGGATTTAGACACTGAGACCTCCTTCGTTCACCTCTTCTACCATTTGAGGAGTGGGCCTATTTTTCTGAAAGCCATAAACCCGAAGATCCAATTCCTTTGCCAAGGCGAGATACTTCTTTGCACCTACAGATTTTGGATCATATTCAAAAATAGACTGCCCATGGCTCGGAGCTTCACTCAATCGAACATTCCTTGGAATAATAGACTCAAACACCTTATCTGAAAAGTGGGCTTTGATTTCAGAGACAACCTGATGACTCAAATTATTTCTGGTATCAAACATTGTCAGTAAAATACCTTCAATCTTTAACTGAGTATTCAACCCCTTTTTGATGAGCCCTGCAGTATTGAGTAGCTGTGAAAGACCCTCAAGGGCGTAATATTCGCACTGAAGAGGAACTAAGAAGCTATCCGCTGCCGTTAAGGAGTTCACCGTAAGTAGGCCTAAAGAGGGTGGGCAATCAATAAGTACGTAGTCAAATGCGTCTGCGACACTAGCAATAGCTTCCTTTAATCGATATTCTCGACGCGGCATATCAACAAGCTCTATCTCTGCACCTACAAGGTCCGGGTTTGCTGTTGCTATAGATAAGCCCTGCTCACTGACTTGCTGAATAATGTCTTTCAGCTGTTGTTCTCCAATGAGAGCATGATAAATAGACTTTTCTTGGGTTTCATATCTTTTCACACCCAACCCGCTAGAGGCATTCCCCTGAGGGTCCATATCAATGATAAGCACTTTTCTTCCAATTTGACCAAGCCCGGCCGCAATATTCACTGATGAAGTGGTTTTTCCAACCCCGCCTTTTTGATTAGCTATGCAAATAACTCTGGCCATGAACACCTCACTGAAGCCTTAATACTAAGAAAGTTCAACTTCAACCCCAAAAACCCTGAGAAATTCCAATTGAATTGGTATAAACTCTCAAGAGAATTTTGCCGATTGTTCCACGTGGAACATGGGGAGTCTATATAAAATGTATCAGATTGGTAAAAAATTACTTTTCTCAACAGTTATTTTGCCTCTTTTTCTGGTTGGGTGCTCAAAACACAACCCCAACCCAGAACTTTTAGACCCTATTTATCTTGATTTAAAAGGTCGCGTAGGTGATTTAGAAAAAGATGTTTCAAGTTTTCAAGCAGCAGTGAGCGAAGAAGAAGAAAATCTGGTCCGTGTAGAGCCCAGAACAAAGGATCAAGCGCTTGCCAAGAAGCGACTACGAGAGGCAAAAATAAAGCTCGCGCGCGCTGAACAAAACTTTAAATATTATAAAATTCGCTTAGAAAGGAGAAAATTTGAGGCTAGGGTTGCCTATGAAAAGGCATTTTCAGAAGATAAAGCATGGCCCAACCCCAAAGAGTTTGAAGCCTATCAAGCGAATAAACAACTGAGACAAGCAAAGTCCAGTTGGTCATTGCGAGTTCCCAAACTCAAAGACCGAGTCAAGCAGTACAACTCCCAACAGGACACTCAAACGACTGCGAGTGGAGGTGGGCACTAGACACATGTTCCACGTGGAACATTTCTGTCGGTAGATGGGAGGGGCGTTGAGGGTTATTTTATTCGACTGGTAACTACCAGGGAGAGTTTGTGCCCTCCCTCAGGTAAATAGTAATCCGCAACCAGTTTGGGAGACCAAAAGGAGCATATCTGAGAGGGGATATCAGCGACTTCTCGCACCCAATGAGTGCCTTTCATATGAAAGTAAACACCATTTTTTGCCATCGGCTTTCTTGCCATTAAAAGGGTCTTAGAAATACTTGCAAAGCCTCGAGAGATAGCACATTCAATAATACCTTCTTTCATATCCTCAAATCGAGTCTGACCAACAGCTACATTTTCTAAACGCATTTTCTGAGCCAAATGGCGAATCACTTCTGTTTTCTTTGCATTTGAGTCTATACAAACTACTTGACGCCTTGGGTCAATGGTTGCTATAACAAGACCCGGAAAACCATTTCCAGAGCCGATATCAAAAACTCTTTCACTTTGAGTGACTTTTAATAGATGTTGGGCCGCGATCACACTATCTGCAAAATGCATCAAATCTGCATGAACTTCCGTCTTTCTAGATATCAGTGCCATGGACTTATTGAACCTTAAAAGTTCCAAATGAAAAATTCTCAGACGGGCGAGGGCCTCTTCACCCAACTCTGGAAACCATTGCTTCAAACGCCATGTTGGTTCTGCTGGGATGACTTTTTCGTTTTCTTCGAAATTATTCACTAAGACTTAACTCCCCAAGCAATCTATTTTTACCTTTAAGGTGTACAAGAATTGCCTGGATCGCTGAAGGATTCACACCACTTATCCTCTGGGCCTGCCCCAGGGATTTGGGTTGAATTTTCTGAAGCTTTTCTACTTCCTCTGCTGACAAACCACGTACATCCCTAAATACTAGATCGGAGGGAATCACTAATTCCTCAAGCCTTTTGGCCTGTTTAATAACCTCTAATTGCCTTTTAATGTAGCCCTCATATTTTACGTCAATCTCAATGGGCTCGTATACAAATTCATCGTCTGAAACTGAGAAACCAAGCTGTCTCAGTTTCAAACAATTGACTTCGGGGCGCCTTAATAGCTCCGTAAATGAAATGGGTTTCTGTAAAGCCGCTGTTCCAATTTTACAAAGTTTATCTTGAGTTTCTTGGTTAGGAAAAAGTTTTGTTGAGTCCAGCCTCTTTCTAAACCCTGCTCGTTCTTCAAGAATCTTACAAACCCGCTCCCACTGAAGACCTGTAAGCAAACAGAATTGATAGCCCTTATGAGCTAACCTTTCTAAAACATTATCTTCTCTTAAAACAAGTCGATGTTCGGCGCGAGAGGTCATCATTCTATAAGGTTCTTTGGTTCCCTTAATAACGAGATCATCCACAAGCACCCCTATATAGGCCTCATCTCTCCCAAGAAAAAACTCTTCTGAATTTAAAACTCTAGAGGCAGCATTGACTCCGGCAATTAACCCCTGGGCAGCAGCTTCCTCGTAGCCTGAAGTTCCATTGATTTGCCCTGCTAAAAATAATCCGTTGATGAGTCGAGTTTCAAGAGTGTGATGAATTTGGGTTGGCTCTATAAAATCATATTCAACGGCATATCCTGGCTTCAAAATCTGCACATCCTGAAGACCATCTATCGTTTTAAGAAACTCATACTGCACATTTTCTGGCAGACTTGTTGAAATCCCCTGAAGGTAAATAGAGTTGGTGCTCAGCCCTTCTGGCTCCAAAAAAGTCTGATGCCGCTCTTTATCTGCAAACCTTGTAATCTTATCTTCAATACTAGGGCAGTATCTTGGCCCAATCCCTTCAATGGCCCCAGTAAACATAGGACTTTGGTCTAGGTTGTTTCTGATGATGTCATGGGTTTTCTCATTGGTATACCCCAAAAAGCACTGGACTTGAGGCAACTGCAGGGTTCTTTCCGATTGAAAACTAAAGGGAACAAACCTCTCGTCACCAGACTGGGGCTCAAATTTAGACCAATCTATGCTATTGCCGTCCAGCCTTGGAGGAGTTCCCGTCTTAAGTCGAGTCACCTTGAAACCAAAATCAGCCATCTGATCAGACAGGCCAACAGTGGCCTCATCACCCATTCGACCACCGGCCACCTGCTTCAAACCAAAATGCATGACAGCCTTCATAAAGGTGCCCGTTGTGATAACAACAGCCTCGCTGTGAATAGCTGTTCCATCATTGGCAATCACCCCAAGGCATCTATTTCCCTCCAAGATCAACTGACTGACTTCCCCTTTAAGAACTGTCAGGTTTTTGGTATGTCTGACCTTTTCTGAAACAAATTGCGAATAGAGATCCTTATCGCACTGAGAACGTGAGCCACGAACCGCTGGCCCCTTCTTGGCATTCAACCTTTTGAACTGAACTGTATTTTGGTCAGTGGCAATCCCCATGATCCCACCAAGAGCATCTATTTCCCTAATCATATGGCCTTTTCCCAGGCCACCCATCGAGGGATTGCAACTCATATAGGCAACACGAGAAAGATTATTAGTGATTAAAAGAGTTTGCACACCTCGCCTGGCACTGGCCAAAGCCGCTTCCACGCCAGCATGACCGGCACCGACTACAATCACCTGATATTTGACTGACACTCAAGCTCCCAAAGGACATCTCAACCACATAAAATAACTGGATTCTTTTACAACAAATCAATATTATGCGCAGCAAAAATCTCCAATGAGCCATTAAAAATTCAAGCCGGATCAGTATTTTCAATAGCTCTATTTCCCCAGGCAAAATTCTTTGAAGACCCTGTCCATGATCTCATCATCAAACTTCTTGCCCAAAATTTCCTGAATGGCCATAAGCCCTGACTGCAGTTCAAATGCAATAAATTCAGGGCTGTCTCCAGATTGAATAAGCTTCAAAGCTTTTTCCACACTGACTGCAGCTTTTCCGAGCAGCTCCTTATGACGGACATTGGAAATAATCGCCGATTCCTGACTTTCAGAGTATTGCTGATACTCATCCACAAGGTAGCTCAACACCTGGTCCAAGCCCGTGTTACTTTTTGCACTGACCTCAAAAAAGGGAGTCTCTGCTGTGTCTCTCAAATCAAATGACTTAGATAAGTCAGTCATTACTCTGTCAAGGGAGCTTTTATCATGAATAGACTGATCAGATTTGTTAAATAGGACAATCAGCTTTTTACCCAACTCTGGCAGACTGGTCAGACGAGGGTCCAAAGTAACCTTCTCACTGGCATCAAGGACCAACAGCACCTTATCGGCCTTCTCAACCATATCCAAGGATTTTTGAACACCTAGTTTTTCTACCTGATCCGTTGCTTTACGCACTCCAGCCGTATCCGAAAAAATTAACTTAAAGCCCTGGTACCATATACTTTCTTCCACAACATCCCGTGTGGTTCCAGGAACTTCTGTAACAATAGCCCTGTCATACCCTACAAACCTGTTGAGTAGGCTAGACTTACCCACATTTGGATGGCCAAAGAGTAAAATAAAAAGGCCCTCTTGAATACCCTTGCCGATTTTATATCCAGAAATGAGCTGCTGAATACTCTTCTGACTACGCAATAATACATTGGATAGCTGTTCAAAACTGGCAGTTTCAATATCCTCTGAAGCAAAGTCAATATTAGCCTCACAGTGGGCAAGAACCCAAGTTAACTCATCTTCTAAAGTTTTTAATTCGTTGGAGTGATGGCCTTGAAGCTGCTTTAAAGCCAGACGATTGGCTCTTGGGCTTTGGCTTTCAATCACACTTAAGACCCCTTCTGCCTGAACAAGATCAATACGCCCTGACATAAAGGCTCTATAAGTGAACTCTCCAGGTTCAGCTATGCGAACACCCCATTGGTTTAATTCAGTAAGAACCATTGAGGTGATTGTTGGACTTCCATGAGTACTGATCTCGACAGTATCTTCACCAGTAAAGGATCGGCCTGCCCGAAAAAAGGTTACTAAAACTTCATCAATGTCTGTCTCATTATTTTTTAAAACACCATAATGAACTTTATGACTTTCAGGTCTTTTAGGTAAAAACGAGCACAGTTTTCTGACAACAGAATAGGCATTACTGCCGCTGATCCGAATGACTGAGATACCACCTTTACCCGGCGGTGTCGCCACAGCGCAGATGGTCTCATCATCACGGCCTAGAAGTGACATACTTACTGAGTGGGTTGATCATCCACTTGTTGGGACGATTTTCCTTTTACGGGATAGATTTTTATTTTTTTAAAATGCCCTTCACCAACGGAGCGACTTTTAACTCGACCATCTTCGGCCAGATACTGATGAACCACTTTTCGGTCTTTGGGCGGCAATGCTCTAAAATATACTGACTTACCCTTATCAAGAGCTATACCTTTGAGCTTGTCAGCCAGATCCAACAAAGCTTCATTGGCAGCTTCTCTAAAACCACCACTATCTAGATTGACGTGAAAGTTATCCTCTGGAAACTGATGCTGAAGAACTCGCTTTGCAAAAAGCTGTAAAGCATCTAATAGTTGACCTTCTTTAGTCTTAAGGATGTCTTCGTCATCCCCATAAAGCTCTACAAAATATTCCCCATCTTCTTCTTCAACATCAAAGGATAATTCAAAGTTACCGGATTCCAATATCCCTTGAAGAGTTTCTTCAATAACATTTTGTACTGTCAGCTCAGCAGAATCTTTTTTCTTTCCCCCAAAAATCTTACCGAAAATTCCTGTCATTACTTTCTCCTGATTACGCAGTTACCACTGCTTGGTTATTTTTATCTCTCATAAAAAACATCTGTTGCAAAATCGCAAATAGGGCACTTACAAAAATATACAAGGTCAACCCACTGGGGAGTGACATCATAAATAGCGCAAATACCAAAGGTAAAAACATCATCATCTTTGCCTGTGCCGGATCCATCGTATTAGGAGTGATTTTCTGCTGAATAAACATGGTTATTGCCATCAATACAGGAAGCACATAATACGGATCTTTAAGGCTCAAATCCTCAATCCAAAAGTAGAACGGCGCTTGGTAGAGTTCAATACTTTGCCCCAATACTTGGTATAAAGCTATAAATACAGGAAACTGTAAAAGCATTGGCAGACAACCTCCCAATGGATTGACTTTATTGTTTTTCATTAACAACATCATTTCTTGATTTAATTTTTGACTGTCATCTTTATGTTTTTCCTTCAGGGTTTTAATTTGTGGCTGAATTACTTTCATTTTATTTAAAGATTTGTAACTCATGACTGTAAAGGGCAGCACAATCATTCGAACTAACAAGGTCAGAATAATAATCGCCAACCCCCAGTTACCCACTAAATCGTGAAACCACTTCATCAAATGAAGCATAGGCTTTGCCAGCCAACTGAACATTCCAAAATCAATAATGCCAGCCAACTGTCCATCAATTTTTTCCAAGATATCCAGGTCCTTAGGTCCCATAAAAGCTTGATAGGCCACCTTGAAATCTGACTTTTTATTTAGAGCCGAATATAATAAAGTTCCTTTTGCCAGTTGAGAATTATTTTCCAGCCGAAACTCCGGAATCAACTCCGAACGATCAACTAAAGATTGACTGAAGTATTGAGTCCCTAATGAAGCAACGCTCACCTTTGGATAGGATTTTTTTATGGCTTCTTCTTTACTCAACATCACCCGTTCATCACTGCCATCATTGACGACAAAAAATTCCTGACGTTCAAATGTTGGCGTGAAAGTGCTGGATTCAATATTTTCCATGGGCTTGACGACATTGACACTCAATCCTAAAAACCTATCACTATCGCCTGAAATTAAAATTTCCGTATCAAATAAAAAATCATCTGATTTGACCTCAATAGCTTTGACAATTTTCACCTGATCAAAAAATGCTGTTCCAACAAACCTGTTATCACCCACTTTTTCAATCGCAAAATCCAGTTTACTTTTGACTCCAACTACGCTTGTTTCCATAGGTAAAACATTGCCAACCTTGTTAAAAGTGAGCCTTTCACCTTTTCGATTGGTGTAGTTTTTAAGCGTCAGATTGGTAAACCCCATTCCTTTTGAAGATAGCTCAAAAGAAATATTGTTATCAGAATAGATCAGGGTTTTTTCCTCAATAACCTCGGGAGCAGCAACTTCATCATTTTTTACTGTTTGGGTATCCACAGATTCTACTTTTCCAGAATCGGAATTTTTATTCACTTCACCAACAGTCTGGGCTCCCTGACCTTCTATGCTCTGTTCTTCGGTTGGTTGAGAGCTATAATAATCAGGATATTTTTGAGTCATATAGGACTGCCAGCCCATCCAAGCCACACCTAATATAAGGATGGCAATGAGTGTCTTTGGATCCAAAAAATGGCCTGTTTGGTTTTGACTCATTATACTCTCACTTTTTTCTATCCGGCACAGGATCAAATCCCGATGACCCGAAGGGATGACATTTTGACAGACGCACTAACGTCAGCCACGTAGATTTCATAAATCCATATTTTTTGAAGCATTCTTTACAGTATTCTGAACAACTAGGATAAAAACGACAGTTACCACCAAAAATTGGGGATAGAACCAGCTGATACATATTAACTAAACCTATCGAAAGGAAACGACTGATATCAGTGAACATTACGATCCAGCTTCCTGACACCTCTGTCGAGAAGTGTCTTGAATTCTTGGTGGGAGAGTTGCTTGAAAAAACTTTTTTCACGTTTCCTGATTACCACATTCAAATCAATCATTGGGTCCCAGGCATTCCGTCGTTTTTCACTGAAAAACTCTCGACACCATCTGCGAATTCTATTTCTTACAACTGCATTTCCAACGTATCTTGGAATTGTCCACCCGCACCTAAGATACCCATGCTTATTTTCTTTAAAATTAAAAAGAAGCCATGAGTTGATGTGAGTTCTTCTTCCAGACTTGGCAAGTTGTTCAAAATCGTGTCGACGACTCAGCTTGGGAAGCTTCTTATTATTTGCCACTCACTGTGACCGAAAGTTTTTTTCTACCTTTAGCTCTTCTGCGAGAGAGCACTTCTTGGCCATCTTTTGTTGCCATGCGACTTCTAAAGCCATGACTTGTTTTTCTTTTTTTTCTGCTTGGCTGAAATGTACGTTTCATATCAAACTCCAGTTACGACAAATAGTTACGTCGGTTCATCCTCATCTTCTTGGACGCGCTAATAAAGCACAAAAATGAAGCGGCCGTCAAGTTGTTGAAAGTTTTCCACATACATGATACCAAACCAGCCAATTATCCACAGATATCCAAATCATTGTGATTTTTAGGCAAATTTTCAATAGATCTGCAGGAAAATGGGGAGATTTTTGTGAGCACACAAGAGGAGTTTTGGAATCAGGTCAAATCCAGCCTGACCCAAAAAAACGTCAATAATCACCCACTTCAAATGTGGTTTAAAGACACTCATCTGATCGAGGTGGAAGATCGGATGGACCGTAAATGTTTTAAGTTGGGCGTTCCTACAGAGCTTCATAAATACTGGATATCACAGAACTTATTTGATGGAATTTGTGCTGAAATCTCCGCTCTTTATAGCAACCCTTTTGATGTGGAGTTTGTTGTTACTGGCAACCAAGAAAGCCTCCAAATGATCGAAGACCCTCCCAGCCTGATAGACTCGGCTCTTTCTCAAGGGAGGAGACCAGCCTCAGAAAATGTCTCAACGAAGTCTTCAAGCAGCGGAAATAATTGGGATATTTTAAATTCTGATCACACCTTTAATACATTTGTCGTCGGTCGAAATAACGAGTTTGCCCATGCAGCCTCTTTCAATATTGCCGAAAACCCAGGTTCAGATAATTACAATCCCCTGTTTTTAATGGGGCCTACAGGGATGGGAAAAACTCACCTTTTAAATGCTGTTGGAAACCATATTCGTAAGAAATTTCCAAATCTTACAATAATGTATGTCTCTGCTGAACGATTTTTAAATGAGTGTATCTCCAGTATTCGCCGCAACCAAATGGATAAATTCCGTCTCAAGTATAGAGATCAGTGCGATATTCTCCTTATGGATGATATTCAAGTACTGGGCCGTGGAGAAGCTGTTCAAGAAGAATTTTTTCATACTCTCAATGATTTTTTCGGAAAAAGACAGCAAGTTATTGTAGCTTCCGATAGAATGCCTAAAGATATCAAAGGGTTAGAGGATCGTATTCGAACCCGCCTAGAATGGGGCCTTATTGCTGACATCCAAATGCCGGACCTTGAAACAAGAGTTGCGATTCTTAGATATAAAGCAGAAAAAAAATCTATCCGACTGCCCAGCGAAGTTTCCAGTTACATTGCCAAAATCTCCAAAAGATCTATTCGTGAATTGGAAGGCAATCTCAATAAAGTCAAAATGTTTTCAGACCTTCAAGGACTGCCGATATCTATGGACCTGGCTAAAAATGTTTTATCTACTCATGATGATACAGCTGTCATCACCATTGAAGAAATTCAAAAAATTGTGGCTGATCATTTTCAAATTAATTATCGAGATCTTTGTTCCAAATCGAGAACCAAGCCCGTTGTCACAGCACGGCAAATTGCCATGTGGCTGGTCAAAAAACATCTTGATAAATCCCTCGTGGACATAGCCAGAGCCTTCAATAAGAAGGATCACACCACTGTCATGAGTGCTCTGCGTAAAATTGATAATCAACTGAATAAAGATTCTGAAATTAAAAAGTATATCGAAGAGTTAGAAGCCCGTATCCACAATATCACAGGGGTGTGAATACTGGTTGTTGAAAAACCTGTGGAAACGGTAGTAGAACAAGTGGGGATAAAATTTTGTCCACAGTTTGAGAAAGTTAAAGGGAAGAAAATACACTGTTTTTTACACATATTAAACAAAGTAAAAACAGCTAGTTAACCTTTAAAAGAGGTTTTCCATTTCCCTACTACTACTACTAGTTTTTAAATTTAAATAAAGAATAAGAAATAGAGCCTAAAAAAGTTCATTGGGAGAACAAAACATGAAACTCCAAATTGAGAAAAAAGAATTTCTAGCATTGGTTGCAAGAGCCCAAAATATTGTTGAAAAAAGAAACACTATGCCCGTTCTCATGAACATTCTTTTAGAAACTGAAGACGCTCAATTAAAAGTATTTGCAACGGATCTTGAAGTCAGCCTCACCGACCAAGTGGAAGCTGAAGTTCTTGAATCTGGAAAAGTAGCAGTCAATGCTAAGAGCCTTTTTGAAATCGTCAAGGAGCTGCCGGAAGGTAAAATCACTTTAGAAAAAAAAGACAATAACTGGTTGAAAATTACTCAACACAAATCTGTTTTTAATATTGTTGGGATTTCTCCTGAGGAGTATCCGGTGTTTCCAACATTTGTCACAAAAGACTTCATGAAAATTGAATCTGACGTACTTTCTGAAATGATAGAAAAAACTATTTATAGTGTTTCCAATGACGAAACTCGTTACCATCTGAATGGTGTCTTTTTTACCAAGAGTACTGAAGGTCATGAAATTGTTTACCGAATGGTGGCAACAGATGGGCATAGACTTAGTTTGGTTGACAGAAAAACATCCACAGAAAGTACAAGCCAGGCGCAAAATCAAGGAGTGATTATTCCGAGAAAAGGTTTAAATGAAATCAAAAAGATTTTAGATTCTGTGGATAACTCTGTTGATATGGCTATTGAAGGTTCACAGCTGATTATTAAAAATGAGACAACTATTTTAATGATTCGTTTGATTGAAGGTAAATATCCCAATTACCAACAACTTATTCCACAAAATTTAAGTGAAAACCTGGTGGTTAATAGAGAAGCTTTACTTTCTTCATTGAAGCGGGTGTCTTTGCTATCCAATGCAAAGTCTAAAGGTGTTACTTTAAATATTACCAACAACCGTTTAGAAATCACTTCCAATAATCCAGAGTTAGGGGATGCCAAAGAAGAGATCGATGTCACTTATAAAGGTAAGGAAATCAAAATTGGTTTTAATGCCAAGTACATTCTTGATGTCTTAGGAAGTATGACTGACGACACTGTCCAAATGGAACTGAATGATCAGTTATCTCCAGGCTTGGTACGGCCTTTCAACGACAAGAGTTATACTTGTGTTGTTATGCCCATGCGTATTTGATGTTTATTGATTCAATTCAACTGATTCAGTACAGGAATTACTCCCGACAAAATATTCGCTTTAAAAGTGGAGTGAATATTTTTATTGGTGAAAATGGCCAAGGTAAAACCAACTTATTAGAAGCCATTTATACTCTGACAACCGGGTCTAGTTTTCGTCCTGGAACAACCCAATCTTTGATCAACAAGCAAGCGGAAACTCCAAATGCTGTCATTCAGGGAATTATTGAAAATAAAGGCTTGAAAAGTCTGGTTCGCCTCGATTTAAGCCATAATAAAAAACAAGTAACCCTAAATCAGAAAAAAACCTCCTCCAGTCAATTGATCAAAAACTTTCCCATGGTGATTTTCAGTCCAGAGAGTCTTTCTTCTATTAAAGAGGGGCCAGAGCAACGACGTCAGCTTTTAGATGATTGCTTGGTGACTCATTCATTAACCAATATAAAAATTTTGCAGAATTTCAAGAAAGTTTTAAAGAATAGAAATAGACTTTTAAAATCCATCAAAAAACAAGAGATCGCCGAGAACGAGGGTTTTCGTCTTCTTTCAGCAATGAATCAACTTTTTCTGGAAAAAGCCACAGAACTAGTTGTAGTGCGCCTGAAGGCTCTCGATAGTATAGAACCACTACTGGTTGATTGTATGAGAGAAATCACCGGTCAATCACTAGAAAATGTGGATATTTCTGTGGATTATTTGGTTTCCAGTGAGTCTGCCAGAGATAAAACAAAAGATTGGGTTTTTAACGCCTTGAATCGACGAATGAGAGAGTTGGCTCAGAGAGAAATTGATTCTGGATACTCCCTTGTAGGGCCTCAAAAACATGACATCCAGTTTTTATTTAATAAAGAGGACTCCCGGTTTTTTTGTTCGCAGGGGCAGCAAAGAGCGTTGATTTTAAGTTTCAAGATGGCTCAAATCATGTATCATTACAGGGTTTTTCAGAGTTACCCTATCCTTCTTTTAGATGATGTTCTTTCCGAACTCGATCTGCGGAAGCGGGCAAATTTGATTGAATTTTTAAAAGGTGTGAGCTCCCAAATCTTCATAACGACCACGGAACTGAGTTTTCCGCAAAAGTTTGAGAAAAAGGAGATTGCGGTTTTTGATATTGCTAATGGTGAGATCGTTAAAAGTTCGTTCAATGAAAATGAAGAAAGGTATTAATAGTGTCTGAGCATCAGGAAGTCGTTGACCCCGGCAAAAAAGATTACGATGCAGGATCCATTCAGGTTCTGGAAGGTCTTGAGGCAGTAAGAAAACGACCAGGCATGTACATTGGGGATACCACCTCAAGAGGATTTCACCATCTGGTTTATGAAGTTGTAGATAATTCTGTGGACGAGTCCTTAGCTGGTTTTTGTAAGAGAATCAATGTAACCATTCATGTAGATGATTCCATTACCATTGAAGATGACGGTCGTGGAATTCCCGTCGATTCCCATTCCGGTGAAAAATCAGCTCTCGAAGTTGTAATGACAGTTTTGCATGCGGGCGGAAAATTCAATAGTGATACCTACAAAGTTTCAGGTGGTCTTCATGGTGTAGGTGCCAGTGTGGTGAACGCTCTTTCTAGTAAATGCTCTGTAGAAGTGAAGAGAGAGGGCTTTTTATGGAAGCAGAGTTATGAAAAAGGGGTACCTCTCTCAACTCTGGAAAAAATGGGAGAAACTGACAAAACTGGTACTAAAACAACTTTCAAACCAGATCGGGAAATT
>JAUILT010000164.1 GCA_030432925.1 Bdellovibrionia bacterium | reverse complement strand
TTCTGAAGCGTTGGTTAAAGATCGCTTCAGGGCCTGGCTTAACCAATAAAACCCTACCTTGGTAGGTTGACCTTCGAGGTCCAATTCCTGGTTAAGTCAGGCGATGCCTGCTTTCATACATTGTCTGCCTGATTGAATCGATTTAGTAAAACAGATTCAGGCATCTCATTGAAAATGCAATTTTTAAGCCTAAAGCCACCACGTGTTACTTGCCGAGGCCATTGGACAGACCCAGTAACTTCGATATTTTTTAGCTGAAAAAAACCAACAATTGTTAGATTCGAAAAATCCAACTGTGCTAACGGATCAGGACCGCAGCCATCGAGGGTAAATCCATTGTGAACCTGAAATCCGCTACTAAAGTATGGAGGCTCAGAAAACGTGCAATTCTCAAAAAACAATCCGAGATTAATGCAGTCAGTATAAATTGTGATTTTACTACTGAAGACACAATCTTTAAATCTAAAGCCACGATCCCCGTCCTTGAAGTCTCGTAGATTGACGCCAGTTGGGAATGTAATACCCTCAATCAAAAGTGGTTCTCCCTCAGCATCTCCCTTTCCCCAACGAATTCTCAACTCTGGTCTGACGCTCTCAGGTAGAGAAGATATTTTTTCGACGGCACCCGACAAAGCCTGGATAAAGTCATCCGCAGTAGATGGGTCATAGTTCGAGAACCTTTTAATATCGTTCAGTTTTTCCTTTTCTTCAGGAGACAACTGTCCTCCAATCAGCTTGAAACAACCTATAAACTAGATGTGTTTTAAGCGAAACTCAATTAGATATTGGGCAATAGAATAACTGTTAGATTTTAATAGTTTACACAGATTTTTAGTTTAGTGATGGATGTACAGATACTGGGACAAATTAGTAAATGTATTAATCGACACACCCATTCATCTTGTCTACCAACTGTGTTTCCACCATCGACCTGTGAAAGCGCCCACTCTCTACAGAATCAAGGGTCAAATACCTATGATATGTCTGTCCAGCAGCTCCATAGAAAGCCATTGAATATATAAAGGTAGTGACCACCATTACTCCAGAGGCCACGAAGGTATTCATAAAGGGCGAGCTGTGGAGTGAGAATATATATAAACCGCCAACCACCAACCCCAATGACAACGCGATGGAAACAAGTATTCCGGGCCAAGGAGACTGCTTATTGTGGAGCATACGGTCCTTCTCCCGCTTGTATGCACACTCATTGATGTAGGTCCGGCAACCCCCGACATCGTCAATCATGAATCTATCACTCTTTGGGGCATCTTCTATGGAGTATCTATTGGGGTACAAATAATCATCCAACCCCTCTGGTCTTTCACTATCACTGGTCTCTTTGTTATCCAAACAATAGTCTTTGGGCTGTAGAATCTCATGGGTCAGTCGTGCCTGAATGTTGGCATTGATAAAAGCAAAGACACCAAAGTGAACCACTGACATTGCCAGTATCAGAAAAACCCCTGGGCCTTGTGACTCTTTCATTGCTTCCACCCCATTGAATCCAGACTTTATACCACTTTTAAGGCGTACTTATTATCGGTGGTAATTGAGACGATCTTGAATATGGGCAGGGGGATAAACAAAGAGCAATACCTTGAGGCCCTTGGCACTGAGCTGAGGTTGATACGGAAGCGCAGGGGCTGGACCTTGGAAGAGACAGAAGAACACGGCTGGAAATCATGGAGACACCTCCAAAAGATTGAAGCAGGAAAGAACATTACCCTCGCAACACTTCTTGAACTCTCTGCACTCTATGGAATTCCCCCCGAGAAAATACTGTCCAAAGTTAAGACTTAAAATACCCAAGGCAACTGACCGAAAAGACGTTATGGATCATGACAATGGACGAGAGATTATTGAACATATTTTTCGCATTGATGAAGACAGTCTGACCCTGTTTTATGTTGATGAAACAATTCCCCTCACCCCCACGCAACTTCCATTGCTTGTCTACCTTTTTGAGGATTTCCTGAAATGGTACCCACAGGAAAGTCCCGGAGTTCACCAAAAGATCCTGATTGAAAAGTGCCTTCCTGATACGGCTAACTATGAGCTGAGGCACAAGTTCAGAGACTCACCATTATGGGGCTATATCATCATTCCTGTTCCCGGCAGAAAAGGTAACTTCCGCCTGCATCTGGGCATATAGCCGCTCACACGCCAAATACACGGTTCCCACGCGGGTCTTCCTCGGACGCCCATTGAGAATTCATTTTAAAACCTTCTTGTTTTTGACGGTTCAATTACAAGGAGATATGAAAATTGAAGGATCAAACCTATTTCAAGAAAAACAATACGGCTAATAGTACATGGATTTGTGCGCCTCACCACCCTTGTAAAAGGTCAGACTGCTCATACTGCTATGAAGTCCGAAGAAAATATATTTTTGGAACGGGCGTTTTTCTGGTGGAGGCTCTCCCGGACTTGTGCCATGTAACCATCAGTTGGTCATCTCAATATCTCAACTGGTGGCAAGGATTAAAGAAAAAAAATCTTGCTGCTTCCCACCGACTCTCTGTCGAAAAATTTTTCTACATAAGTGTTATTGCTTTCGGGGAATCATGTTTCACACCCCACACTCACAT
>JAUILT010000163.1 GCA_030432925.1 Bdellovibrionia bacterium | reverse complement strand
CAAGTTGCTGAACCAAAACTTCCTAGCGGAGGTAATGGACAACTTTATTCAAATTCAACTTGCTTTCATATAAAAGCGAAGTCTTCTGCCTTCAAAAAAAAACCTTCTCCGAAGATTTCCCTGACTCGCTTTCTTCGCTCAACATCTCGATGAGCCATTTCTTGCAATTCCTCAGAAGTCTTTTTAAAAAAGTCCTCTCGATCATCCTGATCGGCTTTTACGATTTCTTGGAGTTCTTTGGACCTTGCTTCTTGGCGTGGTTTATCTGCTTGGCAAGGCTTGAAGTTAGAAGGATTGGCGAGTGATTGAGTGGCGCAACCAGAAAGGCATAAGGAAACCAAAATGAAGTTTAAATTCATCAATAGATTTCGACCCACTGTTTTCTCCATTCAGGGGCAGCATAAGGTTCAGCCCAATACTCTTCGGCTCGAAAGATCTTTCCGTCTTTAATTTCAAAATAGGAATTAGCAAAAGTTTTTTGGCCAGTGTCGGCTTCAATCCATACCGTTGTGAAGACCTTGTTGTCGGCCTCGCTCATGTGGATGAGTTCGATTTTGTGGTTTCCTGGGTAATGCTTGTTCACGTTGACAAAGTTGTCAGGCCCAATCATTTTTTCTTTGGACTGAGGCCATGTTGCTACAAACTCAGGATGAAGTAGACCTTTAACAGACTCCCATTCCTGGTTGCTCATCAACTGCCAAAAAGTTTTTATGAGGGTTTGGTCTTTTGTCATTTGTTTCCTTTAAATCCTATGTAAATGGGATGACTGGAGGTTTTCCGTTCAGCCTTGCCGCCGTCAATGTCCCCCAAAACTTTTACTTTGGTGAGTCCCACTGCCTTCATCAAATTCTTCATTTCAGGAATCGAATAGGCTCTCATCCGATTGTATGACTGCTCACCCATGCCTGTTTTTTTGTGGATGAACATTCTATTAGCTTCGACATATTTGGTATCAGGTTCGTAACGAGTGCCTTCTTGCCAGTAGTATTCACTATTTTCTCCCCACCTTGCCGGGTCAAAGATAGTGAGTAGCCATTCTCGATTGATTGTCTGAATTACAACTGCTCCGCCAGGATTCAGCGAGTTTTTAAAGCCAGATAGAACCTTTTTATTTTCAGCTTCGGTTTTGAAGTAGCCAAAACTAGAGAACATATTTGTCACGAGATCAAATTGGCCCCTTGCCCAGGAGAGCTTTCCCATATCACCGGACTTGATTTTGATATTTCTGTGACCCTTGGCATTTTTACGAGCGAGCTTTAAGCATGAAGGACTGATGTCCACACCGACCACATTCATGCCAAGCTTCCCAAAAGCGAGCGTATGGCGGCCAGTGCCGCACGGAACATCTAAAATTTTGGAGCCTTTTTCTAAGTTCAGGCAATCGACTAGAAACTTAGCTTCTTCCTTGGCCTGTGTATGACGAGCTTTGGAGTCTAAACCAAACTTTGCGAAATGATCGCCATAGAGGGTTTTGTGCCATGAGTTCGAATGTTGTTTCATTGGTCCTCTCAGTCTAAGCTGTATCGCTTCTTCCAGCTTTCAGGAACCCCTAGCTTCAGTCCATAGAGATAGCGAACGAGTTGGCCGTGATGTTGGATTTCATGTTCATGCAAGTCTGTGAGTATTTCTTTAGAAACTTCCTCACTTGATTTTTTTAAGAAGCTAGTGATTTCATTGGCGATAGCTTCAAGATTATTTTTTACCTCTGTTTTTGAATTGGTTTTATCCCAAGCCAGAGGGCATTCAAAGCCTTGCCATTCTCCTACCCGTAGTGCTTTCAAGTAACTGTTTCTTGCGCCCACTACACACCATAATTGTTGTCCCACCGTATTCGATGGCAAACCTGGTAACTTTTGAGAAAGAGCTTCTTCAGGAATGAAATCAATAAGGTCAGAGTAGAGCTGAAAAGACCGTTGGAGTTTACTTGCTACAGTTTCTGGCCAAGAGAGTGTCTGGTCAGATTGAGGTTTCATTTTCACGCCCGAGCGTTCTTGGAAATCTCCACCGGGAAGACCCCAAGAGTAGGTGTATGAAACCTCTCCACTCTCCCACAAGTCGAAAGCTACTTCTTCACGGAAAGCATTTTTATCGTTGGTGTCGTTGAAACCGAAGACAAATGTCATAAGGCTGCCATTGCGAGATTCTGTATTTTTAAGCTCGTGGGGTACAAGTCCAGGAGTGTTCGAATTGAAATTCCAAAGGCAAAGCTTTTCATCCATCGAGGGGGCTAGGAGAGACTTTTCTTCGTGATAAACAGTTCCGTCGTTTCCGACAGCTTTGAATTTTATTTCGAAGCCTTTTTTATCAAGTAGAGGAGTCAGGGAGAATAATCCAGTGAAGGTTTGCTTCTCATGATTGATCCCATCACCTTTGTAATGTCTTATGTATTTATTGAGTTCACTTAGATTTTTCATTTGTGCTCCCCTCTTGTGTGCGTCTTTGCACCGACTGCACCGGGAGCGTCCATACTACGCCAGGCGAATTTGAATTTTCTTAGGGATTTTATGGGTTTGACCAATTTCTCTAGGTGTGAGTGACCCGACACTTGGGTAACACTTTGTACCGGACACATAGGTTACACTTTTTGGCATAGGAGGAAAGTCTTATGCCCTGGAAGGAGTGTAGCGTC
>JAUILT010000078.1 GCA_030432925.1 Bdellovibrionia bacterium | reverse complement strand
GGAGGCTTTGAAATTATCCTCTTTACGGCTCTTCCACCCTATGATTTGATTGGGATTCTAAACAAATTACAACTCCAATGGAGGGGGATATTATGAAATGGATTTTAGCCGCTATATTTGCATTTTCTGCACAGGCCTCTTTTGCTACGGATGGGTACATCTTTTCCGCGAACCAATTGATTGAAATGAATCAGCACAAGCTGACTCAACTTGACTGGAAAGTAGGCGACACAGGCAACTATTCAATTGATATGGGCTTTATTAAAGGGACCATGGTCATGCATGTGCGTGAGTGGGTGTCTGAGGGTCCTTGGGTAGAGCAAAATGTGGAGTTGATGGGACAAAAGCAAAAGGTAGAAATTCTTTTTGATAAAAATGATGGTAGTATCATTACAATGATTGTCAATGGTCAGAAGCAAGAGGTTCCTGAAAATAATTCTGAAATTGAAGAAATGAGCGAAGCCAACATTACCGTTCCAGCTGGAACATTTGACTGTATCTATGTAAAAATTAGAGACTTGGATAAAAATCAGACCTCTGAGGCTTGGATCAACCCCAATATTATTCCTATTGCTGGTTTACTTCAGCAAAAGGCTCCCAGTCAGTTTGGCCAAGTTGTTGTTAAATTGACGAGCTTTACTAAGAACTAAAATTTTTGATGATTCGAAAGCACTTATATTTGCAAAAATATAAAAAAGCGGCCCTTATCGGAGCCGCTTTTTGTTTGAGTGCTCACACTTTTGCAGAGCCCAAGCCGACAGTAAAAAGCATAGAGAAAGCCAGAGAATTGTTATTGGCAGGAAAAAGAGAGAAAGCACTGTCTATGGTTAATGATCTTATTGGCAGCGAGAAGGAGGCAGAAAATCGTCAACGGCTTCTTAGAGAAGGTCAAAAACTGGCAACATTTTTTATTACCGAATCAGGTCAAAAGTTGTTTGAGCTCGGTGAATCCATGAACGAGACAAACCCAGAACTTGCGGAAGAAAAATACAGAGCCTCTCTAAATGATGAGGGTCCTAACTTGAAAATTCTTAATTCACTTAGCCTTTTGAAATTAAAAGAAAAAAACTGTGTAGAGGCCAGCCGGTGGAACAAAGAGGCCCTCAAAGCTTTTAATAAAATGATAGAGTCTCAGGCTATAGGTTTGCAAATCATGGCCTGCAATAGCGACTTTGAAGGGATTTCAAAAAAACTTAATGAACAGGAGGTCGACTCTCCTTTACTTAAGCTCACTGTCGTAAAAATTCTTATGGCCAGATCCAAAATTCAAAATGATCAAGTGAAAGAAGGGCTTGAAATGCTCAGGGAGGCCTCTGAGGTTGAACCCTCCTACCCAGAGCTTTGGTATTGGAGGTGGAAGTTAGATCCGGAGGATGGTTATATTCAAGGGGCTTACCTAGAGAAATACATAACAATTTGCAAAAAAATGACACCTCGATTAAAGAGAGACTATAGGAAATCCAGTGTTGTTTGTATGTATATATCTGAAGCCGAAAAGGCCTTGAAAAGGTCAGGAGCTGATAGTGATGAAACCGTGGTTAATTAATGTTCTCGTCGTTTCTGGAATGAACTTTGTTCTGAATGGCTGTGGAGTTAAAGGTGACCCTTTGCCGCCGGAGCAAGCACCTCGGCTGGGGCGAGGACACCCCACTTTTACTAAAGCGAGTCGGCAGCTGACCCCTGACTTTCAATCGCTTAAGAAGAACAAACACAAAAATGACGAGGACGAAGAATGAATCCATTTTCAGGAGTAATAACGGCTTTGGCCACCCCTTTTGTTGAGGGTGAGGTTGACCTTTCGAGTTTCAAGAGGTTGATCCAGTTTCAATTGGAAAATGGTATTGATGGGTTTGTAGTTAATGGTACGACAGCGGAGAGTCCGACCCTAAATATTGAAGAAGCTCATAGGCTTTTTGATGTGGCGAGGTCTGAAGCCGGTGACGGTTTTCCACTGATTTTGGGGACGGGCTTTAACTCCACTGCAAAAACGGTGGAGGCGACCGAAAGAGCTAAAGAGTGGGGGGCTCATGCGGCATTGATTGTTGTCCCTTATTACAATAAACCAACCCAAGAAGGCTTGCTGGCTCATTTCTCAAAAGTTGCTGAATCAGTGGATATTCCAATTATGCTTTATAATGTTCCTGGTCGAACAGTCGTCAGTATGGATGAGCAGACAATCACGGCGCTTTCAAAGGTAGACAACATTATTGGTATCAAAGAGGCCACAGGGAATGTTTCGTTTGGTCAGGCCATCAGAGGGGCTGTGGGAGCTGAGTTTACAATCACTAGTGGTGATGATCCTACATGTATAGATTTATGCAATCAGGGTGGTGATGGAGTGATTTCAGTGATTTCTCATATTATTCCAAAGGAATTGAAGGAGTTCTTTGTTCAGGCAAAAGAAGGCACTTCTTATGTCAGCGAAAAGTATCTGACAAAGTATCAAGCCCTTTTGGACGCGGTCTATAGTGAACCAAATCCGACAGGAATAAAAATGGCTCTTTATAAAATGGGAATATTTGACTCTCCTGAAATGCGCCTGCCTTTACTCACCATGAGCAAAAAAGCCACTTTGGTGCTGGAAGGTGAAATGAACAATTTAGGATTGATTCAATGAAAAAAACAGCAGTGATGGGTGCCAGCGGAAGGATGGGTCGTGAAGTGATCAGCCAACTGACCGCATCGTCACTTCTTGAGTTTCACTCAGGTGTGGCTCAGGAAGGGGGAGAGTTTGTCAAGACTCCTGAAAACCTCAATGCGAGTGACGTTGAAGTGGTTATTGACTTTTCGTTGCCTGAGGGCTTTGAAAAGATATTGAAGTTTTGCACGGATCACAGAATTCCCCTGGTAAGCGGAACCACAGGCTTGTCAGATCAGCACTTTCAATCCTTGAAAGAGGCCAGTCAGAAAATTCCTGTATTATGGGCTTCTAACATGTCTATTGGTGTGGCATTTATGAGTTTTCTTTTGAAGCAATACTCAGCCATTAAACATTTTGATTTTGGTATTGAAGAACTTCATCATTCAAAAAAAATAGATAGTCCTAGCGGTACAGCATTGACTTTAAAATCCTCATTAGAGGAGGCTATTGAAAAACCAGTAGATCAAGTTGTGGCCTTGAGGGGCGGTGGAATCTATGGAATTCATAAAGTCTGGGCCATGTCTCCGGACGAAAGCATCACTCTTGAGCACACAGCGCTGAATCGAACTGTTTTTGCCTCCGGAGCGGTGAAAGCTGCAGAATGGTTGGTTCATAAAAAGCAAGGTCAGTATTCTTTGAGCGATGTACTGGAGCTGTGATTTGTGAGGCCTGAACGCAACAATGTGGACCACCTGGCATTAATTGCTGTTAAAGTGTATAGCAGTGACGGTTTGGCGCTCTCCCGCTCTGTTCTCCAAGACCTTTCAACGCTTGTTTCTTTTGACAGAATTTCCTCAATCTATAAAGTTCGAAGAAGTGAGAGAAAGCCATTTCATATTCATGATTTAAAAAAAGTGATCGACTTCGAGGGGTTGAGCTTTGCCTTTTTAGCCTCAACAGTTCAGACACCCTCAGGCCTCATGAAGTGTTTGTACCAAGTCGAAAAAAAGCACAGCAATGAAGTTCTTCATAGAAGTCTCAGTCTGAACCTGTTGGCCTTTGAAAACAAAACAATGATAACTCAAAGTCTCACTCTTCCTCACCCAGAGTTTCATGTTCGCCCTGAAGTTCTTTTTCCAGCAGCTGAGGTTTGGGGCGATTACTTTCATCCAGTATTGAAAAAAAGCCTGCAAGAGCTAACACGAGAGTTTGCTAATTTAAAATGGGGAGAGTTCTACGAGCAGGGCAAAAGCCTCCTTGATTTTTGACAACTATCGGCATATATACCCAAAGCCAGATAATCCCTGGAGGCCAGAATGAAATTTTATATAGACTCTGCAGACATTGAAGAAATCAAACAGGCCAATGCTATGGGCATGGTAGATGGTGTGACAACGAACCCAAGCCTTGTAGCAAAAACAGGCAGAAAACACGAAGATGTGATCAAGGACATCTGTGCTGAAACGGGTGGACTTGTCAGTGCAGAGGTTTTAGCCACAGATGCTGACGGCATGTTTTCAGAAGGCATGGAGTTGGCCAAGCTGGCTGATAATGTTGTGGTAAAAATTCCCATGTCAGACGAAGGTTTAGTGGCAGTGAAGCGGCTCACCTCTGAAGGTATTCGTACGAATGTGACGTTGATTTTTTCACCCATTCAGGCATTGCTTGCTGCAAAAGCCGGCGCCGCATTGGCCTCGCCTTTTGTTGGGCGATTGGATGACATATCCACCAACGGCATGGAGTTGATTAGTCAAATTCGACAGATTTACGTAAACTATGGTTTTAAAACAGAAATTCTTGCTGCGAGTATTCGCCACCCTATTCATATTTTGGAAGCTGCTTTGATTGGTGCGGATATTGTGACAGTACCGTTTAAAGTCATCACAAACCTCACTCAACATCCGTTGACGGACAAAGGTCTCGCTCAGTTTTTGAAAGACGCGGAAAAAGTGCCCCAGTAAGAGCCTAGGCTTGTGAAAACCTTCGCGATGGAATCAATTTTGATATAGGCTCTTAAATTGTGAGTAGAATAAAGTTACTCTTACCCTTTGTCATATTGCTTGTATCTGGATGTGCCTCCTGGGGAAGTGGTGCGCGGTTAGTAGATATTGACAGGCCCTTAGCCCAGATAAAAAGAGCTGTACTTAGCTCAGTTCCTCTTGGGGTTCGTGCTACGGAAGATGCCGGTATGCAGGTGTACTCTAAGTACTTTCGTGCTGGGAAGGGAAAGTTTATTCCTTCGCACTCTTACAAGTTTCGAAATTATGCACATATTCTTATCAGAGGGGGGCGTCGTCCTTATAGCATTGAGATCTACGTGTATAGGGAGAGAAAAGGCTCAGCTTCTGAGCAATCAGCCTCCATATACGTCCCAGATGGTCAAGATGAGAAGCTGGCCAAGGTGATCAGAAAACGAATTAAGGAGCAACTCTCCA
Source organism: Bdellovibrionia bacterium (assembly GCA_030432925.1). Classification (GTDB taxonomy): domain Bacteria; phylum Bdellovibrionota; class Bdellovibrionia; order Bdellovibrionales; family UBA1609; genus JABSOQ01. The sequence goes on along the minus strand of JAUILT010000078.1, from coordinate 9,463 downwards.
AACGTCGGGAAGGTTCTGACATCATTGACGATTTTAGGGTTTTTTAACTAGACTAATCATCAGTAGATAAGAACAGAACTGTTTCGTTGGATAGGCTCATTTTTGAATAGGATACTCAAATGCTTCAGGTACTGATCAACAGTTTGAAACCTGTCTTACGCCTTATGGTTTTGGTCTTCTTTTTTTTAATTCTACTTCCCAAAGTACTTGATGATGTGGATTCCAGGGGGATTGCGCGACTCCCCTTTGCCATCAGTGTAGATGATAGTTCTTTGGCTGTTATGGCTCTAACGGATATTCGCTCAAAGTTTGAAACAGCCCTTGAAGACGAAGCTTTAAAGGTTTTGGAAAATTGGGGACAAGTGACTTTGAATGCCGGCAATGAAAGCACTCCAGTGATGGAAAAAATATTTCCTCCTGAGCCTTTGGAGCCGATCCTTGAAATGAATGGAGATTCAGATCAACTGACGGGTATGGTGATTTCTCAAAAGTCCGTTTCTAACCAGATTATATTAGCCCATGCAAAACCTATAAAAAAGCTTGAGGAAGTTTCGTTGAGAAATATTTATGGAGAGTGGGAGCCTCTTGAGGTTAGAAAGCAAAAGCTTTTGATGGCGGTACAAAGCCAGCAATTGAAGCAGCCCTCAGTAAAAGATAAAGCTCAAAAACTGATTGAACAGGTTCTGCAGGATAAAAAAAGAGAGCAGGTGAGGCGGGTGATTACCAGTCAGTCTGGAGGGCAGATTTTGGTCTCTCAACCTGGTATGGCGATCAACGGCCCCTTGCCTTCTAGTCAGCCCCGACAATCAACTCAGGTATCAAGTGGCGATAAAGTGGCAAGACGGGGTCTTCACCCGACCCGTTGGGAGGATCACCACGAAAGGCCTGTGCTGATCTCAGGGACAATTTCATTTGGAGGTGGTCTTGCATTTACTAACAGTCACTCTCTTTCTATTTCCAGAATTTATGATGGAAAGTCTCAGGAGTCGGCAAAAATATGGATTCAGGACGCCAGGTTTGAGGTTCCAGTCCAACAGGCTAAGGGTTATCTGATTGCAGAGCTTCATGATCATTCAGGGTTGTTGATAGCTTATAAAGAATTAGACCTTAGCAAACTTTCAGAAATCCCTAAAAATCAATACAAAATTAATGATGTTCATTTGAGGTTGAGGCCTGTGGAGCAAGGGGCTTTGGTTCATGTGATTTCAGGGTACTCTTACCAAGAAAAGATTTTGACTGTTGATGGTGCTACGGTGACCCTTCAACCGTTTGATAGTGAGCTAAAGAAAAACTTGGAGGGTCATTTTGTGGAACCCTCATTGGAGATGGGGTCGGATATTATAGTCAAAGCTGAGGCTAAGGACCATTGGCCGACACTGGCAAGAGTGACTTCTGGAGCTGTAGCTACAGTCCGACTGTTTCATAACAGCATGATGAAAGCGTTGATTGATATTGTTTCATTGAATGAAATGGAGCGAAAAGAGAACCAATTTAAAGGAATCATTTGGGGCATAGTCACTAAAAATGGAAGGCCAATTTCCAATGCTCAAGTGGATATCAGCGGAGATACTGGGGCGTTGAGTTATATAAATAGCTTTTACCTACCAGACGTTGCTTTGAGCAAAACGTCGGAGAACGGAATGTTTGCTGTTGTTGGTGCTGAAGAAGGGTTGCAATCTTTGCGTGTTACATATAATGGAGTACCGTTTCCAGCCCAGGTGATCAAAACAGTGGGAGGGCACGTCTCTTTTATAGAAATCAACTTTGAAAAACCAGAAAGTGTTCGCTTAAAAGTGGTGGATCCGCTCAGTCAGAATCAGTCAGTGAATGCTACAATACGAGGTCTCGGATCAGATACTGTTATCGAAAATGTAACTGAAGGTCTGGACGTGGAGTTTCAAAAACATCCTTTGAGCTTTCATTTTTTGGAGGCGGATGCAGGTTTTAACTATGAGTTGACTCGTGTAGAGGACTCATTGAACAGGCACGTTGTCAGGGTTCCCCTTGTTCAAAGGCAGTGGTTAGAGGGCATCCTGGCAAAACTCAAAGTGAATCGTCTCCCGGAGACGGGTGTGATCGTGGGTTGGGTGAACGAGGACGGTTTTGACATTATCTTGGATGATGGAAGAACTCACCCTGATATGAATACGCTTTACTTTAATGAAGATGGCCAGTTAGTCAGTCAAAACGAAAATCCATCGGGGTTTATTGTTTACAATGCTCCTGTGGGACAGCGTACACTCACTGTATTGCCACACACAAAAAAAACTGTCATTACAAAAGTGATTACCGTGGATGACGAGTTTGTCTCGGTGTTCTATAAAAAGGTCAGGTAGATGCGCGGAGGGTTTTAACTTTGACCTGCCGACTGATTCTTTCAATCAGGGTATCAGCCCTATCGGGCGGCAGGTGCAGTCGATAACCTTTAGGTAAGCGAGAGTTTTTGCGAATAGCCATTTTTAAATCCAGATTGTAATTGAGAAGCTCCTGTTGACTCAACCCGCTGATCTTTAGAAGCCTTTTTACTCGAATTCTTTGCCCGAGGTGGACTTCCACAAAATCAAGAAGAGGTTCTTTTACGACATTTTTAAAAAGAGCATCTTGATATTTTTCTGCATGCAAAGCTGCTAGAAATCCTGCATAAAAGTTAGAAGACGCAAACTTAAACTCTCCCTGATGATATCGTTTAATGATTGTAGATATATCTGTTGAACGAGCAGCTTTAATAGCCTTTCTTATATTGCCAATTCCATGGTTATAAGAAGTGATTGCCAGGGGCCATTTTTTGAGAGCTCTTTTATAGCTCTTCAAAACCTTACCAGCAATGACGGTTGCCTTAAGAGGAGAGTTTCTTTCATCAATATATTTATTAACAATGGAGTAGGCGCGTCCGGTTCGAGGCATAATTTGCCAAATACCGCTGGCCCCAACCTTACTTTCAGCACTTTCATTAAAAGATGATTCCACAAACGGCATTCTTGTTAGCTCCAGGGGGAGGCCTATCTTTTTAAATTCCTTTTCCATAATTGGAAGATATTTTGAACTTCTTCTTAGGCCGGCAATAAAAAAGTCTTTTTGGCCTAATTGAGAGCGAACAGTCTTTGATGCAAACCGATAAACGCTTCTCCGTTTTCCAGGAAGCCTTTGAAGAGCCTTAACGAGTCTACGTTCAGTTTTGGAAAGCTTTTTATAGGACCTTTTTCCAGCCAGTCGTTTTAAAGCTTTACGGATTCGAAGACGTTCCTCTCTAACTAAGTCATTGACCTTTTTTCTTCGGAGCCAGAGGGGCCCTTTACCAGATTTAATAATGCTATTGCCGTCGACAACTTTATAAACAATCCAAGGGTAGCGGATGTGATGAATAACATGTTCATATTGCCCGTATTTACTGTATATATCGAACCAGAAGGCAGTGCGTTTTTTTAAAGGGCTCGGAACCTTAAAGTCAGCTCCAATACGCTCGAGGCTGTCCTCCAAGATATCATCTGAAGTTAGAGAACTTATGCGCTCATCTTCAGTGTATAGAGGAGAAGCAGCAAAGACTTTAAGACCTTTCCACCAGGAGATGTCCTCTTTGAGGGGGGTCGCTTGAGCAACAGGTTCAGAAGTTGCGGGCCGTTTGTTTACAATTTGGTGAATATGGCCAAAAACTCCAGTAAACCCCACCAGCAACAAAGTGGAGAGGGCCAGCATGGATGTATAGATCCACTTTCTTAGAATAAAAAAGAATTTGATTTGGCTCATATGAAACATAATTAAAGCAAAATCAGTGCCCAAACTTGAGGTAACCAGCTTAAGAATAAACATGTAATTTTAAATAGTTATCATGTTTTATTGGAATGTGGGTGGTGAGAAAGTGATCAACTGTCAGCATTTTTTGCCTTATTTAAGTAAAACCCCAAGGATTTCGATAGAATATGTTATGGACGTCAGGGATTTTTCCAAAGCTAAATACACTGCCATTCTCTCAGACATACATTTGTGCGAGGAGGAGCCGGTCAATTTAAGATATCCCCTGTGGAAGAAGTACAAGACCAGGGAATTTTTTATCGATGAGGAGTTCAAGTCCTTTTTGGGGATGCTTCATAAGAAAACCCGAGGGGAGCCTATTGAGTTAGTTCTGAATGGCGATATATTTGATTTTGACAGCGTGACTTCATTTCCAGAAATGCCTCCATATCAAGTCACTTGGCTGGAAAGGCATCGGGGGCTGCACCCTCAGGCAGAAAAGTCTGAGTTTAAGATCAGAAAAATCTTGAATGACCACCCGGTTTGGACAGAGGCATTGCGGTGGTTTTTAAGACAAGGGCACCGAGCCATTTTTGTTATAGGCAATCATGATCTTGAGCTACATTTTCTCAATGTCCAGCAAGCGATTTGTGACATTCTTAATTTGCCTGAGGAGTTGAAAGACAATGTTCGTTTTACGGAGTGGTTCTATATTAGTAACAAGGATACTCTCATTGAGCATGGAAACCAATACGACCCCTATTGTATGGCACAAGACCCGGTCAATCCCTATATTCTTTCGTTCAATCGCATTGAGGTCAGAGTTCCGTTTGGGAACCTAGCCACGCGTTACCTTGTTAATGGGATGGGTTTTTTCAATCCACATATAGATACTAATTATCTGATGTCAGCAGGAGAGTACGTGAAATTTTTTTTCAGGTACATTATAAAAGCCCAACCCCTTTTGATGATCACCTGGATTTGGAGTGCGACAGTCATATTGTTTCAATCTTTTATAGATAGACTGAGGCCCCCTATGAAGGACCCCTTGACCGCTGAAGATAAAGTGGAGTTCATCGCTAAAAAAGCCAATGCCTCACCTCGTATGGTAAGAGAATTAAAGGATTTGTTTGTAGCGCCAGTGAACAGCAATCCATTGTTAATGCTTCAGGAGCTGTGGCTGGACAGGGCCTTTCTTGTCGTTTTGATGTTTTTTTTAATTTTACAACTATTTGTCTTTATTAAAGCCGTTTATGAGATTTCATTTTTCTGGATGTTTATTCCGCTCTTTGTTTTTCTGCCCTTTTTTATTTTTTACTCTAAAAGTATTAGTTCATCGGTTGTGGAGTTCAAAGAACCACGTGAGAAAATTTTGAACCTCGCGAGTATGATCGCTAAAGTTCATCGCGTGATCTATGGCCATACCCATTTGGCTCGACATGAAATCATCGGAGCTGTGGAACACCTGAATAGTGGTACCTGGTCCCCAGCCTTTGAGGACCTTGAGTGCACAAAGCCCATAGGTGAAAAAACTTTTGTATGGATTGAGCCTTCTGCTGAAGATGAAAATATTCGCGAAGCCACTCTTAAGGTTTTTGAGAAAGGTGAAGAAAAGCCACTGAGTAGTTCAAAGCTTTTAGGAGGCTACACCCATCCGGCTTGAATTTTCTATTTTTGAAACTGATTTGCAGAGTCACCTCCAGTCATTGGTTTAAAAATATTCTTTGATCTGTCTCCAACTCAGCCCGGATCAGCATGAGAACTCTGTGTCAAAATTCAGAGATAGGAGCGCGGCGTCGATGCTTTAAATCTAACTATATCTAGTGGTTTACTTTCTAATACCGTTATTTTTAACATCAGATCGAAATTATTTAGGATAAAACTAGACATTGTGATTGAGCCGCTGTTAACTCTCCTTCTGTAAACTTAAATCCAACAGGATAATTTTGAAATTGGAGGGCTTATGGCTGATGTATTGGTTGTTACAAGTAAGGTGAAAAAGTTCATTAAAGAAAATGGCGACTGCAACACTTCAGGAGAGACTGTTGAGGTTTTGAGTAAGGCCGTTGAAAGGCTTTGCCAAAAAGGTGTAGATAGCGCAAAGGCAGATGGTCGCAAAACTGTAATGGCTCGAGATATCATCATCGACCACTTGTAAGTTGATATTCAAGCCGGGTCGGCATAAAATTGAGACAGGATCAGTATGAAAGTCAGGTTGCGTTGCCTGGCTTTTTACTTTCCAATCAGTTCTTCGAAGTCACTCCAGGTAAGAACGGGTATGCCAAGCTCTTGGGCTTTGTCCAGCTTAGAGCCGGAAGACTCACCTGCCAAAACATAATCAGTTTTTTTACTTACAGAACCGGCACTTTTTCCTCCGTGTGACAAAATAAGCTCTTTAATGGCCCCTCTTTCCATAGGAAGAGTCCCAGTAATTACAATATTTTTGCCTTTAATCAGAGAGTTTTTTACGGAGGTAGACCTCTTTGGATTTTGAATATGAACTCCATATTTTTGAAGTTTTTCAATCTCACGAATAAAGGCTTTTTTAGTAAAAGTCTGTACAATAGACTCAGCCACCTTGGGGCCAATATCATTGACATCTTGTAACTCCTCTCGGCTTGCAGCCACAACACCCTCTATAGAGCCAAAGCGAAGAGCAAGAATTCGAGCTGTTTGTTCTCCCACAAAACGAATGCCAAGAGAGTAAATAAACCTTTGTAGAGTTGGGTTTTTGCTGGCCTCAATACTGTCTATAATATTTTGGGCGGACTTTTCACCTTGTCGCTCCAAGTTGAGGATATCAGACTTTTTTATGTGATAAAGATCAGAGTAAGTCTTCACGAGATCAGCATCACAAAATTGCTCAATAATTTTGTCTCCCAGTTTATCAATGTTCATTGCTTTTCTGGAGACAAAGTGTTTGAGCCCCTCTCGAATAACAGATGGACACGCCGGGTTAATGCATCGAAGAACCACCTCACCCTCTGGTTGAACGACGGTTTCCTTACAAGTAGGACACGTTTTTGGGAGTTTAAATGGTTTGCTGGATTTTTTTCTTTTCGATAAATTGACCTCAATAATTTCAGGAATAACATCACCGGCTCGATGAACAAAAACAGTGTCTCCAATTCGTACGTCTTTTCTATCGATTTCATCCTGGTTATGGAGAGTCGCATTGGAAACTGTGACTCCGCCCACTTTAACAGGCTCCATGATAGCAACAGGGGTCAGAGCTCCTGTGCGCCCCACTTGAACGATAATGTCACTGACGACAGTGGTTGCTTTCTCCGGCTCAAACTTAGCAGCCATAGCCCACCTGGGAGATCTTGCCACAAAGCCGAGCTGGTTTTGTAGAGTATACTCATTCACTTTGATCACGACACCATCAATTTCAAAGGGAAGGTTGTGTCGAAACTCCTGTAAAAGCCGATAATATTCAATAGCTTCGTTAATATTTTTACAAATGGCCGTCATGGGTGCTTTAAAAAAATTTTTATCTGTGGGCCTGATACTTTGAAGGGACTTTTTGATTTCAGTGATGTTAGCGGAGCGCAGTACAGGAAGCTTCAAGTCAGCGAGAGAACCGATAAAATGTTGCTGGGTTTTAAACGTTTTCCCCTCAATGACTCCTGGGGCATAACTAAACATGCAAAGAGGGCGATCGGCAGAAATTTTTGGATCGAGTTGGCGCACAGTGCCTGCTGCGGCATTTCTTGGGTTGGCAAATGTGTTTTTTCCTTTTTCTTGCTGAGCCTCATTGAGGGACATAAAGTCTTGTTTCAGAATCAAAATTTCCCCACGAACTTCGAATATAGGGTACTGCGCCTTTTTTAGTTTGAGAGGGATGGTTTTTATTGTTTTGATATTTGAAGTGACCACTTCGCCTGTGGTGCCATCACCTCGAGTGAGGGCTGAGATTAAAGTTCCATTTTCGTAAATAAGCTCAATGGCCAGTCCATCCAGCTTGGGTTCGCAAAAGTATTCAATATTTTTTTCGTCATCCAAAAATTTCTTTATTCTTTGGTCAAAGGCTAATAAATCTTCTTCGGAGAAGCTGTTTTGCAAAGACAGCATGGGAGATCGATGCTTCGCTTTTTCAAACTTATCTAGCGCTTCACCTCCGACTCTTTGAGTTGGTGAATCTGGTAGTACCAGCTCGGGGAACTGGTTTTCTAAGGCTTTTAATTCATTGAACAACAGGTCGTAGTCATGATCTGTAATTTCTGGCCGGTCCTCAGAGTAATAGAGCTCATCATGGTGTCGAATATCTGCGATCAAGGATCTTATTCTTTTTTCAGCTTGGGCAGCAGTCAGTTCTTTAGGCATCAAGTAAACATATGCATTCCTCATATCTGGGTCAATTTATTTGCCCGAAGGCAGGGGATGTCTTATACCGAAGGCGGTTGTTTGAGCAACTGGGGGAGGCTTCAGTGATTAGCAAAAAAGATGTGAGCAAAACAGCTCACCTAGCTCGTTTGCACATAGAAGAAACTGAGTTGGAACAATATGAGCAGCAATTACAGCAGGTTCTTAACCACTTTGAGGTCATTCAAGAGGTTCCCACTGAGGGAGTGGAGCCAATGTACTCGCCTACTATTGGAAGTGTAGAGCTGAGACCTGACGTGGTTGAAGAGTTTGAGGACAAAGAGCAGGCTATGCAAAGTGCCCCAGATCTTCAGGGTCACCTATTTCGTGTTCCTCCGGTGGTGTAAAATGTCAAAAATACCTGTGAGGTCAGCTACTGAAATTGTAAAGGAAGTTTGTTCCGGTGGTATTAAGGCCGTCGAAATCATTGATTTTTATTTAAAACAAATTCAAGGCGGAAAACAATGGAACGCCATCACAGCCGTGAATTCTGAAGCGCTTCAGGTGGCGGAGTCTATAGATAAAAAAGTGGCTCAAGGGGTTCCCCTGGGCAGGTTGGCCGGAGTTCCCATTTCGTTAAAAGAGATGATCTGCTTTAAAGGTATGAAGGCCTCAGCAGCATCAAAAATGCTTGAGAACTTTACATCGCCTTATACGGCCACGTTGGTCCAACGGCTTATCAATGAGGATGCCATTATCATTGGAAAGTGTAATCAGGATGAATTTGCAATGGGGTCTTCCAATGAACACTCAGTTTATGGGCCGGTGAAAAACCCATGGGATCCGGGCTATGTTCCCGGAGGGTCTTCGGGAGGGTCAGCGGCTGCTGTGGCTGCAGGTATGTGCAGCATTTCCATTGGTACTGATACGGGAGGATCCATACGTCAGCCAGCTCATTTTTGTGGAGTGGTCGGTGTAAAACCAACCTATGGTAGAGTGAGCCGTTATGGTGTGATTGCCTACGCTTCCAGTTTGGACCAGGCCGGGCCGCTGACTAGATCTGTAAAGGATGCGGCTCTCTCTCTTGAAGTGATGTCAGGGAGAGATAAAAAAGACGCAACGTCTTCAAATCAAGTCGTTCCGGAGTGGTCGAGGGCTTTGAATGCAAATTTATCAGGAAAGGTCTTTGGGGTTCCTGTGGAGTTAAAAGACATGCCTATAGATGAAGACACTCGCCAAGCTTTAGACAAAGCTCGACAGGCTTTTATTAATGCCGGAGCTAGGGAGGTGGAGGTGAGCCTTCCCATGCTAAAATATGCTGTCTCGGTCTATTATTTGCTGGCTGCGAGTGAGGCCTCCAGTAACTTGGCCCGATACGATGGCGTTCGTTATGGGTATAGAAGTGATTTTTCTAAAAAACCTCCAAGCT
>JAUILT010000077.1 GCA_030432925.1 Bdellovibrionia bacterium | reverse complement strand
AACAATAGATATCTAAAAATTAAAATCATAGAGGCCATTGTGGAAATCAAAAAATCTTGTCAAGAAATGACTCCACTTTTTTTGATAACTACGATCGTGTGGCCAATCATTGTTTTATAGTCAATTTTTCAATGTTAAAATGAATGAGAGCGCCGTCTGAGAGGCCCGTATCGCTCAAAAACGGAGAGGCCCCGTACGGCGGGCCGCTCTTGGTCACCTGAAAGGTAAATTCTACAGTTAAAATTCAGGTTGAAGACCATTTTTTAGCCCCTAGGAGTGGTTCTTGAATTGCACATTTTGAGCGACAGCAATGAGAACGATTTTAATGAGGTTATCAATGAAGTCTGTGAAATTTTTATTTTTTATGGTTGTGGGAGCCATGGTGAGTTTTAAAGCCAGAGCTTTGGAGGTTCGATTTGACTGTCAAATGACAGTGGAGACGAGTGTGAATCAAAAAATTGTGCTACAGGACATACAGTCCGTGATTTTAAAGGAGCCGGCCATGGGTAGGGCAGCCACTGACGGAGAAGAGGACTTGTCCATTGAGGTTTTTTCGCAGGTGAATGATAAAGTTCAAAAATACAGCACGTTGCCTTTTAGCTACTATCTGACACCGATCTCCCGCAGAGGCTCCGGCGGGCTTTTGGTGGAGATGGGTGTGTATCGCACAAATAATTTTGCTTCCAAGGGACGAGAAGTGGTGTTTTCTTCTATTCGGGAGGTCGGCCGTGATCGTAACCCATTGGTGGTGTCGTTTCAGCATATGGCCCTTCGAAAACTCAACGTGGACATGGTTTGTAACCCTGATCCATGGTGAGAAGGGCTTGGAAGAATCGTTTCTTGTCAAATACCTGAAAGCCCACTAGTGTGCCTGGTGGTATGGAACAAATGGGTCTGAACTTTCAATCGAATAAGTCGTCCTCGGCAAAAAACGATGATGAAACACGGGTTTTTTCTGTTTCCGAATTGAACCGAATGATTCGGGGAGCTTTAGAAACTCAATTTCAGCTAATCTGGCTGCAGGCGGAGGTCTCCAACTTTAAGGCACACACCTCTGGTCACTGGTATTTTTCGTTGAAAGACTCAAAATCCCAGGTCAGTGCTGTTATGTTTCGAGGCCACAATACGCGCCTAAAGTTTCACCCAGAAAATGGTATGGAGGTACTGATTCGTGGAAAGGTCACAGTGTATGAGCCACGTGGTAATTATCAGGTATTTTGTGAAACGATAGAGCCATTAGGTGCGGGAGCCCTGCAAAAACAATTTGAGCAGCTGAAAGAAAGACTCTCAAAGGAAGGGCTGTTTGATCGCAAAGTTAAAAAACCTCTGCCTCAGTTTCCTAAAAAAGTAGCTGTGGTAACGTCGCCCACGGGAGCCGCCATTCGCGATATTCTTCATGTGATGGATCGTCGCTTTCGAGGTTTACAAGTGATGGTTGTCCCCACCGTTGTTCAAGGGGCTGCCGCCTCTCTCCAAATTGTGTCCGCTATTAAAAAGGTCAGCCGTTTGAAAGGTATTGATGCTGTTATTGTTGGAAGAGGTGGTGGGTCCATGGAGGATCTCTGGTGCTTCAATGATGAAAAAGTAGCTCGTGCCATCTATGCCTGCCCTCACCCAGTGATTTCTGCAGTGGGACACGAAATTGACTTCACTATAGCGGACTTTGTTGCGGACTACCGTGCACCCACGCCGTCTGCAGCAGCTGAGGTGGTGTGTTCCAATGTTGTGGAGTTAAAGGATAAAATTGATTCTATGGAAGAGGCTCTTGTCCGTGTGATGGAGCATCAATTGTCTGAACTCAGGCAAACTGTAGATCATTGTCGCAAGCAACTGCTGGATCCCAAAAAGCAATTGAGAGATTACAAGGTTCGCTGTTTGGAGTTGAAGCGTCGCTTGAAATCAAATGTTATACGTCGACCGGGGGAGTTCAGGAATATTGTAAACGATCGTGATCGAAGGGTGAAGCAGGGAATAGAGCGATTGTTGAAAGATAAAAAGCAAAAGCTAAGTGCCCGGGGGGCACTGCTTGACTCTTTGAGCCCACTGAAGGTTGTTGAAAGAGGTTATTCCATTGTTAGGGTTGGAGATGAGATTATAAAATCATCCGCCCAGGTAAAAAATGGAGACTCAATCCATTTACGATTTGCGACAGGTGGGGCTGTTGCAACAGTGAAAAAGATTTTGAAAAAACAGGAGGTCTGAAATGGACTTTGAGAAGAAGTTGAATCGGTTAGAAAAAATAGTTGAAAAAATGGAAGAAGGAGAGTTGTCTCTGGATCAGTCTTTGAAAATTTTTGAAGAGGGTATTCGACTTTCTAGAGAGTGTCATGACCAATTGGACCAGGCAGAGCAGAAAGTTCAAACCTTACTCGAAGTCAGTGAGAGTGGCGAGGCCGAAGTTGAAGATTTCAATATGAGTGAAGAGTAATTGTCAGTGGAATTCTGTCGAGACCTTGTAGAGATATTTGAGAGTTATTTGGCGGATCATCAACCAGCAATGTCTGTTGTCTCTCCGAGCCCGCAAAGCCGGTTGTTGGAATCCATGCAGTACTCGCTAAAAACTGGAGGCAAACGTTTTCGCCCAGTATTATCTTTGCTGACGGCTAAAACCCTGGGCTGCGACCTTGAAAAGGCTCTGCCTGTGGCACTGGCTGTTGAGTACATACATACTTACTCCTTAATCCATGATGACCTTCCTATGATGGATGACGATGATGAAAGACGTGGTCAACCCACCAACCACAAGGTCTTTGGTGAGCCAGTGGCCTTGTTGGCTGGAGATAGCTTATTGACAGAGAGCTTTGCCCACCTGGCGAACTTTTGCTCTGGACCTGAGGCCATTAGAATTGTCAAGCTTGTGGCCGAAGCCTCGGGGTGGAGAGGTATGGTCGGAGGGCAAGCCGTAGATATTGCGCCTGCCGAAAAGAACCAGAAGGACTGGATTGACTTTATCCATGAAAATAAGACAGGGGCATTGATTCGGGTGAGCGTGGAGGCGGCGGCTGTTGCTTGTAAGGCCAAAGAGAATCAGGTAGCGAGTCTTCGAGAATTTGCTCAAAACTTAGGGTTTGCTTTTCAGTTGGCAGATGACCTTTTAGATTGGGATCCAGCAAATCCTGAAAATACGTCGTATGTGAGCATTTATGGTGAAGGACCCACCCGCTTGAAGCTGACTTCTGTCAACGAGCTGTGCTTGAGCTTATTACGGGAGACTCAGCTTTCCTGCCAGTGGTTTGAACCGTTGATTCAGTTTAATAGTGAGAGAAGTCAATGAGTCAGTGGAAACCTCCACAAGTGAAAGCTTCGGCAGATTGGAAAGAGTTTGAACTTCCCTTTGCCATTGGTTCTGGTCGAAGCTTTTTTCCTGATGCAAAAGGAGAGCAGGCACTGCGTATGGCTTTTTATCGCTCACAAAAAAACAATGCTCTTGTTGGAAAAATCTGGTTTGGTAAGGGGATTGAGGGGCCTCCGGACCATGTGCATGGGGGTGTGAGTAGTTATGTTTTGGATGAGGCGATGGGAAGTGCTGGGTGGCTGCAAAGCTACCCTTGTGTGGCTAGAAAAATCTCATTTGAACTTTTAAGAATGACTCCTGTGGGAGTAGACTTGAATATTGAGGCTTGGGTCAGGAGTATTGAAGGCCAAACACTGTATGTGGAAAGTCGTATTTTTGATGATCAAGGGGACTACACAAAAGGCTTTGGTGAGTTCCATTGGCTGGATAAAGGTCGTATGCAAAAGCTCCTCGCAAAAAGCTCCTGCGAGCTAGACCTTGATACATTGAAGTTTCCAAAACCCCGGTGAATTCCAACATATTCTTGTGGGTTGATGGGGGGGTTGAGATCCTCTAAAATCAACATGGTGATAACAAAAATAATAGCAAAACTTCTTTTTGCGGTGGGCTTGTTGTGTTTTACATCCGAGGTGTTGGCACAGAGCACGCAAAGTCAAAGAACTGTGAACTCCCAGGGAATTACTTGGGACAGCATGGATTACTATGATGCCTCATTGACGTTTGGGGTGTTTCTACCCTTTGGCATTGCTGGTGTGAGAAGTAACTACCCTATGTGGGGAGTTATGTTTTCACACCCCAGCGTTCTAGGGCAGGTGGAGTATCAGTTTTACAGTGCTAAGGCCGAGGGTGTGACATTGTATTCAGGAGTCCTTGGGCTTCGGTGGGATTTTCGCCTGTTTGACGCGATAGACGGTTTTTTTGGGATCGGTGCAGATATGTATTACTATCAGAGAAAGGCGACTCAGAGACGACAGTTTGAATTTGTTACCAGTGGAGGAACAGATTTAAAATGGGGTGCTTACTTCCCGTTGGTGGGGGGGCTTCGATTTCGTTCTGATTTTAAATTCAATATGGGTCCAGGGAAAACTTTTTATGTGGGGATTGGACTGCAGTACCGGTTGGGGGGAGACTCTCAATCATCCCCCAGGTAGAAATTTTTGAGCCCAGCGGTTGATGCTTTCAGAATGCTTTTCTAGACAGAGCTTTTCTTTATCGCTAGGGTTTTCAATGTTTCCACAGTCCGCCTGAGCCTCGTCCAGCCGTTGCAAGCAGCCCTCTAGATAAGCCGGGGCCTCCTTGCGAAAGGCCTCTAGTGCTTGGCTCATAGAACTCAAAACATCACCCTGCTCCAGAAGGGCCTCATCTCCTCGGAGTTGGAATAAGCGGGCAATCTTTAAAAGCTGTTCATCCACCTGACGGGAAAAAACAGGTTTTATGGATTGAACCTGCAGGTCTTCAGGAAGGGGTTCATTGCTTTCATTCGCCAGACCGTGCAAGAGTTGAACAATCTGTTCTTGATCATGGTGAAGCACAACTGAGGGAACAACGGCTGAGAGGCAGGTGATCTCTCTAGAGTTGGCTTTTTGCGGAGAGGAGAGCCAATGCCAAGTGCTAAAGGCAGCAACGATAGCAGCAAATACAGGAATACCAAAAATCATCCATCGCAGTTTCATCAAGTGATTTCACCATAGTCTCTACTGGCCGTCACGGGAGAAATACGCTATATCCAATGCATAAAAAGGTTGAGGAGGCATGTGAAACGGCTGGATCAGTGGTTAGTGGATCTTAATTTTGTCCCTTCACGCACAAAAGCCAAAGAGCTTTTGTTGATGGGGGCAGTGGAGGTTCAAGTCGATAGCGCGTGGGTTACTGCCCGATCTGCATCTCAGATCATAGAACTACTGAGGTCAGATCAGGTGAGAATCACTGATTCTCGTTTGTTGAAGTATGTGGCTCGTTCAGGGCTGAAGCTCGAGGGGGTTTTGAGTGACTCAAAGGTGTCCCCCAAAGGTTGTATATGCTTTGATATCGGACAGTCTACAGGAGGTTTTACAGATTGTCTGCTCCGGGCCGGAGCTCAAAAAGTTGTGGGCGTGGATGTTGGAAAAGGTCAGCTGGCAAAGAGTTTGAAGATGGATTCTCGGGTGGAGTTTTATGAGAGAGTCAATGCGCGCCATCCTTTAGAGTTTCCGGTTTTTGCCAGCTACTCTGGTAAGGTGGATATTCTAGTAATGGATATTTCATTTATTTCAGTGACAAAGGTACTAAAGGGTGTGTTGTCGCTGCTCAAACCAGGTGGAAATATTTTTGTGTTAATCAAGCCTCAGTTTGAGTTAGGCTCTCAGGCATTGAATAAAAGTGGGGTTGTTATGAAAACACACCTTCTTGAGGCGCTTAAAGAAAAAATGCTTCAACATTTTGAGAACATTGGATTACAACATATGCAATTCTATGATAGCCCCTTGCAGGGTCGTGATGGCAACCGGGAGTTTTTTATTCATGCAAAAAAATAGGCTCTATTTTTGGATTGTTTTTAGTGTGCTCAGCTGGCAATTGGCCGCCTGCTCCAATTTGCAGAGACCCTCTTCTCGTCAGCGACCTACTTTTGATGAGGGTAAAAAAAAATCTGTAGAGTTGGAGGACAGGGCCGAAGAGTTTCAGGAGGCGCCCGTGCGTCCTGAGGTCATCAAGGTTCCTAAGGTTGGGGTGATTCTTGGTCCGGGTATGGCCTTAAGCTTGGCTCATGCAGGTGTTTTAAAGGCTTTTGATGAGTCCAAAATTCCTGTGGAGCATATTGTTGGAATCGGGTGGGGCTCCGTCGTCGGCGCCCTCTACTCTAAACAGGGAATGTCCAATGATGCTCAGTGGAGGATTTATAAACTCAAAAAAGAAGATCTGCCAGGAAAGAGCTTTTTTTCGTCTTCCATCAAGGCAGATTCTGTGGGCTCTATGCGAGGGTTTTTGGCAGATGGACTTCAGAAGAGTTTGATGGAAAAAAGCCAAATTCCTTTTTCTTGTCCAACAACGGCGCTGAGGAACGGAAAAACATACTGGCAAAGGCGTGGGCGGTTGGTAGATGCCGTTTCACGGTGCATCTCGTTTCCCCCCTTGTTTAAACCCTTTTCAGGTAAGGTGGCCGGAGATTTATTTTCTATGCAGGCTGCGGTCGAGCACCTGAAGCAAAGAGGTATTGATCTTATAATTTATGTCGATGTATTTCATAAGGGTGAGTTGCTTTCTGCAGACAATCTTACTGATAACTATTCGTCTTTTCTTCTTTGGAATGAAATCCGGAGACTTTCGCAGAACTCACATGCTATGATGGGCGAAGTGATTCAGGTCAATACAGGACCTTTTGGCCTTGTGGACTTTGATAAAAAACAGGTTTTGGTAAAAAGGGGTGAATCCGCCGGGCGCGCTGCCGTGAAACAAATCGTAGATAAATATGGATTTTGAGGAGTTTTGAAAAATGAGAACGCCTAATATTAACATTGATGAATGCAAAAAGCGTCGAGCCCGTCTGGCAGACAAGGTCGATGATGCAGCGATTATTGTATCAGCCCATACTGAATATGTAAGAAATCATGATGTTCATCATCCCTATCGACAGGATTCCAATCTGTTTTATCTGACAGGCTTTGAAGAGCCTGAGTCTGTTTTTATTTTTCGTCCCGGTAAATCCCCTGAAACAGTTTTATTTGTGCGTGAAAAAAATGTCACCCGTGAAACATGGGAGGGCTTTCGTTACGGTCCACAACTTGCTCAGCAGATATTTCAGGTGGATGAGGTCTACACGGTTGATCAGATTGATGCAAAGGCTGTGGAGCTTTTATTGGAAGTCAGTTGTGTCTACTACTCTCAATATCGAGACTCTTGGTTTGACAGCCACTTTAAAAACTTGATGCTCAATGTGAAGGCTAAAAGTGGCCGCAGTGGTAAAGGCTTAATGCCTATCTATGATTCTTATCCATTGATTGGTGAGTTGCGGTTGAAAAAATCATCCTATGATTTGGAGCTGATGCGTAAAGCCTGTGATATTACAGTTCAGGCACACTTAGAAATGATGAAACAGTGCCGCCCTGGGATGTCAGAGAGAGAGTTGCATGGGCTATTTATTTATGAAGTGATGAGGCGAGGCTGTGCCCGCGAAGGTTACGGCTCCATTGTTGCTGGGGGGAAAAATGCTTGTACCCTTCATTATATTTTTAATGATGAGGTCTTGAAAGAGGGTGACCTGGTGCTAGTGGATGCGGGTGGGGAGTATAAATACTATTCTGCTGACATTACCAGGACATGGCCTGTCAGTGGCAAGTTCAGTAGCGCTCAAAAACGTGTTTACCAGAAGGTTTTAGACCTTCAAAAGAGTTTGATTGATGTCATGAAGCCCGGCTTGGTTATCAAAGATCATCAACAAATGGCTATTGAAGGGCTGGTGGATATTATGTTGGATGAAAAACTACTGAGTGGGTCTAAAGAACAACTGATTGAAAACAATGACTTCAGAAAGTATTACCCTCATGGATTGGGTCACTTTTTAGGAATGGATGTTCATGATGCTGGAGCCTATGAGGTGGGAGGCACTTCACGGCCCTACGAAGAGGGAATGGGCGTCACTGTTGAACCTGGTTTGTATATACCTCATGGTGATGAATCTGCACCCGCAGAGCTTCGGGGTATGGGTATCAGAATCGAGGACGACATCGTTGTTACAGTTGATGGAGTGGAGAACCTGACAGTGGCTGCCCCTAAGGAGATCAACGAACTGGAAGACCTTGTGGGCTCTGCGAGTGGTTTTGTAAACAGTCTCTAAGACCTCAGATTGGTATACACTGTGACTCAGAAAGTTCAAACCGGATCGGTATAAGAGTGATAAAGCCAGTTGCGCTGTTGGGCTAAGCGAATCATGCCCTGTTCGATTTTATACATTTTGGGGTGAGACTTCTTTGGGGCTGAGGCGATCACCATTTTCAAGTGGGTGGAGGCCTCCAGTAACGGCAGGTCTCCCTCTGAGTTTCCAGCAGAATAAAAGGGGGCGACACCATTGGTTTTTTCCAATAAACCAGTAACTTTACCTTCACGATAAGTGATAGGGCCCCCTTGTTGATTGGTGATGATGCCAGCATTTATGCGTGTGGTGATTCCAATGACGTGATCATGGTCAATCCCGTACAGGGCAGCTCCAGGCTCGACAGCCCACTTAATGGAGGCTGTGACCACGTAGACCTCCACGCCCTTATTATGAAGGTGATCAATAATTTTTTTTTGCTCTGAGAAAATAGGTATGGGTTTATGGGCTTCAAGGCAATCCGTGGCCCACTGCCGGACTTGTGCCAGAGTTTTGCCAGCATTGATCTGGGCAAGCCATAAGTAAGCGGCTTCCTTGGAGGTACTACTTTTTAGGTAGCGATAATGGGCCCAGGGATCTTCTGGGAGGCCCTCCACCAATTGATTTTTGCATTCATATTCAAAAAACTGCTCGCCAGCATCATGACTCCACAGAGTTCCATCGGCGTCAAAGGCTGCCACAGGCTTGTCCACATGCTCTAGGGCTTGATCAATCTGATTGAGTATTTCTGATAATTTAACAGGGGAAATTGGGATCAAAAAAGCCTCCTACAGATAAAACAGACCTTCAAGATAATGTCTGTAGCTTTTATTGGCCACTGAAAATCCAGAAAATCTAAGTTGTATCAGTATTAATTTTCATCGTCGAGAGAGTTGATCCACTGGCGAATGGTACTTACCTGTCTGGAGGTCAGAGGGCTTCCTACGGGCATGGTGGGGTTTGTTCCGCGGATTTCTTGATAAAGGAGACTGCCACCGGCGTTACCAGGAGTCACAATTGTTAAAACCTGGACTTCATTTTGAAGAGGCAGATCTGACTTTTGTCCGCCGACTCTGTGACAGCTAACACAACGAGCATTGAGAATGACTTGAACATCAGCAAAAGTGGGGGGGCTTCCAGAGTCATTTTCACCATCACTAGGAGGGATAATATCGGCATCTACGGAATTATCGGCGAGAGCCACAATCCACTCTCTCAAAGTCTCGAGTTCAAACTCATTCAGGTCTGTTGCTTCTGCACCGTGAGGCATCAGGCCATCCACGGCCATCAGGTAAAGAGGTGAACTTTGGGGTTCACCGGGAATAATATAAGCATCAAACAGTAAGGCATTAATGTCCAAAATATTGTTGATGGGAGTTTCTAGGTCGGCATTCGTCGTGGGGTTGTGGCAGTTGGCACAGCGCTCACTCATCACTCCGACAGCAGCAGCTTGAAGCTGTCCAACATCCACTGTTGATGGAGCATCCCATGCGTTTCCGGTGCCGTTATGGTCTCCAGAGCAGTTCTGAAATCCAACAAATAAAATAGCTAGTAAAAAAGCAATAACGATATTCTTTATGAGATTAATCATTTTTGGCGCTCCCTGGGTAGATGGAGGAGCCGTCAAAAGGGTCTTTGGCCAATCCACCATCTCCGATCCATTTTCGAATCATCTGAATTTGTGTGGAGTCCAATGAGCTATTGATTGGCATTCTTGGAAGTTGTGCATTTCCACCCATCAGTCGGATATGCATTTTACTGTTGGCGTAGTCTTGCGCAATAACAATGCCGTCGGCAATCAGGTTATCGTAGTTGGTGATGTCATATCCGCCGACTTGTGCATCTGTAGAGTTATGGCATTTAATACATTCGGCAAAGAAGGGGCCACTCGGTTGGGCCATCAGCATAGAGTAAGTCACTTCGCCTGGTGCAGGAGCGGGATCACTGCTGCCTTCATCAATAGTCACTTGAATAGAGTCCTTGCTAGTGTCTGCCTCAGCAGGTCCATTGACAAAACCGAGATTGATTTCAAAGCTCTCATTGCCAGGCTCGTGCCTATCGTCGGGGCGAATCCATACCCGAAAGGTTGCTTGAGTTTCACCGAAACCAAAAATGACATTTCTGTCGATAATTCTATAATCCCAATCAAAAAGTTTCACATCAATGTCATCGCCCTCTTTGTTTTGAATACGCATCCGGTCGTCTTCGTCTTTAGCATCGTTATTGTTAGTATCTTCAATGGCTACGGAAACCTCTGTAGATGGAACGGGAGCCGTTAGGCGGACTGTAAATGTATAGGTGCCGGACTCACTGACGACCTGGTCGGAGTCTACCATAAAGACTTCAATGCCATCGGGCTGTGGTCCTAAGTCCAAGTTTTCAAGATCCTTGATTTGAAGAGAAATAACATCTGAAGAACGAGGGGTGCCAAGAGCAATCATTGCGCCTGAAGAAATGGGAACGTCATTATTTCGATCATTGATGTAACGGGTTTCATTGACCTTGTAAAAAGTTGTCTGATTGTCAATGATCACACCGTTCAGTCGAAAAGCAAGTCCTTCAATGCGCAGGTCTGTGGCAGCTCCGGCCATATCCAAAACGGGGTCAAAAATTTCGTAATAAACATCGCCCTCAGTTTCAGCAATAGCTATTGAGATTCCTACTTTGGCACCAGAAGCGGTGTACTCTTCTGGAATATTATCTGGAAGCAGGTCTGTATTTAGGTTCCACTCAATGTACATAGTATCTCCAACCTGGTTGCCTCCCACAGCTTTACTTGTGGTTCTCATCCATTGAGAGAAGTCCTCTTTGACCCGTCCATCACTGGTGGCAGCATCGCCACAGTTTTTTTCAGCTTCAATTTCAGCCTCGGCCCAACGTTTCATCAGATTTGTTACTTCAGCGGAGTTTTGCAAACCCGTATAGGGAGGCTTGTGGCCCGGGTCTTGGGCGAAGCGACCCACGGTAGAAAATCCTTTCAAGCGAAAAGCGGCATAAGCATTTCCCAAACTTGGGTCAGCAAAGGCACCACTGCCCTCACCTCCGGCAAAGTGGCAACTTGCGCACTGCCTTCGAACAAAGGGGTACCACGTGCGAGAGTAGTAATTGGTGAGATCACAGGCCTTCAGACTGGAAGCGAATTCACCAGCGCCCTCGCTGTGATCCGAAGAGCAACTGTTGTATGTCATGGGTATCGTTGTGAAAATTGCAACGAAGACCATGGTTTGAATGAGTTTTTTACTTGCTTTCATACGTGCAGCTCACAATCAACGTAAATTAAGTTTTTAGAAATTCCCTCTTCTAAACGGTTTAAGCAGCAATTTTTAAAATCTTATCTAAATCTTCTGTGGTAAATACGCGTGGTAAAACGGCGTTGAGTAGCCCGAGTTGTCCACTAAAGTTCAAGTAGTTAGCAAAAATTCCAGCAGCTGCCATTTCTGCAGTTCCGGAGGTCACAAAGCTTTGATCGACAGCTT
Organism: Bdellovibrionia bacterium; assembly: GCA_030432925.1. Taxonomy (GTDB): domain Bacteria; phylum Bdellovibrionota; class Bdellovibrionia; order Bdellovibrionales; family UBA1609; genus JABSOQ01. The sequence goes on along the minus strand of JAUILT010000077.1, from coordinate 2,930 downwards.
GTTGATTACGCCCTCCTAAGTAGTGTCCCATTTGAAATCCCATGGTGGATGGAGGTGCCACTGGGTTGTAAGCCAGCATGTAAGCCATTCCTGCAGACCCTCTGTCGGATGTCCATGGCCCACCGGCAGATCCTGAGTTGGGGCCAGTCACAGCTCCGTCAGTGGTGACGGCGACGAAGCCTTTGGTTCCTAAAACGGCAAAAGATTGTAAAATTCGTCCCACAAGAGTTCCAGCCTGGTTGTCTCTGCCATCTCCAGTGGTGCGGGTTCCATTGTGATAATCGTACCCGCCCATATTAATGGTTCCAGCAGCAGCATTGCCCCGGATAACATTATAGACAATGGCAGCCCTTGCGTACTCCGCAGAATTCATTTGAGGATTTCCCCATACATTGAGAAATGCTGGATTTGTCGCCGGATCAACTCCAGGGTCTGCTGTTCCCACCAAAGAAGAATTATCTTTAGTGGCACAATTGAGCAGTTGGGACATTTCAGCCCCTCCAGTCTTTGAAGCAATACTACGAGTCTGATCTGCTGTCATAGCTTCAATGGCTTTAAATAGTTTGGCCTGTTGGTTTTGGTTCAACTTTTCTCCGAGTCGTCCACCGATGGCGAGAGCCTCTTGAATACTATTGAAGCGCTGAACATTGAGTGGGTTGGGAGGAGGAACAAATGCAAAAGAGTTTCTATTGTTACCTAGGTGAGGCAAAATGGACCCGGCTCTTCCAGCCTTGGCAACCATTCCCTCTAGGTTCAGTTTATTTTCTGCGGAATCATCTCGAGTTCTAACTGGAGCGGCAATAAAGGCTGTGTTTAAAACGGTTGTAATGTCTGCATTATCTGTAACACCCACAATGAATTGGCTGATGCCATTGGCTGCAAACGGGGCATTGTTAGCAAACGTCGCTAAAATCGGAGGCGCTGTTCCAAGGCCTAATTTTGAATAAGATTGAAGGGGTTGGCCTCCTTCATCATGGGGTACAAAGTTTGCTGAGAGCCCAGCGCCGCCAGCCAGATTTACAGTAATAAAGGGAACCAAAGATGAGTTTCCTCCCTTTGGGCAAACAATTTCTTGTGCCCTGGCAATGCCTGATCGAGCCAACATAGCAGCTACAGATGGAAGGGTCATCGTTGCAGTCATCTGAATCAGGCCAGCAGAGAGAAAGTCCCTTCGTGTACGTAAAGGAGTTCTGTGCAAGTTTTCAAAGGTTTCTTCTTGAATAATTTCACCAGTGTCTAGATCTTTTTTGGTATTTGGATCTTTTGGATCTTTGCTCATGATCCCTCTCCCTTACATTTCTATCGATTTATAGCTAGAAAGCATAGCCGTACATAAAAGCAATGCAGATTGCTCACTATTTCTATTATCGGCGGTTTCATCTATCATACTTGAAATCAAATTCACCTCTGAGTCTAAAGCTCGGCGGTGCCAGCAAGAAAGAGCCATTCTTTGTATGGCATCATGGAGGTCTCCAGTGGACACAGACCCGTTGGGGAAGCTAAAACCCTCAAACATCATTTGGTTTTGAGAAGCAGCCTCTTTTGCAATTAAATCACTGCAAACCTCTCCAGCAATAGCAGCAATGGACATGAGCATGGGAGGCGTTATGTCTGTAGCGTACCCAAACTCAGAAAGTGAGCCTTTTCGGTTTTCAAATTCACCGCGTGTTCTTGCAGATTCAATACGTAGTCCGGTGCAGGAAACCATATTATCCATAAACTGTTTGGCATAAACTGTGGAGACAGTTTTTGTGTTAGGAATTATATTTAATCCGTCATTTCCGGCCTGACCAGTAGCTGAGGATGGCTGAGGGGCTTTGTTGGAACTGCCAAACTCAGAGCAACCATGTCCAATAAAGAGTACAGTCATACTTAGAGTGGCGATCATAAGAGCTGTTCGAATAAATTTTTTGAGTTTTTTCGTTTTCATTACAGCTCCTCCCCGAGGCACTCATCTGAAATGGCTATCACCTGAAAAAGAGTTTTTAACTTGTAACCATCGGCGATAAAGGCTTGGGATGCCTTTTCAAGAATGGGTTTATCAATGGAGGCAGGATCTCTTTTACATGTAGAGCGAAAAACTCTTTGAGCCATGCAAAAGGGAAAGGCTTTGGCGTCGGCAATCATTTGACCAAATTCTTTAACGCCATTTCCTTCCATTTTCTCACCCCAACCAAAATAAGAGGCATTAGAAGTGCTTGTGGCATAGTTTTTCCAGGAGTGGTCTTCAATCATATGACCTTTATCGAAAGTCTCCTCGTTGTGGTTCATTTTTCTTACAACACTAGTTCCAGGAAACACGATGACAGATGCTGGGTCTTCAGACATGGCCTCTTGAGTATGGGCCACACGATAGGTGTGCTTTACGTAACCATTGGAAAAATCATAAAAGGCAAAAGCGCTTCGTAAGGGGTCCATCACAGAGTGACAAGAGCGGCAGGTGGTGGCATATTTTTGTGGATCACCAGCAGGCTTTCGGTCAATGTCTCGGCCCACATAGTTGTCTGGTGCTGTTGAGTCGGCCCACTGCTCTAAAGGTACGCAAAGGAATTGGCGAAAGGCGTATTCAACCAATCGGCGGTTGGTGCCCGCCGTGGCATGAGCCTCCATCCAGGCTCGTGAGGTGAGAACACCTGCTGCGTCAGGATGGTCTCCAAGGCCACCGTTTCCGTTGTGTAGCTGTTGTGGTCCAGATTCTTTTAGGACAGCTTGAATATCAAAGCGGCCCTCTTCCAGTGCCTGATAGTGGTTATTAGATAAAATCATATCATTCAATTTATTTCCTGGAACAGAAGCCTTTGTAAGGTCCGCTTGATATAAAAAATTACCTGTCAGCATCAGTTTGGCATTGCGGTTGTCCTTGGCAATACCAATGATAGTGGCAATGAAATCATTCAGTGGAGTATTGACTGTTTCTTCTCGGGTAGACA
>JAUILT010000076.1 GCA_030432925.1 Bdellovibrionia bacterium | reverse complement strand
TATTCAAGCGGCAAAAGGGATGGGAGCCAGTGACTTTAGAGTCATGACTCGACACATACTGCCCAACGCTATGGGTCCTATGCTTGTTGCCGTCTCACTGGTCATTGGGCAAGCAATACTTATTGAGGCAGGCCTCTCATTTTTGGGGTTGGGTGTTCAGCCCCCCACTCCCAGCTGGGGAAACATGCTATTCAATGCACAAGAGTTAATCTATGAGGCCCCAAATCTCGCTATTTTTCCGGGGATCTTGATTCTACTTGCCGTAATGAGTTTTAACTTTATCGGCGACGGCTTACAAGATGCCCTCAATCCAAAATCACAATAGCAAAGAAGCTCTCAGAGTTGGTTGGTTACGACACTAATGGGCCAAAAAATAAAACCAACGATCAAATACAGGAGCCCCTATAAAGACCAATAAACTAACATTGACCCAAAGAAAGAAGGGCAACCAGCCACCAGTCTTATTATGGGACTTAAAATACCTAAAAAACTCAAGGAGCAACTTCAAACAAAGGGGAAAGACTAACAAAAGATACAGTACATTCGCCTGTAGAAACCATGGTGACACTAGCGCCAACCCTGCGTAAACAAACATGTATAAACCAATGTGATAAAGAGTTTTTTGCTCTCCCAAAACTGTTGGTAGAACTGGAAACCCTCCTCTTGCGTAGTCATCTTTAAAACGGATAGCCAACACCCAAAAGTGAGGCATTTGCCATAAAAACATAACTAAAAATAAATAAAGACATTCTGAAGAAAAGATATCAGAAGTGTTCACGGAGTACCCAATAACAACTGGCATAGCTCCTGGAACAGCTCCAGGGACAGCTCCAAAAGCCATCTTTCGCTTGAAGTACAAAGTATAAAGCACATTATACATAAATACCGTTGCCAAGGCCAACCATGCTGTCAAAGGCTTAACCACAACAAGAACAGAAATACCAAAAACTAAGAGCAAAAAGCCAATCAGCCAAGCCTGCCAAGGAGCTATGATCCTCATGGGAATGGGGCGCCCCATGGTTCTTGGCATTAAACAGTCCCGTCGCCACTCAATAGCTTGGTTAAGAGCAAAACTTCCGGAACAAACAAAGTAGAGGCCAATCAAAAGTAGCAATGGATAAGAGATATCAAAGTCTTGAAACTCCCTAAAGCTCATGGCATAGCCAGCCAATGCGCTGACCAGAGCAAATAAAACGATGCCAAACTTTGTGAGCTTCATAAAGGCTTTCAAGAACTGACTCCCTTGCAGACAGACCACTCAAAACTCGAATGGCCCCAATTCATTACAAAGTGTTGCCCTCAAAGATGCGCGTCACGATGTCGAGCTGACTGAAGAAAAAGAATACGAATAAAAAGAAAATACCGGTAAAAAAGATCACCAAGTAGGACTTATCATCGTACTTTAAATGCATGAAATACATGAGAACAAGGGCTCCCTTAATAGAGGCCACAGCCATAGCAATAAATGCATTCATTACACCAAAATCAAATTGTGCCACCCAAACCGTAACAAATGTCAAAAACAGCAGGGCGATCAAAACATTTAAAAATGTCTTCGCTGGAATGATGTGATGTGCTCCCATAATATCCTCCTACCCAACAAGATAAAGCAATGGAAAGAGATAGATCCAAATCAAATCCACCAAATGCCAAAATAAACCCACACACTCAACAGGTGTATAATACTTGGGCCCAAAATGGCCTTTGTGAGCCCGATAAATCAACCAGCTAATGAGAACCATCCCTGCTAAAACATGAGACCCATGCAAACCAGTCATCATAAAATAAAATGAAAAATACAGCGGCAGGTTCTGCACGGCGGCCTCGGCCCCAGTATAAGAAAAGAACTTACCTGGCAGTAAACCATCATGGATTTTATGGCTGTACTCAATATATTTGACGATCATAAAGCCTGCCGCACAAGCCAGTGTAATGTACAGGTTGATCAACACCCATTTCTTGTTATTGGTCTGAGCCGAGTGAATGGCCATAACAACTGTGAAGGAGCTGATCAGTAAAATCACCGTGTTAAGAGCCCCCAGCCTCCAGTCAAGAAACTTGGACCCTGCAATGAAAATTTCTGGGTACATGGCATGAAAAATGGCATAACCAACAAAAAGACCACCAAACATCAAAATTTCAGTGCAAAGGAAAAGCCAAAGCCCAAACTTAGAGGCTTCCACTTCATGTTCTGCATCACGAAAGTGATGTGCTGGGTGATGTTCGTAAGTGCTATCTGTACTCATAGGGACCTGCCGTGACTACTGGATCGTTAATAAAGTTCTCATGGGGCGGTGGAGAAGAGGTTTGCCACTCTAGGGTTTTTGCACCCCAAGGGTTGTCGCTCGCCTTTTCTCCCTTTTTCATTGCATAAATAATGACTCCCAAAGCAATCAAAAAGCCTGTTCCAATTGTCCAGGCTCCAATAGTTGAGATCTTATTCAAGGATTCATAGGCTGGAAGATAGTCATAGTATCTTCTAGGCATCCCCATGGCCCCCAAAATAAACTGCGGAAAGAATGTGACGTTAAATCCAATAAAAATAAGTAAAAAGGTGATTCGAGCCCAAAAGTCAGAAACCATACGGCCAAACATTTTGGGAAACCAGTAGTACAGCCCCCCCATAATGGCCATCAAAGTTCCTCCCACCATCACATAGTGAAAGTGCGCCACGACAAAGTAAGTATCATGAAAATGCACATCCATAGCTGTCACTGCTAGAAAAATTCCTGTGACACCACCAATAGTAAAAAGAAACAAAAAACCCATGGCGAAGAGCAAAGGGGCATCAAAGCGGACGGACCCTTGAAACATGGTGGCCACCCAGTTGAAGGTTTTGATCGCTGTAGGCACACCCACAAGCATAGTTATAAAAGAAAAGACAATGCCTGCCACTTCTGACTGACCACTCACAAACATGTGATGCCCCCAAACAAAAAAGCTCACCGCTGCAATTCCAATACTGGAAAACGCAATGGCCTTGTAACCAAAGATGGTTTTTCGGGAAAAGGCCGTAATCAGCTCACTCACAATACCCATAGCAGGAAGAATCATGATGTACACAGCTGGGTGAGAGTAAAACCAGAAAAAATGCTGAAATAAAACGGGATCACCACCCAAATCAGGATCGAAAATTCCAATACCTAAAATACGCTCAGCAGCAAGAAGTAACAACGTGATCCCCAAAACCGGTGTGGCCAAAACCTGAAGTACCGCTGTCGAATAAAGCCCCCAGACAAATAAAGGCATCCGGAAAAAAGTCATCCCAGGAGCACGCAGCTTATGAACAGTGGCAATAAAGTTCAGCCCTGTAAGGATGGAGCTAAACCCCATGACAAAAGCTCCGAGAACAAGCCAAACAGTTCCGTTGTCAGTGTCAATACTGTAAGGCGTATAGAAGGTCCAACCTGTATCAGCTCCATTATAAAATAAAGAGCATAAAGCAATGGCGGCACCAACAATCAAACAGTACCAACTCAAAAGGTTCACCCTCGGAAAGGCCACATCCTTAGCCCCCAACTGCAGCGGCAAAACAAAGTTACCAAGAAATGCTGGAACCCCTGGAATAATCACCATAAATACCATAATGGCCCCATGGAAAGTCATAAACTGGTTGTACGTGCCAGCATCCACAATGGTTTTGCCCGCCGTAAACAGTTCCGTTCTGATCAGCATTGCGTAGAAACCGCCAATGGCGAAAAAAGTGAGCACCGTCCACATGTACAACAGACCAATTCTTTTGTGGTCCAGCGTGGTTAACCAAGATAGAATCCCACTTTCATGGTTGATGTAGTTTTTTGAGCTATCGTGAGTGGTCGTTGCAGACATCCTCGTCTCTCCTTACAAAATTACTTAAGCGTCTTCAGGTATTCAATAATTCCGGACAATTCCTTCTCATCAAGCTGCCCTGCAAATGAGGTCATCACTCGCCCTTCATATCCAGCAACAATTTTAGCCGCAGGGTTTAAAATAGATTCTCGAATGTAGTTTTCGTCAGCCACAAGCCCTTCAGCCTTAGCGAATGTTCTTTGACTCTGCCAGAGCCCCTTGAAGCCAGGCCCCACCTTTGCCTGATCCGTGGCATTATGACAGGCGACACAACGCTGAGAAAAAATCTTTTGCCCCACCTCGGCCAGCGACATCCCTTCGTAAGGGTCTCCTTGGCGCAACCACTGCTCATACTCGTCCTGAGAGACGACCCGAACCTTTGCTAGCATGGATGAGTGGGCGTCTCCACAATACTCCGCACAAAAAACCTGAAAATTTCCCTTTTTGGTCGCAGTAAAGCCCAGAGCTGTATACCTACCAGGAATAGCATCCTGCTTCACTCGAAACGCTGGTACATAAAAGCTGTGAAGAACATCCTTAGAGGTAATAATCAGTTTAACCGGCTTATTAACGGGAACAACCATCTCTTCAACGGATTCTTTTCCACTTTTGTAAATAAAGTTCCAATTCCACTTTTGGCCCATCACATGAACTTCTAGAGCATCTTCAGGAAAACTTCTCATGTCATTGTAGATAATCCATCCCCAAGCAAACACCACCATGAAAATGACAAACGGGATAAAACTCCAGGTGAACTCCAAAAGGTTGTTGTGGGTGATGTAGGCTGTTTTATCATTTTCTGATTGCCTTCTATACTTGATGGCAAAATAAATGAAACCACCAATGACAAGAACACAGGCTATCAGGCTTGAAATAACAAGGAAGCTGTAAAGACTGTTGAACGCGTCACCAAAGGTCGAAGCAACGGGCGGCATAAAAGACTCAGCGTGCGCCTGGCTGATAAAAAACATGGACCATTCTCCTTCAATGTACTTTTGCTAAGCGTTTTCTTTCCCGGATCCAAAAAGGAATCAAAAAAATCGCCAATACTAATACCATCACCAAACCCGCCCCCTGCATGACCCGAAAGGCGTACAGAGTGTATTTGTTTTTGGATGGATCAAACTGAAAACAATAAAGTACAATCTGATCCACTAACGAACCGATTTTTCCGTTTGAAGCCTCCAACAAAGACATTCTTACTGTTTGTGGGTCAAATTCAATCCCGTGCAAATATCTAGAGATTTTGCCGCCCGGAGTCAGAACCTGTGCCGCAGAGGCATGGGCATACTCCTGCTGTTTTTCATTCCATTTGAACCCAAAGCCCACCTGATGAGCTATTTTTTTGATATTTTCCTCAGTTCCTGTGAGGAAATGCCAGCCATTGATGGACTCAGGGCGGCCATACTCTTCAACATAGGACTCCAACTTGGCTGCTGCCAGCTCAGGCTTTTCTTTATGGTTCATGCTGACAGCCACGAGGTCAAATTCGTTACCTACTGTCCATTTCAATTCTTTAAGGGCCGCAGTGAGCCCATTCAAATGATAATTACAAAGGCTTGGACAGTTATAATATACAATAGTAAAGAGGATGGGCCTATTCTTAAAGTAACGACCCAAAGTCACTGACTCTCCATGCTGATCAACAAAGGGAATTGTAAGATCAATCTCTTTACCAAGGTACTCCGTGATTCCCACATTCTCTAAAGCCTTGGGGCGCTCATGAGCTAGTACCGCCTGATCATCTGGATCATAAGCCCTGGCTGTCATCAACAACGAGATCAACAAGAAACAGGTCCAATGGAAAAGTGTATTGACTGTCATCTTTCCTTACCCAACGAAAGTCACTCAGCAGTTTCAGCAAATTGGGCCACATCCTTATCACCAAGATTTTTTTTGTCTTTGGTGATGGAGCGAATCCAATGAACAAGAGCCCAACGATCTACTTTTGGTAAATGACCAAAGGCAGCCATAGATGTCCCCTCAAGGCCTTTTTGTAGGGTTTCATACAGAGCCACCCGGGTTCCCCCCTTTTTCCACCCACCTTCAATGAGATTTCTAGGCCGAGGAACCAGGCCCGCTCCCGCCGGCCCATCTCCTGCACCTTTATCGCCATGACAGATGGCACAGTTGGTTTTATAAACCGCAGCGCCATGAGCGACCATTGCATCAGAAGGCATCCATGGATCTGTCACATTAGAGACATCCACTTTTTCAGTCGTCGGAGCCGCTTCCCCCCCCGCAATAGTCTGCTCTACCTCTACAGCACTTTCAGGAACCTCTTTGAGATCCACTCCTGGATGAATGAATGAAATGTAAACAAAGAAAGACAATGAAAATGCCATCGAAAAAAGAAAGGCAAGGAATCCGCCTCTGTTGTATGTGTCTTCGGCCTGCATGAACCACCAACCTTCATAGAGTTCCGTCAAACTATTGATTTTATTTTTTAGTTAGCTGCTGAAAGCTAACACTGTCCATCCTTGGAGTCATTAGAATTCTCCCCCGTTATAGATCTCTTCTATGAGCCGCCCATAGACCTCTCATCACACAGAAAATACCCTCAAAAGTGTCCTATTTTGAGATTTCACTCGCTAAAAATAGCCTCTCAATTTAGTATTAATACAGCCACTGGGAGGTATAAATGTTAAGAGTTTTCAGTATTTTAACCCTAACCACCAGTGTCCTCATCCACGTCGGCTGCGCTTCCGGCCAAAAGCATAACCTGGATGCTCTGAGCGTAGGAATGGATAAGGATGATGTTTTACGCCTTTCCGGCAATCCGTGGATTACCCGAAGAGTCAATAACCAAGATTTATGGATCTATCGGTTTTATAAAAATGAGCAACAGTACCGCAAAAAACTGCACTTTAAACAGGGGCGCTTGGTTGCCATTTCTCCAACGCAGCCCCACCCAGCCCCCGAGGATCAATTGATTGAGGCGGACTCTATTGACGAGTACAAAAAAGCAGCAAATAAACAAAACCAATCCTACGAAAAAGGCTTTAAAGACCTGACTTCTAACGATGATGACAACCCGTGAGTTTCAACAAAGGCTTTCAACACTCAAACACCTTACCATTATCGGCCCTCTTGCTGAAACACTGCCCAAAAAGCTCAGCGAGCCCACAGTTTTTGTTGATGGTGGGTGCCTACTGAGGCCCACCTCAATGGAAAACAGCATCTCTGTTGGCGATGGAGACTCCAGCTCTCCACAGGCCATGGACTTGCTGCTTCCCACTGAAAAAAATGTTTCTGACCTTGGCTTTGTACTTAGGCACCTTCCTCCACAAATAAACTCTCTTGAGCTGTGTGGTTTTTTTGGACAACGACTGGATCATCAGTTAGCCAATTTAGGTATGATCCACGAATACTTGCTGCAAAGCCCGGCCATTGTCTTATTTGATGAAGCTCGAGCCGGATGGGGAATTGCTGCAAAAACGGATACTGTTTTAAACATTCAGGGCCCATTCAGTTTGTTTTGCTTACAGCCGGGCCGAGTAGAAATGACGGGCCAGGTGCGCTACAAGCTCACCCCAGAAACCCTCCTCTCTCCACTCTCTAGTCGCGGCCTTAGTAACGAAGGCCATGGAGAATTGCACTTGGTTTCTGACACCCCGATATTTATTCTGCTTTCGCTATACACGGATCTGCTTTGAGCTTTCCAGGTCAGTATATACCGATTTGGTAGAAGCCCCCGCCCTCTCAAAGCACTGCTTTACTTCTCCAGCCGTATTCTCGGACGGCGCCCCCCGGAGTTGTCCAAAGTTTTAACTGAAGCTTTTTGGACTTTTTCTTGTTCAAGAATTTTTTTGCGCTCCTCTTCTTCAGCCCTTCTAATAAATGGACGGTAGGCCTTTTCTGCAGCCTTTTTTGCTTTCGTCAGATCCGTATCCAAAGTTGATCTTTTCTCCAATTGCTGCATGGTCTTCTTCTGCATCGGCGCGTATCGTTTTACAAGAGCCCTTCCCTTATCTGGAAATTTAAAACGAACTTCGTCACGCAGTTCATTATACTTATCGGCAGCTTCATCTATTTCCTTTTTGACGGTCTTCATTTGTTCAATCAACACCAGTTTTGTATCCTTGTCTCGAGCCTCACTTTTGGTTTTCACCAGAGCCTGAAAGCGAGTTTCTAACTCTCCCACCTTTGTTTCTAATGAATTTAATTTTTGAGTCTTTGAACGATATTCTTTTTCACTGGGGCTATAGTCTGTCTTCGCCCCCTCCTCAGCCGCACCAGAGGCACATCCCAATACAATAAAAAAACAAAAAAGTATTTGTTTATGGATTTCCATTGGCCTCCTGCCCCCATTCAAATTTCAATGGCAGGCTGAGTAACTGATTGACCAACACATGAGTTTTCAAGGACGACACCTCTCGCAATTCAATTTGGCCATCCCTGATCTCTTTCATCAATCCATCAACATCAAAAAGTAAGCGCCGATCCATTAGGGCCTCTTTCACTTGCTCTCGAAGCTCCTTAGAGTCAATTCCAGAAATAGTGATTGAATACAAAAGAGGGCCATCATTGCTTGAATTGGAGTTTCCATAACGCTCAATATCGCCAACAGAAAGCTCTTCAGGCGAAGACGTTTCGTTGACAGACTCATAATCACCATCATAAGGGTGCTGGATCACCTGAGTTGGCTCATCGATAAAGTCTGGTGCCTCTGGTACAGATCCCTGTGGAATCGCCTCAGGTGCAACACCCTCCCCCGTCCCGGTGTATTCTTCGTAGTCCATGGTTCTTTGACCAATAGTGACAACCTTGGAGTTTTCCTCTTCCCCCCACTCAGCCATTTCTTTGCTATCCAAGTCCTCCTCAATGGGCATTTGTAAAACAGATGTTTCTGATTCGCCGCCGGAATTGATAGCTGTCGTATTAGGGTCAGCCTCTTTACTTGGTTCCTGATTGGATATGGACCCATCAAAGTCCACCATAACAGAGGCGCCGCAGTTATCACAGGTTACTAAGCCAAGGTCAGCATTGTTAATCGGCTGACTGCAAGATGGACATCGAGCCACGGACTCTCCTCTACTTAGAATATATTTTCCGACTTCCGCAAAAAGAGTTCAAGGAGTGGGCCGAGACAAAAGCCTTGTAATCTAGCGTTTTTTCTTCTTTTTCATACGCCGACGCTCTGCCCGATTCATGCCTTCATAAGGGTCGTCACTCCCCGAGGAGGACGAGGGAACTCCTTGCCTTTGCCGTGCCGCCAAGGCCTGTTCGCGGCTAGCATAAGGCATACCTCCTCCAGAAATATCTGTCTGAGGAGCGTGGATGGAACCAATCTCAGAGTCATCAGCACCATCATAGTCAAACCTGGAGTCATCCAGTTGGCGCCGTTGGCTCAAGGCTTCAGCCTTTTCCGGAGCCACAATCTGGATCTTTAGGAACTTTTCAACAACTTCGCTCTTAATGGCCAGCGAAACGCTCTGGAAAGCGGCAAAGGCCTCCTTTTTGTATTCAATCAAAGGGTCTTTCTGAGCATAAGCCCGCAGGTTGATCCCCTCTTTAAGCTTATCAATGTACTCTAAATGCTCTTTCCACTTTTGATCAATGGTTTGAAGCATAACCATTGTAGCCACTTGATCAAAAAACTGATCCAGATGCTGCTTTTGCTTGTCATAGATCTCTTTAACAGCTTTAGAAACCAAGTCTGTCATACCCTGGGCGTTCAATTGCCCGGGGTCACCAAAATCGATATGTAGACCAAATTGCTGGGATAAGGCTGTATTCATACCCTCTAAGTCCCAGCTTTGAACTTTCATGTTTTCATTTGCAAAGGTGTCCAAAATCTGTGAAGTCACATCTCCAAGGTCATCTAAAATCATGCGCTCCAAGTTCTCTCCACCAAGAACCTGACGTCTCCACGTATAGATAGCCGTCCTTTGCTGGTTCATGACATCATCGTACTCCAAGAGATGCTTGCGAATATCAAACTGGTGGCCTTCTACTTTTTTCTGAGCATTTTCAATAGCCCTTGAAACCATGCCCGCCATAATAGGTTCATCCTCGGGAACATTCAGTGTATTCATGATTTTTTGAATCCGTTCGCCATTGAAGATACGCATTAAATCATCTTCTAGAGATAGGTAAAACCGTGACTCTCCCGGGTCTCCCTGGCGGCCAGCACGACCACGCAACTGATTGTCAATGCGCCGAGACTCATGACGTTCTGTACCTATAATGTATAGCCCCCCCGCCTCAAGAACCTCTTTCTTTTCAGCTTCACACTGGGCTTTATACTTTTCAGCCACTTCCTCAACTTTAGCGTCATCCACGTCTTGCGGTAACTCCGCACGAGCCATAAATTCAGGGTTTCCACCAAGAACAATATCTGTTCCCCGTCCCGCCATATTCGTGGCAATCGTGATAGCCCCTTTGCGTCCAGCCTGAGCTACAATTTCAGCTTCTCGCTCATGATGTTTCGCATTCAATACATTGTGTGTGATCCCGCGATCTCTCAGTGAACGGCTAATGCGTTCTGATCGAGAAATACTCACCGTTCCCACCAAAACGGGCTGCCCTTCTTCTTGGCGCGCCTTAATGTCTTCTGCAATGGCATTGTACTTGGCCCGTTCTGTTTTATAAACAACGTCATCCTCATCTTTTCGAGCAATAGGCTTGTTGGTGGGGATTACATGAACATCGAGTTTATAAATCTTTTTGAATTCCTCGGCTTCGGTGTCAGCCGTTCCTGTCATACCTGCCAATTTATTATACATCCGAAAGTAGTTCTGAAACGTAATTGTCGCCAGGGTCTGATTTTCATTTTTAACTTTCACGCCCTCTTTGGCTTCCACCGCCTGGTGAAGTCCGTCACTCCAACGACGCCCCTCCATGAGTCGACCTGTAAACTCGTCTACAATCACGACCTCACCGTCTTTAATCATGTAATCCACATCTTTTTTAAACAAGTGGTACGCTTTGAGCCCCTGGTAAATGTGATGAAGTAATGTAATGTGCTCTGGGTCATAGAGGTTCCCAATCTGCATTAACTCTTCAACCTTAGCATTTCCCTCTTCAGTGAGAGAGGCTGTCTTAGACTTCTCCTCCATGGTGAAGTGGACATCCATTCTCAGATGAGGAATGATTTTATTCACCTCATAATACTTTTCGGTAGAATCATCTTTAGGCCCTGAGATAATCAGTGGTGTCCTGGCCTCATCTATTAAAATGGAATCACATTCATCCACAATAGCAAAATTCAGCTCCCTCTGAACATAATCCTCAAGCGAAAACTTCATGTTATCTCTCAAGTAGTCAAAGCCAAATTCATTATTGGTTCCATAGACGATGTCACACCCATAGGAATGCTTTCGTTCAGAATCAGAAAGATTGTGAACAATGGTTCCTACGGTCAACCCCAACCACTTATAGAGCTGACCCATCCACTCAGCATCCCGTGTCGCCAAGTAGTCATTCACTGTCACAACATGAACCCCTTTTCCGGAAAGAGCATTCAAGTAAACAGACAAAGTGGCCACTAGGGTTTTTCCCTCACCGGTTCTCATTTCAGCGATATTGCCCTTATGGAGAATATACCCTCCAATCAGCTGAACATCATAGTGACGCATCCCCAACACTCGCCAGGCCGCTTCACGGCAGACAGCAAAGGCCTCCTCCAGGATATCGTCAAGAGTTTCCCCATTGGCCAAACGCTCTTTAAAGTAAGGTGTTTTAGCCTTTAACTCCTCGTCACTGAGCTTCTTCATGGCGTCTTCATAGGAGTTGACCGTATCAATAATGGGCTGCAGCCGCTTCATCTCGCGGTCATGCTTGGATCCGAAAATTTTAGTGAGAGCTTTTTCTAACATAATTTAGACAAGATACGCCTTAACAGGGAGGCTGTCTAGCAAGCTCATCAAAAAGGCTGGCTGAGCTGCCGAATCCCCTCAAACGCCACAATTGCCACAGCTGTCGCTAGATTCAGTGACCGCACAGATCCTTGCATTGGAATGGTGAGACATTGGTTTGAGAACTTTTCAATGACCTCTCGCTCAAGGCCCTTGGTCTCTTTTCCAAAAACAAGCCAATCCCCCTCTTGAAACTGATGCTCATAAAAGGTTTTTTTCACTTTGGTGGAAAAAAAGAACACCCGATCAGGAGTGTCTACATGCCTCCACCAGTCCTCCCACGACTTATGCCGAAAGAACTCCAGATGAGGCCAATAATCCAGGCCAGCCCTCCTCAACTGTTTGTCAGAGATTTCAAAGCCCAAAGGTTCCACCACATGCAGCTCACAGAGGGAGCCCACACAGGTTCGGCCTATATTCCCTGTATTGTTGGGGATTTCCGGCTCAATCAAGACCACTCGAAAGTTAGTTTTTGAATACTTAGAACTCAAAAAGTCACCTTTTGTCAGCAGATGTACTTGTACACATCTTTACCTAGTTGAGAAAGTGCCAAACGACGCCCCTTATCTACAATCAACTCAAGGCTCATGAGTTGCCTATACAAGTCCAGCTTAATGGGTACAATCTCTCTCCCCTTGCTGCCTCCCAACTTTTGGACATATTCCACCTGCATATCTGTCAACCGCTCCGGCAAAGGAGCTAACTGACTCAAGCTGGACCTCCAGTCCCCACTCTGAATAACATTAGAGCCTTTGGGCACTTTCGCAGGGTTCATAACATAGCGATGAGCCCTCATCATTTCTCCAGACTCCAGCTCGACCTGCACAGACTGCTTGAAATGAAGATTTTTATCTGATTGCATAGGAGAAAATCCATGAAATTCATCGAGCATGGCCAAAAGCACATCGGACGGCTTGAGAGTGAGCAACTCCCCCTCAACCCAATCATGCCCCCCTCCAACCATTGCTGGGTACCCTACCGGCAAGCGCACGACAGCCCCACGCACCCGGCCTGGTCGGGCCTCAAGAATAAAGCTTTCAATCTTTCGGAAATTCACCATTCCCCGACAAAAAGCACCACACACAAACAGCTTGTCATGTTTGATCATAGACTCTCTCCCTCCCCCGGGCAGCCATGAAGCGACATATACCGATCCGGTTTGAATCTTTAACAAAAAACTCCCTCCACCGGCAAATAAGAGTCCCAAAATGGGTTTTTTTACAGCCAAGCAAAAAATGCTTGATGCGCCCACAAAGTTTTCCAACGACCTACCTATTTCTCATTTGACATTGAGTGTCTTTTTGTTAAGCTCGGGTTCCAAAAAGGCCACTCCACAGATGAAAAAAATTGAGGCCATTATCAAGCCTTTTAAATTAGATGATGTCATAGAAGCCCTCTCTGAAGTGGGCATCGAGGGCGTCTCCGTCTCTGAAATCAAGGGCTTTGGACGCCAGCGGGGCCGCTCAGAGATCTACAAAGGCGCTGAATATGTGGTGGACTTTCTCCCAAAAATGAAGCTGGAACTTGTAATCACAGATGAAATGGCACCTATGGCGGTAGAGGCCATTCGCAAAGCCGCAAGAACGGGTAAAATTGGAGACGGAAAGATTTTTGTGGTTCCCGTAGAATCAGTGATGCGCATTCGAACCGGTGAGCTAGATGACAATGCTATTTAAATTTATTTCTAAACCTAAAAAGGAGACAGTATGAAGCCAGAAGAGGTTGTCAACTTCGCAAAAGAGCGTGGCTGCAAAATGGTCGACATGAAATTCACGGACCTTGTAGGCTCGTGGCAACACTTTACCATCCCCCTCTATGAGCTGACTCCTGAGGTCTTTGAGGATGGTCTTGGATTTGACGGAAGTTCCATCCGGGGGTGGCGTGGTATTCAGGAGTCCGATATGACCGTGATCCCTGATCCAAAAACGGCCAAGGTCGACCCCTTTTGTGAAGTGCCCACACTGTCTTTGATCTGCGACATTGTTATGCCCGATACAGGTGAGCCCTATAATAGAGATCCTCGCCAAATTTGCAAACAAGCCATTTCTTATCTCAAGTCCACAGGCCTGGCAGATACAGTTTATTTTGGACCAGAGCCTGAATTTTTTATTTTTGATGACGTTCGCTATGAACAAACTGCATATGGCGGCTTTTACCAAGTGGACTCTGACGAAGCCACATGGAATACCGGTCGCGACGAAGGCGGACGAAACCTGGGGTACAAGCCACGGCACAAAGAGGGCTATTTCCCCGTAATGCCCAGTGATTCACTTCATGACCTACGAACAGAGATCTGCCTGGAGCTAGAAAAGTGTGGAATGCATGTAGAAAGACAACACCACGAAGTTTCCACAGCCGGCCAAGGCGAAATTGATATTCGCTTTGATTCCATGCTGGAGATGGCTGACAATATGATGTGGTTCAAGTACATTGTCAAAAATGTCGCCCGACGCCACGGAAAAACCGCGACGTTCATGCCAAAGCCTATATTTGGCGACAACGGATCTGGCATGCACACCCACATGTCTCTATGGAAAAATGGAGAGCCCCTATTTGCCGGTGACAAATATGCGGGACTGTCCGAAATGGCCTTACACTTTATTGGAGGGATTCTAAAACATGCACCAGCATTATGTGCTATGACCAACCCCACAACCAATTCTTACAAACGACTTGTTCCAGGGTTTGAAGCCCCTATCAAGCTGGCTTACAGCTTTAAGAATCGCTCTGCAGCCATTCGAATCCCTAACTCAGGGCCCAATCCAAAGGCCAAGCGCATCGAGTTTCGAACTCCAGACCCCAGCGCCAACAAGTACTTATCATTTGCGGCTTTGCTGATGGCAGGATTAGACGGTGTTCAAAATAAGATCGACCCCGGCGACCCCCTCGACAAGAATATCTATGGCCTCACTCCTGATGAGGCG
>JAUILT010000075.1 GCA_030432925.1 Bdellovibrionia bacterium | reverse complement strand
CGTAGGGGTCGTTCGGATACAGAATTCCAAACTTCTTTAGGTTTAACTCTTCCATTGCAGTGCGAACAAGGTGATGAACTTGCATTTCGCTGGTGAGAGAGTTTCTGAAAACATTTTGGCCGATCTCTGTTAGACCGGCCTTTTGTGAGAGCGCTATTGATGGCACGCCCAATTCATCCGATTTTGAAGCTACAGCAACAGAAGTGCGGCTGAGTAGGCTTCCGATAATTCCGATAACGTGGTCTTCGGTGACCAGTCTTTCGACACCCCTTCTGGCAATATCTGGATTGCCCTCACTATCAATAATGGCTAATTTGAACTGGGATTTGTTTTGGCCATAAACTCCTAACCCGAGTTGCAAGCCCTGTAAAGTTCTGTAAGCAACATTAGAGTGTCTTCCAGAGAGAGGGAGAATGGCCCCAATAGCTTTTTTGTCGACCCTTCTGCGGGCATCAATTTGAGTTATTCTTTGCTTTGCTTTTTCCGCAAGGTCGCTATTAGGAAGCATTTCAGTCACGTCACTAAAGTAATCTCTAGCTCGCTTGAAGTCTCGTTGCTCAAATTTAATGACACCAATTTTATATAAGGCGTGAGGTTGAACAATCTTGAAGTCACTATTTCTGACAATGTCTTCAAGCTCGTTTTCAGACAAGCGAGTTTCTACCAGCTCTATGGCTCGGATAAAATGGCTTTTTCTTCGCTCCTCAATACTTTCTAATTCCGTGAGCTGAATTAACGACTCCAGTGCTCCCCGAGTATCTCCCAGTTGGCTTTGAATACTATAAGCGAGTCTGAAGTTTTTTAACTTCTGAGCTTTGCTGATTCCAGGAATCTCCACGCTTTTTTTAGAGAGAGAGAGGGCTTCATCAAATCGGCCCATTTTGTGAAGTGAACTGGAGGCCATAAATAAAGCATCGGCTTCATTGGGGCTGAAAAATTCAGAGTTAGCGATTCCCATAAATGAGTCATAGGCTTTATTGTAATCACTTCTTTCATAGTAATAACTCCCACGGATCATTAGGGCATCATCGGCGACATCACTATCGGGATAGTTAGTAACAATGGTGTTGATTTGTTTCAGAGCTTTCTTGTGGGCCCCGGCAGCCATATTGACTTGTACCTGTTCCAACATTTTTTTTACATTTGGTGAGGCTTGAGTGGGCTCTTTTTTTCTGGGGCCAACAGCACAAGAGGCCATAATGTGGGTGAAAATCAATACAATCACTATAAGACTTGCGGAGGCTCGGTTTTCATTCCATTGAAAAGTCATTTTCTTGCCCTTATTAGTTGGTCCATTTTTATTTTATAATCATCCACCAGTGGAGATGCCAATGAATGCTCTTTCAGCTGTCGGATCAATTCAATTTGCTGTGAATTGAGGCCCTTGGGAACATCAATAATAATTTTAACCAACATATCACCGGACCCATAGCTACCCACCCTTGGGAAGCCCTTGGACTTTAATCGAAAAACCTGACTGGGCTGAGTGCCTGAAGGAATTTTAAGGTGAGCTTTTCCTGTTAAGGTGGGCACTTCTACTTCCGTACCGATAACAGCGTCAATAAACGTAATGGGTAGCTCCAGTAGTAAATCATCATCTCGTCGTCGAAACAGGGGGTGCGGTTGAAAGTTAATAATGACATATAAATCACCAGGGCGAGAGCCGACGCCTATGGAGTCGCCTTCACCACGAAGCTTCAAGCGTTGGCCAGCTTTAACCCCG
This sequence comes from Bdellovibrionia bacterium, assembly GCA_030432925.1. Lineage (GTDB taxonomy): Bacteria > Bdellovibrionota > Bdellovibrionia > Bdellovibrionales > UBA1609 > JABSOQ01. The sequence goes on along the minus strand of JAUILT010000075.1, from coordinate 13,169 downwards.
GCAGGAACTGTAATGCTGAGCTTTGCAGTTTCTTCTTTGTGGCCCTTTTTGCGAATAAAGGTGATAATCTTTTCGCACCCAAGAGCTCCTTCCTCAAGGCTGATACTCAAAGAGTAGCGAAGATCAGCTCCTTTTACTGGGCCAGGCCTTGGCCCCCGAGAGCGAGCCCCGGGGCCACCGGCTCCTCCAGTGAACATTTCACTGAAAAAATCTCCGAAAATATCTTGAAATGATTCTGGCCCTGCTTGAGCCCCGCCAAAGCCGCCAAAGCCATCAAAGGGGTTGGGGCCACTCGCATGAGCGCCAGCATGACCAAATTGATCATACATCTGTTTTTTTTGAGGATCATGAAGAACTTCATAAGCTTCACTCACCTCTTTAAAGCGCTCTTCAGCATTTTTATTTCCGGGGTTCTTGTCAGGGTGGTACTTCATTGCGAGCTTCCGATAAGCTTTTTTAATGTCCTCTTCGGAAGCATTTCGATGCACTCCCAGTACTGAGTAAAAATCCTTCTTACTCACCGACTAAGACTCCTATTTTTGGGTTGTTTCAATTTTTTCAGTTTCATCCTCACAACCTTCAGGTTCTCTGGCAACAACGACTTGTGCTGGTCGGATCAACTTATCGTGCAGTAAATAGGCTTTTTTAAAGACCGTGTAGACACATCCACTTTGCACTTCACTTGTCGGTTCGCTACTCAAAGCTTCATGCAAGTTAGGGTCAAAGGGTTGACCTGTGGGGTCTTGCTCGGAAACCCCAAATTTTTGCAGAACATTTTTCAGTTCAGATGCAGTCATTTTCATACCCTGTTCAAAGCTCTCAACATTGGACTCATTGACCTCAGCTCCCAGTGCACGATCAAAGTTGTCCACGACGTCCAAAAGTTCACGGATAAGAGGCTCCGTTCCGAACTTAATGAGCTGTGAGCGTTCTTTGATCGCATTTTTTCTGTAGTTGTCAAATTCAGCACGAAGGTATAAATATTCACTCTTTATTTTCGCCAAGTCCTCTTCGAGATTTCTAGCAGGGCCGCTAGAAGACGTGGTTTCTTCAGAGGAAACGTCTTCACCATTAATGTGTTCAACCTCAAAATCATCATCTTTGCCAGATGGCATGAATGCCTCCTTTTCACACCCGTAAACATGGGTTCTCAAGGGAAAATGTCAATAAACCAAAGTGCGACCGTTTGATCAACGGATCTCTTCAGAATTAAAGGTTAACTCCGCAAATAGAGTGTTACTGATAAGCTCCCCTTGAGCGCTCAGGCGCCAGCCCTCTTCGGTGCGCAGCAACAATCCCTGAGAGGTCAGCTTATCAAGTCGAGGCCAAACGTGGGAGAGAATGCTTGAAGAAAAAAGATTTTGGAGCACGGCTTCAGGTAGGCCAGATGCCATCCTTAGAAACATATGACAAATATCAGTTAGACTTTCGTGGGGTTTCAAGGCCTCCTTCTGCTCAGGAGGTAAAGTTTCATGGGGTGATAGTTGTGGCTTTAAGGTCACTTGAGCTTCATAGCTTTTGAAAGATTTGGAGTTCCAAAAGCGAACACCATAATTAGGCTCAGGCAAGTAAGAATGCGCACTCAGTCCAAGGCCCCAATAGGCTTTGTTCGTCCAGTAACTCAGGTTATGAGCGGACTCAAAACCAGGGTATGCAAAGTTCGAAATTTCATATTTTTCTAAGCCTAAGCTTCTTAAGTGAGTCTCGATGATTTTAAACATGGTGAGTTGATCTTTTTCAGGGGGGCGACCTTTCTCCATAGGGTGCCCTTGGGGGACTGTCAAACAGTAGGCACTTAAATGTTTGGGTTGGTATTCTGAGATGATGTCGAGGTCAGATTTCAATTGATCCAGACTTTGGCCAGGTAGTGCAAATAGGAGGTCAAAAGAATAGTTGAGCTGATTTTGAGAGAGCAAATCCAAGGTTTGTCGTGTTTGTTGTGCGTTGTGTTCGCGTCCACACAACTTTAGCAGAGAATCATCAAATGTCTGCGCTCCAACACTGAACCTATTCACTCCTGCGTTGAGATAGGTATCAAGACTTTTTCTAGAAATAGTCGCAGGGTTGATCTCAATTGTGACTTCAGTGCTTTTGTCTAAAATAAAGCCCAAATTGGCAAGTTCATGGATTATGGATACAATATGTTCAGCAGGAACAAGGCTGGGGGTTCCGCCGCCAAAGTAAATGGAACGTAGGAGCTTTTCAGGGATAGTGAAAGCCCGGTTTTTCATCTCTTTTAGTAGCAGTTTCAGATATTCTTTAGGCGGCATAATTGTACTTTGTTCAAACGTGGTAAAGTCACAGTAACGACAACGTTGAATGCAGTAAGGAATGTGAACATAAACAGAGAGACTCATAGTAAGGAAGACTTAAAGTTATGTATAAAAAATATCAATTAAAAAACGGTCTGACAGTGCTTCACGTAGAGAGTCATAAGTCTCCGGTTGTCTCTATTCAAATGTGGGTGAGAACAGGGAGTGCTGATGAGAAAAAAGGTGAAGAAGGTCTGAGTCATTTTATTGAGCACTTGGTTTTTAAGGGAACTCAAAAGTTTGGAGTTGGTGAAATTGCCTCAATGATTGAGGGAAGTGGAGGTCAACTGAATGCCTATACCTCTTTTGACCAAACAGTTTTTTACGTAACAATTTCAAAGAGCTTTGTGGATACAGGCCTCGAGGCTATTTCAGAAATGATGGGGTTTCCTGCGTTTGATGGGGCAGAAATTGACAATGAACGGGAAGTGGTGATTGAGGAAATTAAAAGAGGTTTGGATAACCCCCACAGACAGGCTTCACGGCAGCTATTTTCAACTGTTTATAAGAAGCATCCCTATCGACTTCCTGTGATTGGATTTGCTGAGAATATTCGTACGGTATCTAGAAAAAAAATACTGGACTACTACCACAGTCGCTATGTTCCAGAGAATATGACTCTTCTTGTAGTGGGCGATATTGACAGCAGCGAGATTAAAAAGAAGGTTAAGCATTATTTCGCAAGCTTTGAGCCCTACAAGTTGAAAAAAATTAAACGAGAAAAAGAGCCTAAACAAAACACATCTCGTATTTCAGTCAAAAAAGCAGAGTTTCAGGAAAGTCTGATGTACTTATCCTGGCCTCTCCCTTCGGCAAAGCATAAGGATATTCCGGCAATTGATGTATTCACACTTATTTTGGGTCAGGGGGACAGCTCTCGTCTTTCTCGAAGAATCAAATTGGAAAAGGGTTTGGTAAATTATATTGGCTCTTCGAGCTTCACCCCTCAAGATGACGGTTTTTTGGCTATTTCGGCTTCAACATCCCCGCAAAAAATAGAGGCTGTGTTTGAGGAGATTAATAAGGTCATGGCAGAGTTTGCTGAAACTCCCCCAACAGATGAGGAGATGAAAAAAGCTCTAGTTAACTTTAACAGTGAAGAGTATTACTCGATGGAAACAGTAGATGGGATGGCGTCAAAAGTGGGAACTTATGAGCACCTTTTTAAGGACTATCGCCACTTTAAGGAGTTCATGAAAGAGGTGAATAGCCTAACTGTAAAAGATTTGGTGAGAGTTGCACGAAAATATATGAAACCTGAAAAACTAAGTGTCGTGGTAATGACTCCAGAGTTGGAAGGAGAAGCCAAGGCTGCTGCTGAGAAGTTTAAAAAATCCTACAAAAAAGTTTATGAGGGGTTTGATTCTCTTAAAAAAGTACAATCAGGAAGCACAAGGTACAAAAGACTTAGATGGACGACTAAGGGAAGTAAGGAGCGGGCCAACCAGATAGAAAGGGTCAGCTTACCAGGAGGTGCGGAAGCCTGGTTGCGACCTAATTTTGAAACCAAGGTTCTATCCTTAAAGGCTGCTTTTGCTGGAGGTGTTCGAGTTGAGCCAGAAGGAATGCTTGGGTTAACGGACTTGTTATCTCGCTGTTGGGGGCGCTCTACAAAGGAGTACAATGAACATGAACTCAGTAACAAGATCGACTCTTTGGCAACAAGTCTTAGTTCTTTTGCGGGCAGAAACACCTTGGGGCTTTCCATGACATCTTTGAACCCGCTTTCAAGTGAGGCTTTTGAGCTTTTTGAAAGTATGGCAACGGACCCTGTATTTGATATTGGTGTTATTGAGAGAGAAAAGCAAATGATGCTTGAATATTTAAAAGTGAGAGAGGACAGTCCAGCACAAGTGGCGATTCAGCTATTCATGAGTCGCATTTTTGAAGGGCACCCCTATGCTAGAGATCTACACGGAACAGAAGAGTCCATTGGCAGGCTTAGTAGAGAGCACTTAGATCAGGTGCTTCACCAAACTATCGGAACAAAAAATATGAAGATGGTATTGGCAGGGTGCTTTGACCCAGAGGAGTGGAGGGAAAAGCTGGTGAATTTTACGGAGGCTCTCCCCGACGGGAAGTTGGTGAGCAACCGTTTTTTTGTTAAAAAAAGAACTGAGCCAATTTTTGAATACATAGCCAGTAAGAAAGAACAGTCGCACATTGTTGTTGGTTATCCTGGTCTGACATTCACTTCAAAAGAGCGATACGCTCTTCAGCTCATACAGTCTGTATTGGCTGGCCAAGGGGGGCGTTTGTTTCTTGAATTGAGGGACAAGAAGTCGTTGGCCTATTCGGTTTCTCCTCTTCGCATGGAAGGTATTGATGCCGGGTATTTTGGGGCATATATTGGTTGCTCACCTGAGAAGGGGGAAAAAGCTATTGGCATGATGAAGGCAGAGTTTCAAAAACTTATGGAGACAAAGGTGCCTGAAGCGGAGTTGCAAAGAGCTAGAAGATACTTGATTGGGCGCCATGATATTGACCTGCAAAAAACCTCCTCTGTGTCTTCAGCCATTTTATTCGATACGATTTATGGACTTGATGCGAACGAACCATTTGAATTTGCAGATCGAGTGAACGGAGTTCAGGCCGATGACCTTATGTCGATTGCACAAAAAATATTCTCCCAGCCTGAAGTCACTGTGTGCGTGGGACCTGAAAAGCCTTAAACCGGCACAAGATCAATGTTTAACAGGTAAAGAGTATTTTTTGTTCCAGACCGAAGAGCTTTAAAATTCTCTTGAATGATTTTTTCAAGTGCTGAGGCGGAAAGTTCCTGAGTATTGAGCAGTTTTGTTAGTTGTCCACAGTCTTGAGTGTTATTTTTTGCAAGGGCGTATTGGCGGCAGTCTTTGAGATATCTTTCTTTCAGGGTGGGGTTTCGTGGGTAGTCCACATCGATATTCGTGGCTGTGACGATGTTTTGTTGAAGCTTTAGTAGGCCCAGATCCAAAAGTGACTCCAGAGCTTCTAAAACCAGAGGCCTGGGCTCACGAAAGGCAGATAAAAGAACATCTTTTTCAGTGGGCCCACGAGTAAGGATCCATTTATGAACAGCCGGAAGCAACCAACTTCGATAATAGATCTGGCTGGATGCTTCCCCAGGCTGAAAGGTCCGACCACTCAAGGGCTTTACCTGATTTTTAAGCCTTCTTAGTTGAGACTGGTAAAAACTCTTGAGCTGTGGGTCTTTGCACTTATCTTTTTGTGCACATAGCAACATGTACTCTGTCTCAGCCTCACTCCATTCAAAGTAGCGACAAGCTAAAAAGAGCTGCTCTGGGGTCAGGTGAGCCGTATCTGCCAACACTTGAGAGAGATAGGAGGTTTTGATAGAGAGGGCATGAGCAAAGTCTGACTTGGAGCCAGAGCGGGCCCTCTTCGTTGAGAAGAAGGCCCGAAGAATATCTCTGTAGTCCTCGTGTACGTAGGGGGACAAAACCTCTCTCCTGATTGGAGGTTGAGAACGATGTGAATGAGTTTTTCACAACTCAAGATTAATTAAAAGATAAATTTATAATTAATTCAATAATAAAATAAAAATGAATTATGAAATCAATAACCCAGAGGCACCAGGGTTCTAAGATTTTTCATATATTTATGAGACAAATGGCCAGCTAAGGAAGAGAAATGCAAAAAGTCTGGGTGAATTTGCTAAAATGAGAAGCAGATCACACCGTTAGTCTCAATAGGGGCTTGTGGAGGGCTTATTGTATTGTCGCAATAGCCTCTAAGTATGACTTTTAACAAGGAGAGTGATCTCACCATGAGTCATTTTTCAGCAGATAGCAAATCTCCCGATATTCTTGTATCAGCCGCCGATTTTTTTACTGAGATGGTAGAACTGGCGTGTGAAGAGCGCAATATGGAGTCCAAGCCTTTGACCCGGAAATACCTGAGTGATTTGTTACAGTTTTACCTTGTCTCAGATAACTTATTTGATGAGCCCAATGAAACCGGGCGCTCAGAGACAATGGCAGAAAAACTTCTCAAAGCCATTAATTCTGGTCAAAGTGAAAAACAAGAGCTTCTCAAAAAGCTGGGCGACACCACTTTATATGTGAGTGGCTTTTTTGGAGATTCTTTTAAGAGAAAGATCATCGACATTGATTACTATGTGGAAATTGGTGGTTGTGCTTACGGGAGCCTTGCGGGCTCGGACTCTGGCAACATCTACAGCTCTATTTTTGAAGACCTTTCTATGAGGTTTATGAAATATGTGGATATACTAACGCTTATTAGTCAAAAATCATTTATTCAGAATAACGATGATCTTCTTAGACTTTACGATAGGTATATTTTGACAGGTTCTCAGCTCGCTGAGGAGCAGCTCCAAGAAAATGGTCTGCTTCACGCCTCTGTAAGGAAGCATCGCCAATAGAGGACTCTATGTCCACAAAAGCCTTGAAAGTTTTTTCCTGTTCATTTTAAGAGTGAGCAAGTAAACTCAAGTCATGTTCAATATGGGTTTTTCAGAAATGCTGGTTTTGGGAGTTATTGCTCTGCTGGTAATAGGTCCCAAACAACTTCCGGAGGTTGCCAGGGTTATTGGTCGAACACTGAATGAGTTTAAAAGGGCAACTGGAGACCTTACGTCCACATTTTACAACGCAAAAAAAGAAGCTGAGACTTACGTCAATAAAACGACAAACTATATGCATCAACAGCGTGAGGAATTTGAAAAAAGTCTGAACCTGCAGCAGAATGAGCCCCATACTCACCATGAGCCTGACGACAGTGCCGAAGAGAGCCATCCTGAAGAATCATCCAAAGAGAGTCCGAGTTGAGCGAGCCAGAGAACCAGCAAACATTGGTAGAGCACCTAACAGAGCTTAGGGTACGTTTAATCTGGAGTATTGGTATTATATTTGTTGGATTTCTGGCCAGCTGGGCGTTCTCAGAACAAATATTTGATCTCATTCGTGGTCCGATTCAGCCATTTTTGTCCACCGAAACCGGAGGCTTGATATTTACAGCACCCATGGATAAATTTTTGGCGCATTTAAAGGTCTCTGTTTTAGCGGGAGTCATTTTGACGGCTCCTGGGTGGCTATCTCAAGTTTGGCTTTTTGTGGCTCCAGGTCTTTATGCCAACGAAAAAAAATATGCGATTTCGTTTATTACTTTTGGAACTCTGTTGTTTTTAGCTGGTGTCGGTTTTGTTTATTTTGTGGTGTATCCCATGGCTTTTGAATTTCTGATGACCTTTGGTGGCGGCACAGATCAGGCGATGATTACTATTTCTGATTACCTTTCATTTTTTACTACGACAACACTTGTGTTTGGATTGGCCTTTGAAATGCCTCTGATTCTTACAATTCTCGGAATGATGGGGATTGTGAATTATAAATTCTTAGCAGAAAAGCGCCGCTATGCCATTGTGATTTTGGCAGCCCTATCAGCCATAGTGACGCCTCCAGATGTTATCTCTATGGGGCTGATGATGTTGCCAATGATTCTTCTTTACGAATCCTCAGTGATTTTAGTCAGAATTTTTGGGCAGAAGCCTGTTGAAGATCAGGTTTGAAAAGTAATCAGTAAAGCACCTGCCTCAACACTATCACCCTGCTTGACATGGACGGATTTGATTTTTACATCGTCGTCAGCCCGCATTTCATTTTCCATTTTCATGGCCTCCATGATCAATAGAGGTTCTCCAGCTTTGACCTCTTGCCCAGGTTTGACCAAGACATTAACAATTTTTCCAGGCATACCTGAAGATAAGTTTTCACCCGTTCCAAAACCACCACCACGTTTTAAGCTTTCATGTAAGAGAGTTTCTTCATTGTAGATTTTAATAGTTCTATGTGATCCTCTGGTGAAAACTGTGTACTCAGTTCCCATACTGTTTACGTCAAGTAAATAGGAGGAGTTATTAAATAAAAAGCTCACTGTCTGATCCATATACTGGTAGTCATCTTTAGAAACATTGTATTGCTTCCAGTCCTCTCCCTCAGCCCGTAGAGATACCTGGAAGCTATCTCGGGTTTCACTGACATGCACCTCGTATTTTTTTTTGTTAGATACGGCTTCAAAAAACATGATTAAGTCCTTACTGATTCCATTCGAGATTTGTCTTTCCAGCGTGATGCCAAATTTAGTTTAGAAACATCTCTGGATTTACTTTCCTTATAAGCTTCGATGGCTGCAGTGATTAGAAATAAATCATTATCTACGAACATAAAAAAATCATCTTTATTGGCGGCTCCGAGTTGTTTGTCCACAAATTGTGTGGTGTAGGTGCCACTCAGAAACTTTTTATGTTTAAGAATATTTCTGTGTAAAACAATATTAGACTTGATTCCAGTTAACATAAACTCGGCGAGGGCACGTTGTAGCCGACGTATGCATTCCGGCCGATCTTTGCCCCAGACGATAAGCTTGGAAATCATAGGGTCATAGTAAATGGGGACTTCATAGCCAGGGTATGCATAGTTATCAACTCGAACAAAGGGACCCTGGGGTAGTCGACAGCGTCGGATCTTTCCAGGTGATGGGACAAATGTCATCGGGTCTTCAGCACAAATACGTAACTCAATGGCATGGCCAGATTGCTGGATGTCCTCTTGGGCAAAGCTCAAAGGACTTCCGCTGGCTACCATGATTTGCTCTTGCACAAGATCTATACCGGTTACAAACTCAGTGACAGGGTGCTCTACCTGCAGGCGTGTATTCATTTCCATAAAAAAGAACTCTTTGGTTTTGTTATCAAAAATAAATTCAATGGTTCCTGCGCCAAGATAATTAATGGATTGAGCCGCGGTGACAGCAACCTCCCCCATTTTCTTGCGGACGTCGTCGGGAACAGAAATGCTTGGAGACTCTTCGATCAGTTTCTGATGCCGTCGTTGAATAGAGCACTCTCGTTCAAACAAATGGCAAACGTGTCCCTGAGAGTCACCAAAAACCTGGACTTCGATGTGCTTGGGATTTTGAATGAACCTTTCAATAAACACTCGGTCATCACCAAAATAATTTTTTCCCTCAGATTGGCAGGCTCTGAATAGGCTGGCCAACTCAGACTTTTCTTTAGCCACGCGGATTCCTTTGCCGCCTCCACCGGCGGAGGCTTTTATAATGACGGGAAATCCAATTTCTTCTGAGATTTTTTCGGCTTCTTCCACAGAGGTAATGGCCCCGGGGCTTCCGGGAACCGTGGGGACCCCAGCATTTTTCATTAACTCACGGGCAGCCAGCTTGTCTCCCATAGCCTCAATGTTTTCTACAGTTGGACCAATAAAAATGATGCCTGCTTTTTTAAGGGCTTTGGCAAATTCTGCAGATTCACTTAAGAAACCATAGCCGGGGTGAACAGCTTCGGCTCCGGAGGTTTTACAGACTTCAATGATTTTATTGATATTTAGGTAGGACTCTGCAGAGGGGGCAGGTCCTACGGGATAGGCCTCATCGGCCAACATCACGTGCATGGAGTTTCTATCGGCCTCAGAGTAAATAGCTACCGAGCGAATGTCCATATCTCGACAGGCTCGAATCACCCGAAGAGCAATTTCACCTCTGTTGGCAATAAGAATCTTTTTAAACATAGATGTTTTCCTTGTTGAGTTTGTTAAAGAGGTATATTGCCGTGCTTCTTTTGTGGGATTCGTCTTCGCTTATTTTTTAGCATTTCTAAAGAGTCAATGATTCGCTTTCGAGTCGTACTGGGCTCGATCACCTCGTCAATATAGCCCAGCTCTGCAGCCACATAAGGGTTATTGAACTTTTCTTCATAGTCTTGAGTCAGTTCTTGTCTCAAGTCATTCGGCTTTTTAGATTCTTTGAGTTTACCTCGAAAAATAATGTTCACAGCCCCCTCGGCCCCCATGACAGCAATTTCTGCGCTGGGGTAGGCGAGGTTGACATCGGCACCTAGATGCTTGGAGGCCATAACAATATAAGCGCCTCCATAGGCCTTCCTGGTGATTAATGTGATCTTTGGTACTGTGGCTTCAGAATAAGCATATAGCAACTTGGCACCATGAGTGATAATTCCATTCCACTCCTGCTCAGTTCCAGGAAGAAAGCCTGGCACATCCACAAAACTAACGATGGGAATGTTAAAAGAGTCACAAAAACGAATAAATCGAGCAGCTTTTTTACTGGCCTCAATATTCAAGCAACCCGCCAGGACTTGAGGTTGGTTGGCAACAATTCCAATGCTTCGACCATTCATACGAGCAAAGCCAATCACTACATTTTGGGCATAGTGCTTTTGTAGTTCCAAAAAGTAGCCTTCATCGACGACTTTTGTGATGAGCTCTTTGATGTCATAGGGCTTTTTGGAGCTGTCAGGAATGAATGTATTGAGGTCCTCTTCAATGCGGTCCGGTCGATCTTTTGTAGGAATAATAGGTGGATCGTCTAAATTATTACTGGGAAGGAAGTTTAAAACTTCGCGAATCATTAATAAACAGTGCTTGTCATCTTCTGCAGCAAAATGGGCCACGCCGGATTTTTGCGAATGAGTCACGGCTCCACCCAAATCTTCTTTGCTCACTTCTTCGTGAGTGACCGTTTTAATGACGTCAGGCCCAGTGACAAACATGTAGGAGGTGTCTTTCACCATAAAAATAAAATCTGTCAGACTAGGGGAGTAAACAGCGCCTCCGGCGCAGGGGCCCATGATAGCACTGATCTGTGGGATGACTCCGCTGAGCAGGGCATTCTGACAAAGAATATCAGCGTAGCCGCCGAGAGCTTCTACGCCCTCTTGAATGCGAGCTCCCCCAGAGTCTTTGAGGCCCACAATGGGGGCCCCGTTTTCTTCGGCCATTTTCATGATCTTACAGATTTTGTTAGCTTGAGTGCGCGACATACTTCCACCAAATACGGTAAAGTCCTGACTATAAACGTAAACCAGTTTACCATTGACCCGCCCGTAACCAGTAACAACGCCATCTCCCGGGGTTCTTGTTTTTTCCATATCAAAATTGGTACAACGATGTGTGACGAAGCGATCTACCTCTACAAAAGAACCGGGGTCAAGTAGTACATCCAATCGTTCACGAGCTGTTAGCCTTGAGCCAGATTTGTGTTTTTTGATTTTATCTTCACCACCACCGGCAAAAGCCACTTCATTTTTCTTTTCGAGTGCATGAATACGTTCGGCAATTGTGGGTTGGTTTTCCATGTTATTTTCCATATAATAAAGTCCCCGTTTATTTCAAAGGTCAAGGATAGCTTCTGCCATAAAGTCGCGGAAATGGATTTGTTTCGCGGACATGTTGAATTCCGCAGATCCAGGTTACAGTTCTTTCTAAGCCAAGGCCAAATCCTGAGTGAGGAAATGATCCGTATCGTCTCAGGTCCGTGTACCACTTGAAATCATCTTGGTTGAGTTCATGTTCATCAATTTTGTGAGTTAGAATATCCAGATTGTCTTCTCGCTGACCACCGCCAATGATTTCTCCATAGCCTTCAGTCGCTAACAGGTCACAGCTGAGGCTAGCGCCCTGTTCATTAGGATCTTCTTTCATGTAGAAGGCTTTAATGGCTGCGGGGTAGTGGTGAACAAACAGAGGCTTTTCAAATTTGGAACTAACAATGGTCTCGTCGGCGCCACCAAAGTCATCGCCAATAACAAAATTAGGGTTTTCCTTTTTTATCATTTCTGCAGCTTCTCTATAATGCAGGCGTGGAAAGGGGGCGATGACCTTTTCAAGGGCTAAGGTGTTTCGCTCCAAAACCTCAAGTTCTTCAGCTTTATTTTTGAGTGTGCGTTGGACAACGTACTCAACAAATTGTTCTGCCAACTCCATATTATCATAGAGGTCGTTGAAGGCCACTTCGGGCTCGACCATCCAAAACTCAATGAGGTGTCGGCGGGTTTTAGATTTTTCAGCGCGAAAAGTGGGGCCAAAGCAATAGACTTTTCCAAGTGCAGCGGCCGTGGCTTCCATGTAAAGTTGCCCACTTTGGGACAAGTAAGCTTTTTCATCAAAATACTGGGTTTCAAAAAGTGTTGAAGTTCCCTCACAGGCGCTGGGTGTAAAAATTGGGGCGTCTGTGCGGGTAAATCCGCGCCCGTCAAAAAAATCTTGGATGGCAGCCATGATTTCAGCACGAACCCTCAAAATGGCCGTCTGTCTTTTGGACCGTAACCAAAGATGACGGTGAGACATTAAAAAATCCACACCATGCTCTTTTGGCCCAATAGGGTATTCAACAGATGGACCGTAAATCTCAAAGCTCTCAGCTCCAATTTCGAATCCACCGGGGGAGCGAGGCTCTTCTTTGACTGTCCCTACAACTTTGACTGAGGTTTCCTGTGTCAGCTCAGCAAATTGCTCAAAGGACTTTTCTTCACAGGCACCCTTAAAGAAAATACATTGGGCAATTCCGGTTCCATCTCGTAACAAAAGAAATTTGATCTTTCCGGAAGAGCGTGAGTTATACACCCATCCTTTTAGCTCCACTTTTTTGCCCACGTGGTTCTTAAGGTCTTCGATATAAACCATGGCTCAAGCCTTTCAGGTCAGAATCTATATTATGCACTTTTTAGTTCTGCTCACTCTTGTAACACGTGGATATTTTTAGAATCACCACAAAAAGGGGATGCCAGAGCGCAGCATTAGAAAGGGGAGCTACTGCAGCTGATCGAGGGACTGCTCAACATTCAGGCGTCCGTGGTGAGCATTTTTGTAGGTATCATTGACAGTCACACCAGAGTACAAGGCTTGTTTTAGCTCTTGGAAAGAGGCTGAGGGGCGAGCAGATTTTAGCAGGGCCAGGGCGCCAGCAACCATGGGAGCAGCCATACTGGTTCCCGAAAAAGCTGTGTAACCGTTTCTTGGAACAGTGCTGAAGATATCTTTTCCGGGAGCAAAGATATGTACTCTAGAGACACCGTAGTTA
>JAUILT010000074.1 GCA_030432925.1 Bdellovibrionia bacterium | reverse complement strand
TAATTTTGAAAAATGTCGCAAGCCCATAACCAATTGCCTGGATATTGTTGGTGGATTTTTACCAACCAATGCCAAGATCAAATCTTTTTATCTCCCGATTTATTGTAACAACTGTGATCAAACAATAGAGATTCTAGGTGACTTTGAAACATTAAAGCAGACTGAATCTGAGGTCATCGAACGTCTGTCGGGAGTCGATTGCCAAGAATTTCCAGGTTGTCATAAACACATGGAGCTGGACTACACCCCCGACTCCTTCTTAGGAAAACTAAAAAAATAGATTCGACTCTCGCTTCTCCTAAAGATAAAATAAAGGGAAGTCATGAGTCAGGATAAAAACAAACGTCAAATTGAAGTTTTCAAAATTCTACAAAGACTGAAAAAAGCTAAGCCTATTGATATAGCTAGAGAAATTTCCACAGTTCTTGGGATTGATTTCAAAAATCAAGCATTTCAACGAGCCATTCATAGAGATCTTAAATCTCTTCAATCGGCCTACATTGTTGGTGCACATTACTACACAGCCGGTGGAGTTGAAATCCTTCCTGGCGAAGAAGATAAACATTCAAATGTAAGAGTGGAGTACTATTTATTAGGATCTCATCTTAGAGAAAACACTCATCATCGATCTCTTCTAAGCTTAGGGGGAGATGCTATTATTCATCCACATATCGATGAAGATGTATGTTTTGAAACTAACTATGAAAGAATCCCTCTAAACTCTCAAGTTCTTTCAATAGTTCTTAAAGGACAAAGCTATCACGTTTGGTTCCCTCAAGAAGCTCGCCCTCTAACAATTCATATTGGAAGAAAATCCTCTCAGGTTTCTGACGTTGAGTATAGGAAAACAGTTTTAAAAACTTTAAGTCCACGTTCATTTGTACTTCTGCTTCCAAGTCGATCTATTTCTAGATTTTTACAAGATAAAAAATATGGCCATTGTTACATCCAGTATCATCGTAATATTTCTCACAGTGAAATTTTAGACTGCAACTCTACGTATGGAGTTAAGGCCTCTTCAATATCTTCTTCTCAAATTCTTGAAATATTTGACATAAATTCTACGGATGAAACTCACCTTATTGATCCATTTTCTCAATTTCGTTGGGCAGAAGTGGAAACATCACTCTGCTTTGAAAGCTCTTTTGCTATTCAATTAATGGATATACACTTAATTTCCTCTAACAAATAGGGCTGCTTTCTGACCAGGAGAACTGGTGCGGGTACACCGACTCGAACGGTGGACCTTCAGGATGTCGACCTGACGCTCTAACCAACTGAGCTATACCCGCTTAAAGATTCAACATTTCCAACATACCTTTTTTTGCTGATTGGGCAGTTGGCTCATTTTTAAAATTTCTAATCCTTTCAACGCCTTAACCCCAATTCAGTTGGTATGACTTTTTCATGTCAAGGTGATACTCCAACCAACTGAGCTACGAGCGCACATGAGAAGAATTCAGTTTTACCTCTAAACCCCTCGCATCGTCAAGCCTCTCAACAGCTTGAAATAACATATTAAATACCTGTTTTGGCTGGGGGTTTTTCATATATCTTCTCATAGAATCATGGCAGGCCCTCTCCCTTCCACAGGAGCGAATCGTTGAAAACTCCGAAGTATCATTGCAAACGTTCAAAGATAGCCCATGAAGTATTTTGCGATGGCGAATTCTTACCCCTACAAAAGCCATTTTACCAAGATCGGTATAAAGCCCATCTTCCCGCATCTCAAGAGCAACTCCCACTTTTTGGGAGAGTGGCTTATGCAAGCTTTTTAATAAAGCGTCTACAAGCTTCTTAGGGCCAATATTAAAATTTAAAAGGTTCAATACTGGAAATATCACCAACTGCCCTGGACTATGAAGGGTTGCTTGTCCACCACGATCTGTTTTCAAAACTTCAAAGTTATCCGGCAGCCAAAGTACCTCTTCCGATTTTTTTGCCCTTATACCCAAAGTGATTGTGGGGTGAGGCGTTTGAAACCCCAGAAAAAAAGGCTCTTGCTGAAAAGAGTAAAGTCGCTCCTGAATTTTTAAAGCCTCTTTATACTCTTTTGTCCCAAGCCAAAGGCCTTTTACACTTTTAAACTCTTGCATGACAGAGGTTCAACCACCTTTTCATTTTTTCTGCAAGAGACTATTTTGTTGAAGTGACTGTGATTAATAAATTTCGACGCGATCGTTTTCTATAAAACCAGATCCTGAGTGAACAATACCAATGGCTCCGTCTTTTCCAAAATAGCTAACAATTTCAACAGTTCCTTTCATCCGACCAGGTGCAACGCCAATAAAACGACCCGTTTCTGGGTCAAAGATCTCAGTTCCTTCCTCTGTGACCTTCAGTATATCGCCAATTTGAATTCCAGATAACCTTCCAGCATTGATATAGACCCTTTCTCCTTGAATCATGGCCACACGGCCTTCCCAACTCAGTTTTTCCACGCTGCGAACCACATCCACTGTGATTTGACGAAATGCCTGAATCACACTGTTACGGGTCAAAGATGGATCTTCTGTTAGGTGCCGATCCGTATGAGACCTCTTCAAGACTCGTGTGGACTCACTTTCTACTGTTGCTGATCGCTCTTCATTCAATACCTGACGCCCATTCATAGCGGCAACAACACGAACCTGCACTTTTGCAGTCACATTGGCTCGAATTTTTCTGACAATTCCAATGGGCTCCCCTGTTTTTCGGGCCCGAACACTCAAGAGTTTCCCCTCTAGAATAGCTGCCAAACCCATATTGGCTGCTGTTTTTGCCATATCTTCAAGTTTATAACCCCCTTCTGGAGTCAGGTATTTTTTCACATCTTCTGGAAAATCACCTGGCTCGACGACGACAAAATGCCCTGTTCTTAATAGGTCCTGTACTAAAATAGCTCTTGCCGCTTGAAGCACATCCCTTTGTGAACCCACTTTCTCATTGATAAATGGCAATACTAAAATCCTCTGGCGAACTCCTCCATCGCCACGAGCCTCAAAAGGAACATCTCTGACCTGAGGTTGTGAAGTGTGTCGAGGAGATGGCCGATCTGACAATAATGAACAACCACCTAATGTTAGAGCTGCTAAACTCAAAGCTACTGAATTTGTTAGGGACTTAACAAAGATATTTTTTGTCAACCTGGGACCTAAAGACAAAAATGCCGTTGATCTTAAAATCATTGGTCTATTTTACCACCTGAGAGGGCGCAAAGCCTACGGGACATAGGTCCTGTCATTTCATAAAAATTAGCGGATTCCAACACTCAATTCAATTTCCCTCAGCCCACTTTCAGCCACACGAACCTGAAAATCTTGAAAACTTGTTTTGGCAATAGCTTTTGAAAGCTGATCCACTGAAGAGTCAGAGTCAATTTCAAAAATGACTTTTCCAGGGAGAAACTTTCTCTCTCTCAAAGTTTTAACTCCGGCCACTTGATTCAGAAACTGCTCTTTAAACATCTTCAAACGCTGAAAATTAAGTTCACCGTTAATAGTCAATCGAATGAGAGTCGTTCCGAAAGTTCCACTTTTCCAAGCATCATGCAGTTGAATTGTCAGGTCTTTAGAGATCGTAGGAAATACCTCTCGAGTTTTTTCATTGATGACTCGATTCATAGGACCAGACTCTGTCTGATAAGTGCGAATAACCTCTCCCACAACTCTACCATTACTCGTATGCCGAGCAGTCAGTTTTACATCGACCTCAATGGCACCACTTCGTTTATGACTTTTTTTAAAGAGTAAAGCTCCTGCAATAACAATTTGTGAATCAAAATAGTCACCTATAAATAAAGCGTCCTCTGTGGGCATTTGGTCCATCCGAAAAATAGCAGGTAAAGCTCCCTTATAGCCGCCACGAGTGGGATAAATACTATAAAAACCCCTTGGTAGAAGGTCTTTTCTCAAAGAGTCATGTAGAATATCTACCTGAGCCTTTAAAAGCCCTGATGAGTTTCCGACAGCTCCTGTCCACCACGTAAAAGAGGCTCCGTTAATTCTGTCTTGAATTTGAATCATGGGTAAAACTTTTGGGGGGCCAGAAATCTTGTACAATAATCCCTGCTCAAGCAATAACTTTTGCAGGCTTTTCAAAGATACCTTCATTGCTACAGTCATATGCACGCCGCCACTTTCTGAAGCCTGCACATTTTGACTTTTAATAAATAAAACATACTTTCCAGATTGACGAATAATCTTGTTCTCAATGGTCTCTTTGTGTTTGCTGTACTTCGCTTCACCGATAATCTGCTCAATATACTGTTGAGAAACTTTTTCGATAGCTTTTTTAAAAATATCCTGGCGAGCCTGGGACTGAGAGGACTTTTCACTATCAGCCTCTACAGTCACGTCCACAACATCTCTTGAGGCAAGAACTTTAGGGTTCCAAACAATCGTTATTAAAAATAACACAAATACTATCAGCCGCAGACTTATAAAACGGGGCATTAAAAAGGCACTCCTCAACCGATAATTCTTGAAAGAAACTCCCTTCCAGCCTGTCAAATCCCCTTCCATCAGGCAAGGCTGCAGTGGAAAATGACAGGGAGCACCGTTTGGAAGACTTCAGGCAGTGCCAGCAAGTGGATTCTGATTAAGAGTTGCATGCAGACGATCTGAGGCTTTTCGTGTGGTTTCATTGAGCCCACAGCGCCCCCACCATACAACCTGCTCAATAACACTGGATCTCGCATGATTATCTAGGTGATCCAGTACAGAAATCAGATCACTATAGACCTCCTCTTGTGAAGCATCACCACGGCTCTCAGCCTCTAACTTTTGATGAATCATTTGCTCCAGATCAATATCCAAAACCTTCAAAAGGAGAACGAGATCTTTTGTTCGAAGAGAGCTTTTTCCCTTGAAAAATCGATTGATCGAAACCCTTGACACATCAATTTTTTCCGCCAGTTTCCCTTGAGATAAGCCTTTGGATTTAGACAGCGTTGCCAGCTTCTCACCAATGTTTGATGGCTCTTGGGCTTGAAAAGTAAAATCTTCATTCATTCTCATTGCCTCCCTTTATTGACACATAACGCCTTAACTGAAAAGAGTGTCAAAGCGCCCCTGTTGTAAGGAAATTGCAACAGTTGGGCCAAAAAACTAGAGCCTTTTTTACACCAATCTAAAATGGGTCCCCGTTACTGGAACAAGCCTGAGAGATATTAATTAAGAGAATCGATTTTTAATTATTTTTGAATTCAATAAATTGGATATTACCGAAAAGACTGTGAATATTTTCAAAAAACTCATTGGATGGCAAAACCCCTTTGGGCTCAGTAAGGTCTACTGTGACATTTTGTCCAATATCATCTAGCTTAAGTTCAAACAAAACTGGGGTCTCTCCAGGGTGCTTTTCCATGAGGTTTTTTAATGAACTCAATCGATCTTTCATTTCAGGAGCCATATGAAAGACTAAACGTTTGGCTTTTTTATAAATGGTATCAACAGTTTGCACCTGATCCACGAATACCTTTAAAGAGTCTTCTTCTTTTTCTAAAGTTCCAGAAATAACCAGTGCCTCTTCGCTCTTAATCACCAACTCATAATCTTTATAAGCATCCGGAAAAATGATTAATTCCACATTTCCAGTGAGATCCTCAAAAGAAGCAAAAGCCATTCGCGTTCCTTTTTTAGTGATAATTTCACGCATGGATGAAATCAGCCCTACAAGTTGTATATTAGATTTACTCTCTTTATTTGGTAAATCCTCAATAGAACCCGTAGACCACATCTTAGTTAAGGCTTCGAGACCTTTGAGAGGGTGATCACTGAGATAAAAGCCCAGGACCTCTTTCTCAGCAGCCAATCTGTAAGATCGCCTCCACGGCTCTTTTTTTTCGAGACGTACATTTTCAGCTTCAGAAACCTCAGCATCTAGAGAAAATAGTGACACCTGTCCCAGTTCTCGATCCTTTCGAGCTCGATCAGCCCGTTCAATAAACTGCATATAACCATCCATGAGCTCAGCCCTGTTAGCGTCGAATCCATCAAAGCCTCCCGCTTTAATCAAGCACTCAATGGTCTTTTTATTAACTCGACGAAGATCAATGGATGCGAAAAAATCTTCAAGTGACTCAAACCTTTTATCTGATTTTTTGTTTCGAGCCTCAATAATAGATTCAACAGCAGATTTTCCAACTCCCTTGATAGCTCCCAATGAGAAAAAAATCTTGTCACCTTTTACAGTAAATTTGAACTCCGAATAATTAATATGAGGTGGAAGCACTTCGATCTCATGTTTCTGAACATCCTTAACATATTTGACGACCTTATCTGTGTCATTCATTTCTGTGGAAAGTAAAGCTGCAAAAAATTCCACAGGATAGTAATTTTTTAACCATGCTGTTTGAGCTGCCACCACACAATAGGCCGCAGCATGGGATTTATTAAACCCGTACTTAGCGAATTCTGCCATAGAATCAAATAGTTCTTCTGAAGCCTTCGCATCATACCCATTACTTTTTGCACCAGAAAGAAATCGATTCTTTTGCTTAGCCATTTCTTCGGCAATTTTTTTACCCATGGCTCTTCGGAGCATGTCTGCTTCGCCCAATGAGTAATTAGCGATCCGGGCAGCAATCAACTGCACTTGTTCTTGATAGATAATAATCCCATAAGTTTCTTTAAGAATTTCTTCCAACTCTTCAAAAGCATAATCCACCTTAACTCGACCATGCTTGCGATCAAGGTAAGAAGGAATCATATCCATAGGACCAGGTCGATAAAGAGCATTAAGAGCTACAATATCTTCAAAACAGTCTGGACGGGCTTTTTTAATCAGGTCTGTCATACCCTCTGATTCAAATTGAAAAATTCCAGCTGTATCCCCTTTCGACATCAATGAGTAAATCCCTTTATCCTTTAAAGAAATATCTTTGGTCGTAAAGGTCTTCCCTCTATTCCTATCAACTAATTTCAGGGCATCGTTAATATGTGTTAGTGTTTTTAAACCTAAAAAATCAAATTTAATCAGACCTATTTTTTCCGAGTGCTTCATGTCATATTGAACGACATTCTCTCCATCAACACCTCTATAAAGAGGAGCATGCTCAACTAAACTACCCTCAGCAATAATTACGCCAGCAGCATGAATTCCAGCATGACGAACAAGTCCCTCAATATTTCTAGCTAAATCCAAAAGGGTTTGAATTTTATGATCTGTTTCCATGAGGTCTTTGAGTCGAGGTTCCATTTCAATGGCCTCATCTAGACTAATTCCTAACTTATCTGGAATCAGTTTAGCTACCACATCGACTTCTGAAAAAGTCATTCCCATGACACGACCAACATCCCTAAGTGCTGCACGAGCCTGGAGTTTTCCATAAGTGATGATCTGAGAAACTGATTGTTGGCCGTATTTTTCCGTAACATATTCAATAACTCGACCACGACCTTCCTGACAAAAGTCGATATCAAAATCCGGCATGGAGATTCTTTCCGGATTCAAAAATCGTTCAAAAATCAAGTTGTACGGCATCGGGTCCAAGTCAGTAATATACAAACAATAAGCAACTAGAGACCCGGCTCCCGACCCTCGACCTGGGCCCACCGGAATATCATGACCTTTTGCCCAGTTAATGAAATCTTGCACTATCAAGAAGTACCCATTAAACCCCATTCTCTCAATCACTTGAAGTTCATACTCCAAACGTTCTAAATATTTAGGCTTTTGCTCCTCAGTAACCTCTTCTCCACGAGCCTTGGCTTCTTCAAAACGTTTATCAAGACCCACCCTTGATAAACGTTTCATTTCATCTTTGGTAGAAATCCCTCCTTGAGTAGGAAATGAAGGAAGATGATAAATGGGCTGACCTTCGGCATTCTCAAGTTCAAACTCTATATGACAGCGTTCTGCCACTTCCAATGTACGATCACAAGCCTCCGGATAAGATTTAAACAATTCACGCATTTGATCAGATGTCTTAAAATAAAACTGGTCTGTACCTAAGCGATATCGGCTTTCATCCTGTAAGGTTTTATTGGAACCAATACAGATCAATACTTCCTGAGCCAGTTGATCTTCTTGTTTCAAATAATGCACATCATTGGCAGCGACAGTAGAAATGTTGGTTATTTTCGAAGCCTCCTCTAGAAAAGGATTGATCTCTTCCCAAGGCCTGACACCTGTACGGTTCATTTCTAAATAAAGGCGGTCATTATAAATACTCTTTAGTTTTTTAATCCTCTCAAGAGCTTCCTCTGGGCCTTTATTTTGAAGTGTCCAAGGCACTTCTCCCATGATTCCACCCGTAAGAGCTATCACATTGTCAGAGAACATCTCAAGAATTTCATAATCAATCCTAGGTCTGTAATAAAACCCTTCTTTGTAACCAATGGAACTTATCTGACAAAGGTTTTGATAGCCTTTAAAGTTCTGAGCTAATAGAACAATCCTACGATTGGGAGTCACATGGGTGTCTCGTCCCTCACCTTTGATGTGACGAGATTCAGGAGCGATATAAGCCTCAAGTCCCAATAAAGGCTTAATTCCTACAGACTTAGCAGCAAACCAAAACTCAATAGCACCAAACATGTTACCATAGTCGGTAATGGCAACAGCTGGCATGCCATTTTCAACAGCTGCGTTGACAAGATTTTTTGCACGAATCGTAGCCTCTAGTAATGAATACTGAGAATGTACATGCAAATGAACAAAAGACATGGCCCCCTACCTTTGGCTTTAAAAAATTATTCCCATTCAATGGTTCCAGGAGGTTTGCTTGTCACATCATAAACCACCCGATTAATGCCTCGGACTTCATTAGTAATACGATTGGAAACATCTCTAAGAAACTCTGCCGGAAAATCAAACCAATCTGCAGTCATTCCATCTTTTGAAGTCACTGCCCTCAAAGCCAACACTCTATCATAGGTTCTTGCATCCCCTTGAACCCCTACTGTTTTTACAGGTAAAAGGACGGCAAATGCCTGCCAAATCTGATCATAAAGACCATGACTTTTCAGTGCTTGAACATAGATAGAATCAGCCTCCTTTAGAATATGTAAATCCTCTTTATTTACAGCTCCCATAATTCGAATTCCCAAACCAGGGCCTGGAAAAGGGTGACGCCACAACACAGGCCTAGGAATTCCAAGTTGTGCACCCAATTCACGAACTTCATCTTTAAATAACTCTCTCAAGGGTTCTATAAGCTTTAAGTCCAAATCCTCAGGTAATCCTCCAACATTATGATGACTCTTTATAGTTACGCTTGTACCTCTGGGAGATACACTTTCAATAACATCAGGATACAAAGTCCCTTGGGCTAACCAATGAACATCACCGATATCTTTAATAGCATCTTTAAAAACATCAATAAAAGTGTGTCCTATAATTTTTCGTTTCCTCTCCGGGTCCTCCACGCCTTTTAAACGTTCTAAAAAAGTATCTGAGGCATCAATGCCAATTACATTCAAACCCAATTCTCGGTATACTTTAAGAACATCATTAAACTCATTTTTTCTTAGTAATCCGGTATCAACAAACACACAGGACACTCGCTTTGCTCCTAAAGCCTTAGTTAAAAGAGTTCCCACAACTGTCGAGTCCACTCCACCGCTCAAAGCGCACAAAACATGATCATTTTCAGGCACTTGATTTCTAAGGTCTTCAATTAAAATATCAGCAATGTGATCTGCCTTCCAATGAGCCTCTGCCTTACAAACTTCAAACGTAAAAGCCCTCAAAAGATCAATACCTTTTTCTGTATGAGACACCTCTGGATGGAATTGAAACGCCCATATACGATCATTCTTGATCGCCGCCGGATGATCAAAACTTGAGGTCGCCATCAATTCAAAACCTTCTGGAATTTTTTCTACCACATCTCCATGACTCATCCATACATCTTGCTCTAAGGGAACATCACGGATTGATTGTAACCATTTCACTTTATTCAAACCATACTCTCTGCGATCAGCAGGCACCACCTTTCCCCCATACTGATCACTAATGAGTTGCATGCCGTAACAAACTCCAAGTACAGGTGCAATTTCTGCCAGTTCCTTAACATCTCTTTTAGGGGCATTAGGGTCTGAAACAGAACTAGGGCCACCACTAAGGATAATTCCTTTGGGTTTTTTAGCTCGAATTTTTTCCAAGTCTTCGTCAAATAATAACAACTCAGAATAAACATTGAGTTCACGAAGTCTTCGAGCGATCAACTGAGTGTATTGGGAGCCAAAATCAAGAACTAAAATACCAGATTGCATAGACAGTCTACTCCAAGCGATAGTTAGGAGCTTCTTTTGTAATGCTCACATCATGGACATGAGATTCTCTTAAGCCCTGAGGGGAGATTCTTACAAACCGAGCTTTTTCCTGAAGGTTTTGAATATTTACAGCTCCTAAATACCCCATTCCTGATTTTAAACCACCGATCAACTGATGAAGGATTCCTGAAGCAGATCCACGATACGGGACTTTTCCTTCAATACCTTCAGGAACAAGTTTGTCATTGTCATCCACATCAGCTTGAGCATAACGATCTTTAGACCCCAGTTTCATAGCCCCTAATGATCCCATTCCTCGATAGACTTTATAGGTTCGCCCCTGATACAAAATTGTCTCTCCAGGGCTTTCATCACTACCAGCCAAAAGGTTACCAACCATGACAACATTGGCACCCATAGCCAAAGCTTTAGTAATGTCACCAGAAAACTTAATTCCACCATCAGCAATCACGGACTTTCCTAATCTCTTTGCCACGGTCGCACATTCTCTCACTGCAGAAATTTGAGGCATACCCACCCCTGAAACCACTCGAGTGGTACAGATGCTTCCTGGCCCTACTCCTACCTTCACTACATCAGCGCCCGCTCGGATAAGGTCTTCTGTAGCGTCGGCTGTTACAACATTTCCCGCTACAATAATAGTATCCTTATAGTTTTCAGAGATATACTTCACCATCTCTAGAACATTTTTGGAGTGCCCATGGGCCGTGTCCACACAAATAACATCTGCTCCTGCATGTACCAGTGCAGAAACTCTTTCCCTAGATGATGCATCCACTCCCACTGCAGCACCAACACTCAAACGACCATGGGAATCTTTAGTAGCATCAGGAAATGTCTTTGCTTTTTCAATATCTTTGATAGTAATAAGTCCCGTCAAAAGCCCGTCTTCGCTCACTACTGGTAGCTTTTCAATTCTGTGTTTTTGCAAAATTGATTTAGCTTGATCCAACGTGGTTCCCACAGGCGCTATCACTAATTTATCCTTAGGGGTCATTACATCAGAAATTGGCTGTTGAGTGTTGGTTTCAAAGCGCAGATCCCTATTAGTCAAAATCCCTACAAGTTCTCTGTTCACTGTAATTGGAACTCCAGAAATTCCATATTTTTTCATCAATGCTAAGGCATCTTGAACAAGATGTTCTGGCGACAAGGTGATAGGATCTAAAATCATTCCGCTTTCGTATTTCTTAACTTTTTCTACTTCAAAGGTTTGAGCTTCAATTGGAAGATTTTTATGAATGAACCCTAGACCCCCATGTTGTGCCATCACTCGAGCAATTTTATTTTCTGTTACAGTATCCATTGCAGCTGAAATCACTGGTGTCTTCAACTTCATATCTCTAGCAAAATAAGACACAGTGGAAATTTCGCTTGGGACGACTTCACTCAACTGAGGAACAAGAAGAATATCATCAAAGGTTAAGGCGTGTTCTATTTGGGGGACATCACTCATTTTTATACTTCTCCTTTACACTCAATACCTTTATACCAAGATGCATATTCCATATAATTGTTAGCTGATTCCTTTAAAAACTTTCTCTCACTGTCTTTGAGTGGCCGAATAGACCGAGCCGGCCGCCCTAAAATGAGTGTTCCGGGTTCAAACCGGGAACCTTCTGTCACCAAGCTTCCAGCCCCCACTATACAACCTTTCGGAATTTCAGACATGTCCATGATCACAGATCCCATACCTATGAGACACTCATCACCAATAGTGCAACCATGAAGAATAACATTATGTCCAACAGTGACTCGATCTCCAATAGTCACCCCGCAGCGCCCTAAAGTGCCATGCAACGTTGAACCATCTTGAATATTACTATCACGACCAATCCGAATGGGCATGACATCTCCACGAACTGTCACATGAAACCAAAATGTAGTATTAACTCCTACCTCAACATCACCCACTAAGTCAGCAGAGGGAGATAACCAGCAACCTTCAGAAATTTTTGGTTTTTTACCTTTCAGCTCATAAATGGGCACAGTGTTCCTCACATCAAATAAGGGTGCTTATTTTTTATACGTCCAAAAAGACTGATTGCTGTTTGCTGTGCACCTGGATCAGTCTGTAAGTGAGATGCCTCCAACTCCTTACAGGCCTGAATAGTCTCAACAGAGCTGTAAAACCCCACCCCTGCACGAATACAAAAAGAAATAGCCTCATCGGCTCGGGACTCAACACGCACTCGTTTTTCACAACCATCAAATTCCACATCAACATATAGAAAATGTCCACGAATCTCTTTAAAAATACATCTCACAGGCTTCACTCCCAGCACCTTCATAACCTTCATGCTCAAACCATGTGGAGAGCTGAAGGTGCCTTGGTGATGGTTCTGGGCTATAGAAATACCTGCTTCCAAAGGACTTAAAGGCACACCCACCGTATGTTTTTCACACTGACTTTTAAAAATCAAAACAGGTCGCCCTGGATCTAGACTGGCTGCCAACCCATAGGGCCTTAATTCAATAAGGTTTTCTCGGTACTTTACACTTAATTTTTTATCTAGCGGTTTCAACGAATCCACTCCCCTCTCAATGTTTGTGGAAAAGCTTCTTTAATGAGAACCTGAACTGTCTCTCCCACAAGGTTCCGGTCTGCCTGAAAATGAGTCAACTTATTTTGCGTGGAACGACCATTAGCCTTTCCCGTTTCCTCGTCATATTCTTCCACGAGAACACTCACCTTTTGATTTTGGTAACGTTTTGCTAATTCAAAGGCTATTTGCTTGTGTTGGTCTTGAAGACGATATAAGCGCTGAGATTTTTCTTTATCGCTCAACTGGTCTTCCCAGCGAGCAGCTTTAGTAAATGGTCTAGGTGAGTATTTAAAGCTGAATATGGATTCATAAGGGACCTCATCCAAAAGAGTCATAGTGTCTTCAAACTGCCCTTGCGTCTCGCCAGGAAAACCGACAATGATATCTGTACTCAACGCAGCACCAGGCATGATTTCAAGAATCATCTTAGCTTTACGAATATACTCTTCGCGAGTGTACCCACGATTCATTCTTGCTAATACTTCAGAGTTACCACTTTGTACCGGCAAATGGATGTAATCCATAATTTTATCTCGATGCTCCTGCATTACTGAAACTAGCTCTTCATCAAAATCCTTGGGATGACTTGTTGTAAAGCGGATCCTTTCAATAGGAGTGTCTGAAGCCAGAGCTTTCATTAACTGAGCAAAATTGGCTCCACACTCAGACGTATAGCTATTTACATTTTGCCCTAGAAGAGTTACTTCTTTCACACCCCTTTTTGTCAAATTCAATACATCTTGCAACAAGTGCCTGAGTGGTCGTGAACGCTCTCGCCCTCGAGTGAAGGGAACAACGCAAAATGTACAAAAGTTATCACAGCCCTTAGTGATATTAACAAAAGTAGAGACTCCTGGATTTCGCACCAGGGTTTCTACATGATAAGGTTTCGCATGCTCAAATTGAGCACTGACAACTTTATTATTTTGAGCCATTAAGTCCTGCACAATTTTTGGAAGCTGATCAATGGCATCTGTGCCAAAAACAAAATCCAAGAGGGGCACATCTTTGAGTAATTTTTTCTTCTCCTGCTGAGCCACACAGCCACCAACACCTATTTTTAAATGAGGTTTTTTGATTTTCAGATCTTTGTAACGCCCAACTTCGGAATGCACTTTATGAACCGGTTTCTCGCGAACGCTGCAGGAGTTGACAATAATGAGGTCTGCTCTATCAGCCGTCGAAACGGGAGAATAGTTTAACATCTCCAACAATGTGTACATTCTCTCAGTATCATTGACATTCATCTGACAACCATATGTGGAGATGTACACACCTTTTTCTTTACCAAGATCATGAGAGATCATATCCACTAAAGCCACTTTCTATGAGAGGTTGTTTTGTTAAATTTATCAGTTTATAGTCAGAAAGCCCTACAGGGTCAACTGAAGGCCCTCAAACAGTCACAAAGGAGTCCTTAAACCATGGAACCTCGACTAAAAACGTCTAAAAAGTGGACATCGTTTCCCAATGAGTACCTCAAGCAAATTCAATCAGTTTTTAACAAGTCCTTTAAGCTCCACCTGGAAAGTGGAAAAATCCTGACAGAAGGGAGAATTTACAAAGAGGAGCTTCTTCTCAAGGTTGGCTTTTTACACAATAAGAGCATCAAACAGTCTAATTTTGAAATTTCTATTCAATATGACAAAAATAAAGAAAATGCCGTTCAGCTCATTTACCTTATGATTGATGTAGCCGCCACCATGATGGATGAATTTTTTATGGCTGAAAATGACCATGATTTTCCAAAAATATGGCAAGAGTACGAGGTAGAAAACAAAAAAGTCTACCTTCAATACTCCAGTACCAACGACGAACTGGAAAGTCAGGCAGACCAGCTTCTTGGCATAGATAAATCAGAAGGCCTTATTCAACAAGGTGATGACGACGATGATGAAGTGCTCGATGAAATCAAGCACTCATTGGGTGTTGTTGATGAAGGAGATACGGATCAGTAATCGTCGTCATCTCTACTGGACCTTGCTGACTCAGTGACTCCACGCACCTCGTCAATAAAACTGCGGTCTTCCTCTTACTCATAGTTGGAGTCTTCATTACCACCTTCATCCAACTCCAACTCCATAATTGCTGCCAAAAAGTCCTTTTCACTGCGCAGGTCTTTTCTCAAGATTTCTAGAAATTTATCAGGATATCTAGCAGTAAGGTCCTCAATATATTTTTGCAGCTTACCCTCAG
>JAUILT010000073.1 GCA_030432925.1 Bdellovibrionia bacterium | reverse complement strand
TCTCCGCTGAGCCCTGCATTCAAAAAATTGAAGAAAAACAAGTCCACTTTGTTGTCAAAAGTGTAGCACCACTTGAATCACTTGTATTCATAGATGCATTTACCGGACAACCTATACCAATAAATACCGATTTCAAGGAGGGAGAAAATGTCTATAAAGAATAGTTATTTGAAGTTTATTGAAAAAGAGGACGAAGGCTACTTCGATGAAATTTCTGCCATGGACTGGTTCGATGAGGATGACACCCACCTGTCCCCCGCAAAACTAAAAGAAGTCTCTGGAGATTTTTCCCATTCTCACTTATTGCTTGATGGTGAGAGTCGTGATTATTTTAATTTCTCAAAAAAATCCCTTAACTTTTCCACAATTCTGCATTCTAAGCTTCGATTCACTCATTTTTTTCGAACAGAGATGATTTCCTCTTTAATTGTGGAGACCGATTTCTTTTCATCAAAAATGGAGTTTGCCAACTTGGATTTTTCTGAAATTTCAGGATGTAGTTTTTACGGATCCAACCTTAACTCTATCAGTTTCCAATCTGCTGTCATTAGAGATGTCGACTTCAGTTGGTGTGACCTAAGGGGTGCTGATTTCTTTGGGGCTCAGATAGAAAATTGTAAGTTCAGAGGTATTATTTTTGATGAATCCACGACGTTTCCATTTTCACTCGATGAGTTGAATAATAACATTGATGATGATAATCAAGAGCCAATGGACAAAGCTTCGTGAATAAACTCAAGGTGGTCAAAAGGATAGAGCCCATGGGAAAATTATCTACTCAAAAATTACAATCGCCCAATGACAAAGACTGTACAACTTTCCTTGTGGAGAGAGATTTCTTTTTCTCTAAAGAGGTGCTCTCAGCAGCATCTCATGATTTTAACGAACCACTACGAACTATCTCAGGTTATTGTGATCTTATGTTAAATAACAAAAATTCTGACCTCCCCATTAAGTACAAAGGATGGGTTGAAGCCATCAGATCCAGTGCCTCTCGAGCAGAAAAACTGACCGATGCTGTTTCAGAGTTTGTTTCCTATGAACTCAACGATGTTAACTTGAACACTAAAAATCTAGAAGCACTTTTAATGTCCACTAAAAAAGAAGCCCAGCTGCTTTATCCCAAGTGCGATATCCAATCTCAATTCCAAAAAATTGAAAATATCACAATCAATACTGACTCTGAGCTTTTTGGAGCTGCGCTGTTACACGTCGTTAAAAATGCCTGTATGTACTCATCTGAAAACCACCCCAAAGTTTATTTATCTGTAAACATTGACCATACAGGGTTGCTTTCTATTCTTGTTAGAAATAATGGAAAAAAAATTCCTGAAAAGTTTAAGAACAGAATTTTTACTCCTTTTTTCAGACTGCACAGTTATCACAACGTCCCAGGCCATGGCCTAGGGCTCCCCATAGCCAAAAAAATTATGAAAAATCTCAACGGTGATCTGTACCTAGAAAATTCTTCTGATGAAGAGACCTGCTTTATTTTAACTCATCCTCTTCATTAATATTCTCCAGTAATGACAGGGCCAAGACCAATTCTTTTTGGATATCACTAACCGAGGATTCAATTTGCCTCAAGCCCATCTGAATGTCTTGATGAGACAGTGTGTGAACTTGATCTTCAAGAGCTTGGCAGTAATTTCCTTCGATAGTTGCCCCCACATTCATAAAAGAGTTTTTTAAAGCATGCAAAGTGCCCTTAAGGTTTTCTGCGTTTCCACTCTCTAAGCAATCAAATGCATTGCTTACTTTTTTGGGAACCTCTGAGTCAAAACAAAACAGCAACTCATCAATAATTTCTTGACCACACTGCACCTTATATGACTTCAACAAATTTCGATCAACCATTAAGAAACCCTCCTTTCTATTCGTTTTCGTAACATTTCTTCAAGTTGATTTATGAGCACAGGCTTGGGTAAGAACTCATCACATCCCGACTCCAAACATTTTTTTTGATAATCTTTATCTGTACTTGCAGAAACGGCAATGACGTCGGGGGCTTTGCTCTCAGTATTATAACAACGGGCTCTGAGTTCTCGAGCCGTTTCAAACCCATCCATTCCTGGCATTCTCATATCCAGTAAAACAAAATCACACCTATGTTTCTCAACAATCTCTAAAGCTTCAGCTCCAGAACTAGCTGTTGTTACATGGTACCCCAGAGACTCTACAAGCCCCTTCAGTATAAATCGATTTATCCGCAGGTCATCAACAATAAGAATTTGGACCTGACTATTATTTTGAAGTAAAGGAAAGCGTGCCGGAACGTTCACGTTCTCTTGTTTTTTATCACGTGAGACTCTTGCATTAAATGTGACTGTAAACGTTGAGCCTTTTCCGACTTTACTTTTAACTTTTATATTCCCTCCCATACCTTCAATAATTTTTTTACAAATATAAAGGCCAAACCCCTTAGAGCCTTCATCATCATCACTCTCATTCAACCTCTTGTAAGGTTCAAATATGTATTCTATCTGGTTGGACGGAATCCCTTCTCCAGAGTCTTCAATCTCAACTCGGATGGTTTTCAATAGATCAAGACTATCTGGCTCTAATTGTGCTCTGATGCTGATCTGTCCCGATGATGTATACTTTTTGGCATTGGAAAGAAGATTAATGAATAATTTTTTTAAAGGCCTCTCTCTAATCCAAACCCATAAGTCATCAAATTCTGGCCCAATGATACAGTTGACAGTAAGGCCTTTTTCTTCAGCTTTGTGTCGGATCATATCTACACAGGATTCAATCACAGATTTTAGTGATACTCGAGAAGATTCACCGGGCGCCACAACACCCGTCAAGGAATTGATATCCAATACATCATCAATCAATGTTAAAAGAGTATTGGAACAGTTCGAAATAACAGATATCAGGTCCTTGTCCAAGGTATTCCTTTTTTCCATCAACTGAATAGAGCCTATTATTCCATTCAAGGGAGTTCTCAGGTCATGGCTAACACTCGCAAGAAAATCAGACTTTGCTTGACTGGCTTTTTCTGCTCTTTGCTTTTGAAGTCGAGCTTCGATTTCTGAAGTTTTAAGGTCTGTAATATCTGTCATTAAACCCACATACCAAATTTCTTCTCCTGAAGAAACACGCTCTAAAAAGACCTGATACCAGTTACTGTTAATCTTCAACTGCCGCACCCAAGAGCCTCGAGCTTGACACTTTCCTACTCCTGACACCAAAGATCGTGCATTTTTTGATTCAATTTTTTTCAAAAAATTATGGAAATTCATTTTCCGAGAAGATTCGTTTTTATCTAAAACAGATTCAAAACTTCCAAAAATATGATGTGTGCGGTTGACTTCCGAAAATGACCAGATCACTGCAGGAATTTTTTGCACAGCCACATCTAAGTATTTTTCAACTTTTTCAACATATTTTTTATGTCTGACCTTTTGAAACAAAGCCTGAATCAGAGAATTCAGTCTTTGTCGTCGGTACTTTCCTTTAATCAGAAAATCCGAGGCTCCAGACTCAAGAGCCTTGTTCACCAAATCTGAATCCCGATCTCCAGTGACAATAACGACAGGTGTCTGCGGAGAAAACTCTAATAAATTCGATAGACCTTCTAAAGGTTTCGCCGTGTCTGGCAGATTCACATCCAGAAGTATTAGGTCCACCTCCTGAGCCCGTACAAAATCCAGAGCATCCTTCAGAGTCTCTCTATGGTGAAAATTCACCAAGTGCGCCTTCTGCACATTTTCTCTGATAATCTCAGCATCATGAGGATTATCATCCACAATCAATAGATCCAGCTTGGTTTTACTGTCAACTTCGTACTCATCTATTTTCATCATTAGCCTGTGTAACGTGGTGAATTCATAATTACAAATGATTAAATCATTAATATTTAAACATTCATGTTATCAATTTTTCATAAAAAATCGTTGGTATCTCGAGGACGCACACATGGTTTCTAACTATTCTGTGAAATGAAAACGAGTGTATCTGGAAAGGAGTGTACACAATGATATCTTCCCGCTATCCAAGCCCTACTGGGACTGACTTTTGGAGTCATGAAAATAATTCCCCAACAGAGGACGAAAGCAGTGTTGATGGTCTGAGTCAATACAAGGTTATTTTGGTCGTCGAAGATGATCGGTTTTCTCAATCACTATTAACCAACATTATTGATGAACACATTGAAAACACCAAAGTTGTTACTGCTAAATCCTACAGCGATGCTAAAAAAATCATTGCTAGTAATTCTCCTCCTCTTCAACTGGTGATTCTGGATATTTTTCTTGAAGGTCATAAAACTGGCTTTGATCTCTTAAAGTGGCTCGAAACTTCAATACACCCTCCAAAAATTTTAATCTCCTCAGTTCTTGAGAGAGGTCGAATTCTCCAAATGACAAAACAATGCCAACTGGATCTAAGCTATATCAATAAACCGGCTCATCCAGAAAAATACATTGCTATCATTAAGAGTCTTATTGAGGAATAAACGGGCATGGCGTCTATTATTATAAATGTTGAAAATTATTGCATCCACGCTGAGCTAGAAAACTGCAGCCATGATCTTATAAAATCAATTCAAAATAGAATGGAAATTTTAGAATTAAAAGCTCCTTCTGATAGCTATATTGTATTGAGACTGACTGAAGGAAAGTCTGGCGGATTCGAGGCTTCCCTAACGATTCACTTTTTAAGAGGGCCCATTGCAGTTTCTACAAAAAATCCATTGATCTCTAAGGCACTAGATAATTTATTCAAAGAGGCCTACAAGGAGCTAACTAAATGGAAAATCCTTAGGTTTCTGAAAATGACCTGCGCATAATTACATTAATGCTAATTTAACTTTCTTTTCCATATAAAAAAATGCAATAGATAAAACATATTTTGTTTTTTAGAGAGAAGTAACGAATGTTTGACTATTCCAATTTCATGCCTCATGGGCACTGTTTTTTATGGAAACCCGAAATATTATGGCCAATTGTTGGTGCTGATATTACTATTACAACTTCCTATCTGTCTATCCCAGCAGCTCTGATCTATTTTGCTTGGAAAAAAACAGGAATGCACGATAAGTCCGTACTTATTTTATTTGGTACTTTTATCTTGTTTTGTGGAGCTACTCACGCTTTTTCTATTTATACCATTTGGGTTCCTGACTATATAAGTTCCGCCATTCTGAAGGTACTCACAGCGTCTGTTTCTGCCCTTACAGCCTTTGTTGTTTGGAAAAAAATGCCTCTCGCTTTAAAGATTCCAAGCCCTCAGGAACTAGAGAATAAAAATCTTGAACTTCAGGCTCTAAATAGGGAGCTTGAACGTAGAGTTGAGGCAAGAGTTAAGGAAAGTAAAAGACTTGCCAGAATTGTCAATCAATCTACCGATGCTATCTCTTCGGCAGATGCTAATAACGAGATTATCTCGTGGAACAAATCCTGTGAAAGACTTTTTCAGTATTCTGTGGGTGAAGCCTTAGGTATGCCATTAAAACAGTTAATCGACCACTCTAGCCTGTCTGAGTTTGAAAAAATTAAAAATGCCATAGCCAAGGGTAACGCTTACGGCCCCATAGAAACTCGTGGCCTTCGAAAGGATGGAACATCTGTTGAAATTTCTCTTTCTGTATTCCCTCTACTAGATAAAAGTGGAAACCCCATTGGTTCATCTTCAATTACTAGAGATATTTCTGAACGGAAAAAGCTAGATGATAAGCTTCGACAAAAATCTTTGGAAATTGAAAAAAAGAATAAACAGTTGGAGGAATTAAATAAATCTAAAGATGAATTTCTGTCTAATATTTCCCATGAGTTAAAAACTCCGTTGGGAATTATCAGTGGGTTTGTGGATATCCTTGATCGATGTAAAGATGACGAAACACGGGTGAAAATGTCTATTGACGGTATCCGAAGAAATATTATGGCACAAACCTACCTAGTGAATGACCTCATTGATATTTCTAGGTTTGGTTCAAAAAAGTTTTCTCTAAATGTAGATTCTTCCAATATTTACGATATCCTTCAAGCAGCTCTGGAGTCCGTTGATTTTTCGGCTCGAAGAAAAAATATCAGTGTGAATCTTGACATTAGTATCAAAGAAAAAGTTATCTCGTGTGATCAGAGAAGGTTAAAACAGATATTATGGAACCTTCTATCTAACTCAGTCAAGTTCACACCGTCGGGAGGAAAAATAGACCTTAAAGTGACTCAAAGCAATGACTCTTTTGTTTTTGAAGTGATTGATTCAGGTAAAGGGCTCGATTCCGATGAAGTTAAAAATGTCTTCAATAGGCTTTGGCAGTCAAAGTCCAACTCTGAAAATGAACGTATAGGTATGGGCCTAGGGTTAACTATTACGCAGGATCTAGTTAATTCTCATGGTGGAAAAATTGAAGTCAGTAGTCCTGGCCCAGGAAAAGGCACCCGTTTTCGGTTTAATATCCCTCAAAAGGCCAGTTTACAAATTAGTTCTACAGGTGAATCGCCCAACGAACATGCAGAAACCCTAAGTGGGTTAAATGTTCTCATTGTTGAAGATAACCCTGAAGCTAACACTCTTTTAGAAATACTCTTTAAAAGTGCAGGAGCCGATGTTTCTACTGCTAGAGATGGGCTAGAAGCTATTTTGAGAATCAAAAGATCACAATTTGATTGCATTGTTTCAGACATCAATATGAGTGGAATGAATGGCTTAGAGTTTATAAAGGCCTGTCGTCAATTGGAAAAAGCATCTCAGAGCCCCCATGTCCCAGCAATTGCCATCACTGCACATAAACACCAAGATTCTGCAAGCGTAGCACTGCTTGCTGGATTTGATAAATTTTTAGAAAAACCCCTGAAATCTGAAGACCTTATCAGGAATGTTCAAAGCCTGGTTGGTTCATCAGCGGGATAGCCTTATTGACGTGGTAGTTGAAATCGTCTCTATCAAATGGCTTTTTCAGTACTCCATCAAAGTAAAAGGATTCCTTTTTACTATAAAAGGTTTTTGGCTCTACAAGAGTGAATGCCAAAACAGGACTTGAGTAATTGGCTCTCTTTAACTCCCCAGCAACATGATAACCACTGCAGTCCGGAAGGGTCACATCTAATATAACAGCATCAAAAAGAAAATTCTTGCAAAAACAAAGGGCATCCATTCCATATTGAACAAAATGAAATTTCCAATTAAAAATTTTCTCTGCTTCCACTTTCATGAGATAGGAAAAATCTATGCTATCTTCGGCAACCAGCACCTGCTTACGAAAGTTCAGAGGTTCTTTCAGGTTACACGGCTTGCTGTTCTCTTTTTTTGGATACGTCTTCTTGATCAGCATTCGAACTCCTCGCGGGCAAATACAACACATTGTCTGCTGTAAGGTCAACGTGATGATTTCTGAAAGTTTTTTCTTCAAATACCTGAGCTATTCCACGTATTCCAAAAACCACTAAAGCTGCTATAAAGAACAATCCCAAAACCCCCATTAACAAGTAACCTGAAGCCATAATCAGGGGAACTATACATACTGCCATTGCTAAAATCATTGCACTTAACATACTGCCCTCTTTGGATATAAATTGTTGGTTTCATTGTCTTATATTATATGAATTCATTTGATTTTTTATCATTATTTCCAAGTGTTCTGTTGAGCATTCAATGATATTACCTATCAATATTTTAAAATTTCTTTACTCATTCATAATATTCTAGCCAATCATCATTTAAAAAATAGTTCTAGTCTTGCGAATAAAAGGAGGTGTTCGCCTATGCTCATGCAAATGACAGATATTTTGGGGTTTGATGTTAAAACGAAAGGTAAAAAGATCGGCATAGTGAAAGATTTACTGTTTGATCTACCTGAGAAAAAAATGAAATTCTTTGATGTAGAATCAAGTGACTGGTTTAAAAAAAAGACTCGAATGCTTTTTGATACAGATAGGTTTTACGAAGTGATCTGGTCGCAAGAGGAGCTGGACCTGAGTGTGACTTCTGAAGAGGTTAAAAATGCACCCGGCCTGATGGATCACCCGACAGCATCCAGAGATCCCCTGAGGCAGATCGAGACCTTTAAATGGTCACAGTATTCCAGCCGCTTTAGCTTTCAGGAGCTACTCCCACTAGAAGGTAAAGAAAAGTTTGATGTCACTTATCCTGAAATGATTCAAGAAAGTTTATTTTCTAATAATTTGTATTCTCTTTACGAAACGATTGGCTTTGAAATCAATGCACAAAACGAACGGTTCGGCAGCGTCAAAGATGTAATTATTAACCCAGAAACCAATACTGTTCAGTACCTATCACTGTTTGCCAGGCGCTGGTTTCCAGGAAATACTCACTTTGTTCCCTGGGAACTTGTCAATGACATTCACCTTTCATCGGGAGAAGTAATGATAAGTAGTAGCATGGAGCAAATTAAAAAATCCCCCTCGCTAAATGCCTCCAAGTTTATCCATAGACAGACAGAAAAAAGTGTCTACGAGCATTATAACCTAACCCCCTACTGGACTGACACCCAACTAGCAAAAGAAAAAAGACCCACCGGATAAGAGATACAATGAATGTTTAATTTTCTTAACAACTGCATTTAAAATTGTTCATCCCCTGCGGAAGGTGTATTTGTTTCAATCAAACGAACGAGGAGGAGCTTACATGGGTAACATTCTGATTATAGAAGATCTGGATAATAGCTACACACTTATCAAGGGGGCTTTAGCTGGTGAACATAACCTTCTACGGGCAGCAAACTTGAACGAAGCCAAATCAAAACTGACACCAGATATTGATCTCGCCATAGTTGATATCAGCCTTCCAGATGGAACCGGTTATGAATTTTGTGACTGGGTTCGAATGGAAAAAGATAACCATGAGTTGCCCATCATTTTTTTGACAGCCAAAGAATCTCTGGACTCTCGACTGACAGCCTTTTCTGTAGGGGGAGATGACTTTATGGCAAAGCCTTTTAACTTTCTAGAGCTGAGAGTCCGTGTGAACGCAAAGCTGAATAGGTTTAAGAAGCAGTCTAAAATGTTTATCACCCTTGGAGGCATCAAGGTGAGCTTTCGCGAACAAACGGTTCACCTTGAAGACTCCTCCTCAGACGAGAGCCTCGAGATCACCCCCATTGAGTTTAAAATTTTAAGCCTCTTGATGTCTGATTCTGAAAGAGCTTTTTCACGCGAAGAATTACTGGATGAGGTTTGGGGGCAAAATATTTATGTCTACCCGCGCAGCGTCGATGCCCATGTCAGCAATATCCGAAAAAAACTAGGGTCAAAAGGGTCTCTCATAAAATCTGTACACGGGTTGGGCTATAAATTCTCTGTCTTACCGACAGACATCAGTAATAGAAAAGCCAACTGAGTTTTTCACACTGACCGCCCGTTATACTGGCCCAGTTTGAAATGCTTTAGCTCCCCAGTACTGAGCCCGCTCCCCTAGGGCCTCTTCAATACGAAGAAGTTGGTTGTACTTGGCAGTACGCTCTCCTCGACAGAGGCTGCCTGTTTTGATTTGCTCGCAGTTAAGCCCAACTGCCAAGTCAGCAATGATCACATCTTCAGTTTCACCACTTCTATGAGACATCACGGTTTTATAAGACGCAGATTGAGCCATTTGCACAGCCTGACGGGTTTCTTGCAAAGATCCAATCTGATTCACCTTTACAAGTAACGCATTGGCTGTGCCAGAATCAATCCCCTGCTTCAATCGCTTAGGGTTAGTCACAAATAAATCATCACCGACTAGCTGAGTGTCTCTGCCCAACTTGTCAGTCATGATTTTCCAGCCGTCCCAGTCATCTTCAGATAAGCCATCTTCAATACTCTTCAAAGGGTAGTTTTTTATCCACTCATGATAGATCTCTATCAATTCAGAAGCTGTAATATTTTTCCCATCCCAGATGTACATTTTGTTTTCAAAAAGTTCTGTAGCTGCCACATCTAGAGCAAATACCACCTGCTCACCAGGCCTATAACCAGCTTTTTCTGTCGCATTCATCAGAAGGTCCATGGCATCTTTATTAGACCTCAAAGTGGGGGCAAACCCTCCTTCATCACCAACAGCCGTGGATAGTTTTTTTTCGTTAAGAATTTTTTTAAGAGTTTGAAAAATCTCACACCCACAGCGAAGAGCTTCAGAAAACTGACCAAATCCCACAGGCACCAACATAAACTCCTGAACATCTAAGCCATTGTTGGCATGGGCTCCGCCATTCAATACGTTCATCAAAGGAACAGGTAACTTATTGGCCTTTCCAGAGCTGAGAGTTTGAAACAAAAATTCACTGCTCAGCTCCGCTTGCAATTTTGCCACAGCTAGCGATACCCCAAGTATAGCGTTGGCCCCCAATCCACTTTTGTTTTCAGTACTTTCCATATTTAAAAGCGCCCTGTCTACAGACTCCGTATCCACAGACATTCCAACAAGGCCATCAGAAATTTTGCTATTAATATTTTTCACGGCATTTTGCACGCCTTTACCTAAGTACCTTCCTTTATCACCATCTCTCAATTCATGAGCTTCGTAAGCTCCTGTCGAAGCTCCTGATGGGACGGCTGCACGAGCCATTTTTTTTCCACAGTAAACATCTACTTCCACAGTAGGGTTTCCGCGGCTATCTATGATCTCACGAGCATGAATCTGGCTGATTTCTGACACTTTTGACTCCTGAAAGGTTCAAATGAGTGGTTGAAAGAGAGTCCAAAGAGGAAGGCTGTCCTCCCCCACCCTGCTCACCTTGAAAAAATAATTCATCAACATGGTTGATAATATTGGATCTTAACTCTGGCAATGATTGTGTGATGTTCTCCCAATCAACCCTTCTCATGGCTTCCTGAACCTGACGATCTTTACGATCTTGTTTCACAAGTAAAGTCACCAATTGACTGGCTCTCCCCATGTAATCAAACAAGCGATAAAACTGAGAGCGCATGTTCTCTAACATCACCTGCTGCTCGATATTGGTGTGAATTTCACTAGAGCCCTTATTCTCTTTCAACTCCTCAATCATCTTATCTTTTTCGATCAGCTCCTTTTTCTTTTGCTCCAGTTCTGTCTGTGCCTCCTCCAGATACTGAATTAAAGAACGAATCAACTCAGGCTTTATGTTGACTTCTTCCGTATTTTTTTCAAACAGATTTTCCTGTGCCATATTCCAGCTGATCTCAAGCCGGGTGGCTTTCCAGGTGACAATGGCTTGCTGTTTCCCGGTATACTGAGGCATACCCTCAAAAGAGGCTTTCAAAAAGTCAGTGAAGTAGGGATACTCCTCCGGAGAGAGCGGCAAATCAAAACCTACAGAGTCCTTACTACGAGTGACATTGGCCACAGGAGGTGCCGGAGAAATAAAGTACGAAAGAAACCGCTGGGGATGCCCAAATACATCCTGTGGGTCCTGCATCATTTTAAGCACGCTATCCAATACACCCCAACTTCGTAGCTCAGAACATGAGTGCCCAATAGCTATCAGCAGAGGTGTGTCCTGTGAAAGATAACCATACTCCTTATCAATGATCTCCAAAAAGCGCTCCACAGATCTCGCCTCAATCCAACAAGTTGGATCTCTTAACATTTCTGTCGAGATTTCGGTAAGTTCGTAAAGCCCCTCGATATCCGAAAGGTTTCGGACAAGGTAGTTGTAAACAGAATGGGTGACTTTTCCAGAAAAATACACGGCCTATTTTTTAGCCTTGGGAACACAGAGACTCAATGAAAAAGCCGAGTTTCAGACAAGAATCAGAGAAATTCACTCTATTCTGCTAGAGATTTGGGCGGCCTTGATAAAAAACAAAATAAAAACCGCTTGATGCTACGCGGCAAATTTGGTCTTAGGAAAGGGAATCTGGTTGTCAACGATCTCATCCATAAATGAAGGAACTTCACCTGTTGGAATGAGTTGTCCATCTAAGGTTCCATCGGGCTTCTTTTTAAGTCGACTCATCTGATAAATGGGGATTACATCATAAGCACCATCGGCTGTGAAACCTCGAACCTCATCGATAGATGCTATCCGACGAGATCCATCGGGATAACGAGAGGCCTGAACAACAATATCAATAGCGGCAGCCATTTGATAACGAAGGGCTTTTTCGCTCAGTTGAGAGTCTCCCCCCTGCGCCAGTGCCTCCAGACGAACCATAGCATCGCTGGCCGTATTCGCATGAACCGTACCAAGACACCCTTTATGACCTGTATTCATTGCCTGAACAAGTTCAAGAGCCTCTGAACCACGCACCTCACCGACAATAATTCGATCTGGACGCAGCCTCAAACTGCTCTTAAGCAGATCTCTAATGGTGACTTCACCTTTTCCCATTTCATCGGGCATCCTCGTTTCAAAAAAGACAACATGTTCATACTCAATCTGTAATTCCGATGAGTCTTCAATAACAATCACTCTTTGCCCCTTTGGAATTCGGTTACACAGCACTGACAGCAAAGTTGTTTTTCCGGAACCGGTTCCACCACTCACCAAAACATTTTTCCCTAGCTTCATACAGATATCTAAAAACTGGGCAGCATCCACAGTCATAGCCCCCAAACGAATATAATCCTTAAAGGTGAATTGAACTTTAGAAAACTTCCTAATCGCCAACGTTGTTCCTTTTCGAGAGCATGGAGGAATCACTGCATGAATCCGATAACCATTTGGCAGCCTTGCATCTAAACGAGGCTCCTCATCATTGATTCTTCGACCGACACTTTGAGCAATATTATTAACAGCCGCCCTCAAAGCGTCCTCATCCTGAAATTGAACATTGGTTTTTTTGATTTTACCTTTGACCTCGACCCATATCTCGTCATGAGAGTTCACCATGACTTCTGTAATAGACTCGTCTTCCAGTAAAGGAACAATGGGCCCCAAAAAGTTTTTAATCGCCTGATCAAAAACACTGACTTCTTCAGACATACCCTACTCCGCCGAGGCTGGCATCCGAACCTGTGGCCCTGACCCCTGATATCCAGGATATACAACCAGACGCCCCTGAGCGGACGTTTCAGGGCAGACAAATGTAAAAATTCCGTCCTTTTTAGGCTGAACATAAAATGACTTAATGTCTCCATAATAGGTGGCATGA
The DNA here is from genome assembly GCA_030432925.1 of Bdellovibrionia bacterium. Classification (GTDB taxonomy): domain Bacteria; phylum Bdellovibrionota; class Bdellovibrionia; order Bdellovibrionales; family UBA1609; genus JABSOQ01. Next base: position 2,141 of record JAUILT010000073.1, on the reverse strand, counting down.
TGCTGAGAGAATGAGTCCAACACAAAGCTGATGTTCTTTTTTTCATCGTTGACGTTCACAACATGAATTTTATAATTTCCTCCGGTTTTCACATTAAGAGTCGATGGTATAAACCCTGATGGAGTATTTAAAATAACTAGCTCCTGTATAGGCTCACTCGAGCTAAACAAAGAATCAAAAAAACCTTCTTCTTGCACCTGTGGTTGAACACTCGCCGGAGAACGTCTTTCCATTTCTCGTTGCCGAATCTCTTTGGTTCTGCGCGAGAAGTCAAAATTCCACCCAGCAAATACCGGAGATGTAAAAAGTAAGGTGAGTACAAAAAGCACCTGCTTAGTGTAAGTCTTCTCGCGAGTGAAAGTCTGCAAACTCACGGGCTACCTCCATGGCCAGATAACTCAGGGTCTTGTCATCAAAACGTTCTAGGTTTTTCATCAGCGCTTCTAGGTCTGTCTGGTAAGTATTCGCCACTGTAAGGGCTTCATTGAACTCCGTACTATGAACTGAGAACTGATTCATGGCTTCGGACCAGTCCATATCTAAAACTGGATCAATAACCCCTAAGTGGTAGAGAGCATCAAAAACGGCTTGTAAATTTCCTTGTAAGTACATTTAGTGCCTCTTTATAAAAAACTTTTTCCATAAAGATCATCGGCACAAAGAGGCCGTTTCTTGATTCAACGAGCCTCGATTAAGGTCTAGTTTATACAGATTTATAAGATGTTCGCGGCCAATTCTGCCAGCTCCGACCTCTCTCCTTTTTGAAGGGTTACATGAGCTGAGATTTTATGCCCCTTGAATCTTTCCACTGAGTAGGTCAAACCACTGTTAGAACTATCCACATAAGGGTTATCAATCTGATAGCAGTCACCAGTCAAAACCACCTTTGTTCCCTGACCGGCACGGGTAATAATAGTTTTGATTTCATGGGGGGTCAGGTTTTGTGATTCATCCACAATCAGATACTGATTAGGAATGGAACGACCACGAATATAGGTTAAGGGCTCAATGTTAAGCATCCCTTGATTGATCAGTTCCTGGGCCCTACCTGCAGCCTTTTTGTCAGCTCCCATTAGATACTCTACATTGTCAAAGATCGGTTGCATCCACGGGTTAAGTTTTTGCTCCACATCTCCTGGAAGGTATCCAATGTCACGCCCCATAGGAAAAATGGGACGGCTCACCAAAAGCCTCTGAAACCGACCCTCATCAAGGGTCTTGTAAAGACCTGCAGCAATGGCCATCAAAGTTTTTCCAGTTCCTGCTTTACCCACTAAAGAGACAAATTTGACATCATCATTGAGCAGACAGTCCAACGCAAAGCTTTGCTCTACATTGCGTGGGTGAATACCCCAAATACTTTCTGTAGGGCTGATCAGTGGAATGACTTGCTCTTCATAAAAACGTCCAATGGCAGAATGGTTGGGGTTAGACCTGTCTTTCAAAATCACATACTGATTGGCTAAAAGCTTGTGCTCCCCATCTACGACAAGAGACTTTTCCTTATAAAAGCGATCAATTTTATCAGGATCCACTTCTAGCTCTTTCAACCCGGTATACATGTCTTCAAATGATGTTTCATCAGGGTCATAGTCTTTGGCCTGCACACCAAAGACATCAGCTTTAATTCGTAGGTTAATGTCTTTTGTTACCAGTTCAACATTGGCGTCAGCAAATTCACCAGCAAGGGCCAGGGCTGTTCCAAGAATCCGATTGTCGGCCTTTCTGTGATCAAACTCAGGAGGTAAACCTGTGACCGTGAAATCTGTATTGACGTAAAGCCATGACTGGGACTTATCAAGATTGACTCCTTCAGCCAGCTTTCCAGTCTCTCTCAATACGTCAATAAAACGACTGAATTGACGAGCATTTCGCCCATTTTCACCTAAATCTCTTTTGAACCGATCCACCTCTTCAATCACGGAAATAGGAACATAAATATCTGCTTCCTTAAATTTTGTGATCGCCAGCGCATCAAAAAGAATTACATTAGTATCGAGAACAATCTTTCTGTTCAAACGATGTGGCATAGGCATGTGGCAGTCCCCCCGTCTTTTCGATTGGACCGCATTTCTAACAACTTGTATAGAGAAAAATGGAGATTCCTAATCACTTGATATTGGAAACCATGACATCGCCAT
>JAUILT010000072.1 GCA_030432925.1 Bdellovibrionia bacterium | reverse complement strand
TTGCTGCTGCCATGGATAAAAACTATACACCGGCAACACCCATTCTGGACGCGCCCATTGTCTTTGAAGAAGAAATGCCGCCGGAAGAAGGCGAGGAGGGACTCGATAACGAGGAGAAACAAATTAAAAAATGGAAACCCACCAATCATGGTAAAAAATTTTCTGGCGAAGTTCTTTTTAGGAATGCGCTGATTCAATCCATGAATATTCCTACCGTAAAAGTGATTCAAGACGTGGGTATTGATTGGGTAGAAAGCTATGCGAGGCGCCTAGAAATTTTCTCGCCACTGAACCGAGACTATACTCTGGCTCTAGGATCCAGTGGTGTTACCCTTTATGAAATGACAAAAGTATTTTCTATTTTTGGACGCCAAGGAAAAGACATTGACCCTATAATTATTCATAAAGTTATGGATACCGAAGGGCAAACTCTTCAACAAAAAATCACTCTCGATGAGCACTTCAAAAAGGAGCTGGAGCCCCTTCAAGAGAAGTTTGAAAAGCACAGAGAGGCCGTTCTCGCTGACAGCACAAACACTACAGACACTCCCATAGAAAAGAGCACGTCTGATGGAGATGCCGCCAAGCCAAAAATTAAAAAAGAACCTCCCTTTTATTATCAGGACCCCAAACAACTACTAAGCCCCCAAACCTCTTATCTGACAACCAGCCTTCTTCAAGGCGTGGTCGAAGAAGGAACCGGACGAGCGGCTCGAGCGCTGGGACGACCCACTGCCGGAAAAACAGGAACCACAAATGGCTATTATGACGCCTGGTTTGTCGGCTTCACAGCGGATATTGCCACTGGAGTTTGGGTCGGGTTTGATGAAGAGAAAACCCTTGGGGTGGGCGAAGTCGGAGGGCGAGCAGCCCTACCCATCTGGCTCGAGTTTATGAAATTTGCCCACGAAGGGTTGCCTGTAAGAAACTTCACAACACCAGAGGGCATTGTTTTTGCAAATATAGACAATGTCTCTGGAAAATTGGCTTCCGCCAACTCTGAAGACGTGGTACGTCAAGCGTTTATAGAAGGAACAGAGCCACAGGAAATTGCTAACCAACCTGGTAGCTCTGACGATGATAAAGATTTTTTCAAAGAGGACCTGTCTGAATGACGGAACAAAAAAGCATTCACCTTTGGGGGGCTCAACAAAATAACCTCAAAGGTGTTGATGTGGAAATCCCTTTAGGGTCTTTCACTGTTGTCTGCGGACCCAGCGGCTCTGGAAAAAGCTCCCTGGCCTTTGAGACCCTCTATGCCGAAGGCCAACGTCGCTATATTGAGAGTTTATCTAACTATTCCAAACAGTTTCTCAACAAAGCTCCAAAGCCCAATATCGAAAATGTGGAAAACATTCCACCAGCTATTTCCATTGAGCAAAAAAATGCTGTAAAGTCCTCCCGCTCCACCGTCGGAACGACCACGGAGGTGGTTGACTATCTTCGTCTGCTCTTTGAAAAAATTGGGCATGCCTACTGCCCTGATCACCACATCCCTTTAAAAAAAGACTCTCCTACAACTGCTGCAGACCGTATTTTGAATCATTTCGAAGGACAGCGCGGGTATATTCTCGTTAAAATCAACGAAAAGGGACGAGCTGAAAAAAGTAAAAAACTTCATAGCCTTCTTCTAAAAGAGGGCTATCTCAGAATTGCCCTGCCCGCAAAAAAAACCCGTAAGAAAATCAGCAAAAAAACAAAAAAAAAGAAAACCACCCGCAAGGTTCTTGCAGAGGTTCAAAAAAATAAAAAAGCTGCCGAAGAGATTCACCACTGGTCAGAATATGCGCTGGGAGAAATCTTGCACTTAGATGATCCCAAACTGAAACGATCCGGAGTTCCCCGTGGAGAGTTTTACCTCGTTATCGATCGCCTGGCATTTTCTAAAGATGACAAAAGCCGTCTCGTAGACTCTTTGGCGCAAGCATTCTCGGCCTCCGTTCGCTTCAATAAGAACCTCGATTCCGCCCAGGCCGAAGTCATCACCACAGAAAATGAGCGCTTTCTCCTTGATGAAGATCATTCTTGTTCTGTTTGTGGCTTTTCATTTCCACCGATCACATCGGCACTGTTTAGCTTTAATAGCCCAGTAGGAGCTTGTGAAAGCTGTAATGGCTTTGGGAACATTCTTACCGTCGACGAAAATAAAGTCATCCCCAACCCAAAACTGACATTGAGCGAAGGGGCTCTCACTCCTTTTGCCATGCCTTCGGCGAAAACAGATCGCACAGAACTTCGGGCTTACTGTAAAAAGCATAAAGTAGACATGCACACGCCCTGGGAAGACCTGCCCAAAAAACACAAACAGGCTATCTGGGAGGGAACTGAAGATTTTTATGGACTCCTTGGCTTATTTGAATACTTAGAAACAAAAAAATATAAAATGCACATAAGAGTTTTTCTAGCTCGTTACAAAAGCCCCTTCCCTTGCCCGAGTTGTAAGGGCACGCGCCTAAAACCAGAGTCCCAACAGGTGCTCATTCAGGGGCGTTCCATTTCTGATTTATGCAGCCTGACTCTTGCTGAGCTTTCCATATTCATGAATGAACTCACTCTAAGCCCCGCAGAAACAAAAGTCTCTGCCGAACCTCTTCGACAAGTTCGTGATCGTTTAAGGTACCTCAACGACGTGGGCGTCGGTTATCTAACAGCAGATCGGCCCACAAAAACGCTCAGTGGCGGAGAGTTTCAGCGCCTCAACCTTGCCAATCAATTGGGTATGGGCCTCTCTCAGACACTTTATGTTCTGGATGAACCCACTGTCGGACTGCACCCCAGAGACAATGAGCGGTTAATCCAAATTCTAAAAAATTTAAATGACTTAGGCAATACTCTTGTCGTTGTTGAGCACGACTATGATGTCATTAAAAATAGCTCACACATTATCGAAATGGGCCCTGGCTCTGGGCATCTTGGTGGTGAAGTGATTTTTTCTGGCAATACAACTGAGTTTTACGGCCAAGAGCAATCCAACACGGCTGGCTACTTAAAACCTGGTGACAAGTGGGTGCCTCCAAGAACTCCCAGGCCTGTGGATAAAAAAAGTTATCGATATCTTCTAGAAATTTTTGGCGCCAAGACCAATAACCTTAAAGAGATCAATGTTTCTATTCCTCTGAATCGACTAGTGACAGTCACCGGGGTGAGTGGCTCCGGAAAATCCAGCCTCATTTCAACCACTCTTTATCCTGCCATCGCCCGACACCTGGGCATAGAGTACAAAAAAGGGGGAGAGTACAAAAAACTCACTGGCGTCGACAACATTAAAAATGTTGTCTTTATAGATCAAACTCCTATTGGAAAAACCGCTCGCAGTAATCCTGTTACTTACCTGAAAGTCTACGATGCCATTCGACAAATTATGGCCGGCAATAACGAAGCTCACCAGCGCGGCTACACCCCTGGAACTTTTTCCCTGAATGTAGAAGGAGGGCGCTGTCCTGTTTGTAAAGGGCTTGGGCACGAGGTGATCGATATGATGTTTATGGATGATATCGAAATCCTTTGTGAGGCCTGCGATGGAAAAAAGTTTCGACCAGAAGTTTTAGACATAAAATATCGAGGCCGAAGCATTTATGATATTCTCAACTTGACTGTAGCCGAAGCTATGGATTTTTTCGTTTCCTATCCCAATATTCGGAGACCATTATCTATTCTAAAAGAGGTCGGACTGGAGTACTTAACTCTCGGCCAAACGGCAAAGTCTCTCAGTGGGGGTGAATCTCAACGCCTCAAGGTCGCTCGAGAGCTGACACAAACCAACCAAATGAATACGCTGTATATTTTAGATGAACCCACGACAGGATTGCACTTTCGAGAGGTGCATCTACTCCTCAAAGTACTCAATCACCTTGTGGATGGTGGTGCCAGTGTACTTTTAATTGAACACAATTTAGAGGTTATCAAAAACTCTGATTATATCATCGATATTGGGCCTGAAGCCGGAGACAAGGGCGGAAAAATCATTGCGGAAGGCTCTCCACAGGATATTATGAAATCCAAGCGCGGATATACCGGAAAATACCTGAAAGACTACGTGGAAGGTATGAGTTCATGAAAAGCATCATTAAAGTTTTATGGCCCGAGCTGAAGCCTTACCGCTGGACACTATTTTTTGTTATTTTATTAGGACTTTTAATCTCTGGCCCAAAATCTCTGATACCAAAACTTTTAGATGATCTGGCTTCCGCGTGGACAGAGGATATCAACCGAGACCAGGCCTTTTGGGTTCCTATTTATATAGCTGGCATTTGGCTTTGGTGTGCGATCTTTCGTTTTTTTCACCTCTTTTGGATGAAGTATACAGCCACACGCGTGGCTATTAATCTACGTCGACGACTTATGGACAAATATTTGAGCCTCAATGTTGGTTTCTTTCAAGATTTTCAAAGAGGTTCCGGTGGCCTGATCAGCCGAATGATCCATGATATTACCATTGTGGAAGCTGGAATTCAAAAAATTGCCGACCTGGTGAGAGAGCCCGTCATTGTTTTAGCTATGTTGGGGATTCTTCTCACCTTAGATTGGAAGTTGACCATGTTTATTCTTGTGGCTCTTCCGGTAATTACCTTTGTTATGAGACGGTTCTCAAAGTCTCTCAGACGTTATAGCTACAAACACCAAGAAGCCATGGAGGACTTAACAAAAACTCTAAAAGAAAGTCTCGATGGCACACGAATTGTTCAATCTTTTAACCTTGAGCAAGAAATGCGACGGGCTTTCAATCAAAAAGCCGATCAGGTCCTTGATGCAACAAAAAGAATCATTCAACGCGAAGAGGGTGTCGGGCCTATTTCAGAAATAATGGCTTCCGCCACCATTGCCGCCATTTTAATTTATATTGGCAATCAAATATTTGCGCAAAAATTTACAGTTCCTAATTTTATGCAATTTATTGGATGTATTATCCTTTTACAAGAAGGTGTTAAAAAAATTCAAGCGGCCATTATTAAACTTCAGCAGTCCACAGTCGCTTTGGATAGAATGAATAATATTTTCTCCAGCACTCAAGTCGTTCCCCAGGTAACACATCCCAAGCCATTTCCTGAAGACTGGCAAAGTATTGAATATAAAAATGTGTCCTTTGCTTTTGGTGACAAGCAGGTTCTCAATGACATCAACCTCACCATTCGGCGAGGTGAGGTTATTGCGCTTGTAGGTTCCAGCGGGGGAGGGAAATCCACTTTAGTAAATCTTTTGGAGCGCTTTTTTGACCCCACCCAAGGTGAAGTTCAGATTGGTGGTACTCCTATTCAAGAAATATCCTTGAAAGAATTAAGACACAATATCTCCCTCGTTAGCCAAGATGTATTTTTATTTGGCGATACCATACAATCCAATATCCACTCTGGAGACTTCTCAAAACCTCAAGAGGGTATTGAAAAGGCTGCCCAACTAGCTAATGCCCATAACTTTATCATGAGTAAAGAGAGCGGCTATCAAACACGAGTGGCGGATCAGGGGAGCAGCCTATCTGGAGGGGAAAAACAACGCATTAGCATTGCCAGAGCCATCTTTAAGGACGCCCCCATCTTGATTCTGGATGAAGCCACATCGGCCTTGGACTCTGAAAGCGAAAGAGAGGTTCAAAAGGGCCTTGACTCATTACTTCAGGGTCGCACGGCCTTTGTCATTGCCCACAGACTTTCAACAATCGCCAAAGCCGATCGTATTCTGGTTTTAAAAAATGGGCAGATTGTTGAGCAAGGTGATCATGAAAATTTACTCCACCAAAAGGGTGAGTATTTTCGCTTTCATCAAATCCAAGTCAGTGTCAAAACTTAGGGCCTTTTTTTAAAAAGCCTGACGGCTCACTCGACAATAGTCTTAAGAAGAGTGCTTTTACTTAGTAATCTCAGTTGGTTATAAATTGACTAAAATATTTTCAGTGGATTCCTTAATGTTGTCCAATGTTTTGACGATAAGTCCTGTGTCGAACTTTTGTTCACAACGTGGAATATGCAAGGAAAGAGGGGTTTATGATCAATTGGGATGAATTTGAGCACATTCATGTGATCAAAAAATTGAAAGAGATTCTTAACTCATGGTGGAATATTGATGTGATTTTCACTGACGAGAGAGGGCACATTCGTGGAATGGACTTAAAAGGTAACTCAGGTAGATTTGCCAGCCCTGCTGTACAGACGTTTCTTCAAAAGGAATCTGCAGTTGAAAACCTTGCAGAAACTATTTCCAAAACAATGGAGGACTTAAGAGCCTCTGAAAACCGTTACTCTTTAAGAAAGTGGGATACCGCTGGCTTTGATATCGCTGTTGTACCTATTATGATCGAAAATGATTTTATGGGAACCGTCGTTGCCATGGGTTTCTTGAAAGATTCTCAAGGGCAACAACGACTCCAAGAGATTCAGGAGCGCCTGGCCATCTTTGGAGCTTCGGGGGATGTGATTGAGCAATCGCTTTCAAAAATTCAGTACATCGAAGATCAAGACAGAGATCATTTTCTTGAACTCGTAGAACTCGTTGCTCAAGAGGTTGTAACTCTTCACTTAGAAATCACAACTCGTGAAAACAGAATTAAAGAACTGAACAAAGAACTCGGAAGCCGTTATAAATACGACAATATGATTGGTAAGTCCAAACCTATGCAAAACCTCTACGCTCTTTTAGACAAAATTAAAGGAGCTGAAAGCACGGTACTCGTGCAAGGAGAAAATGGAACGGGTAAGGAGTTAATCGCCAAGGCCATTCACTACAACTCTATTCGCAAAGACAAACCCTTTGTCATCCAGAACTGCTCAGCCTTTAATGACAACCTTCTTGAGTCCGAACTCTTTGGGCACATGAAGGGGTCTTTTACGGGCGCCGTACGTGATAAAAAAGGGCTTTTTGATATGGCTGACAAAGGAACATTCTTTCTCGATGAGATTGGTGACACCTCGCCAACTATGCAGGTCAAACTTTTGCGTGTTCTACAAGAGGGGACTTTTATCCCTGTGGGAGCTGTAGAGCCTAAAAGAGTGGATGTTCGTGTTCTTGCTGCAACCAACCGTAACTTAAAAGAAATGGTGGAACAGGGCACCTTTAGAGAGGATCTATACTACCGGCTCAATGTCATCAATATCCGCGTTCCTCCACTGAGAGAGCGTAAAGAAGATATCCCTATACTGTCTGAGTTTTTCTTGAACAAGGCACAAGGAGAAGGACATGCTAAAAAGGTTCTCACCAAGCGTGCCCTTGAGAAGCTCTACGATTATGCGTGGCCTGGTAACGTTCGAGAGCTTCAAAATGAAATGGAGCGTCTCATTGTACTGGCCGGCGACGAAGCCAAGATCACTGCTGATATGCTATCCCCCAAAATTATTGACGCCAGTGAAAAGGGTAAAGTCCAGGGCGCGCGTGTTCACGGCAAGCTCAAAGATGCTCTCGAGGACCTCGAAAGAGAAATGATCAAAGAGGGTCTGCGCAGAACGGGTTGGAATAAATCCAAGCTTGCTAAGGAGCTGGGGATCAGTCGTGCTGGCCTAATTATGAAGGTCGAAAAGTACGGTCTGGACAAGCGGAAAGTCATGAAATAACAAAACGGGACCCTTTATACCGATCCGGTTTGATTTTTTCCGGATCGGTATTGACCTGCAAGAATTACCTGGTTGCACAAAAATATCGCTCTATTTTTAAAGGGTTACCAAATTGTAGAAAGTATATGAGCACCCTGTTTTGAGTTCATAAAAAGCCTGTTAATTAGTTCAACACCATAAATTGTTCTGTCATTTCATAACGTTAATTTTTCAGAAGAGGCCTTCTAAGGGAATTTTTGCGTCAAATCATTATTCATTAAAAATTACATGTTGCTAACAAAAAACGGCACACGAATTGCGATAGAGGGTTCATGATGAATCAACAACTGACTTTTCATTCAAAAATAAAACCCTGCGCTTTGGATAACTCTGTACAAAGTATTCTTGTTCGCATGGTTCAATTGGCGCAGGATCATTTTGATGTGAAGCTGGAGTTTAAATTTTGGGGAGATCATGACTCCAAAGATGAGTGGATTTTTGCAAAACTAAAAACATCCCGATTTTTAGTTTTTCCCACAGACAGTTATTTTCCTATCTGCCTTGAAAACAATATCATTGGCGTGGCTCATATTCATGGATCGCTCTCTGGTCGTCAGGCTCAAAAAATGATGGAAATGATCGAGCTCATTGTGGATTCCACTTTAAAGGCCGCAATGGACCTGTCTTCCTTAGAGACGCTGGAAGAAAAAATGCAATTATTAGATCCTGAAAAAAATATTCTACGGATGGATCAATTTCAGCAAAAACCCCTATCTCTCTTACACGCACGGCCCACCCCTGAAAAACGACGCCCGACACAAAGATTTTGCCGATTTATTTATGAAAAAGATGTCCATCTTCGTCGAAAAAAAGCTTTTGATACTCATGAGCCAACGGGAAACTATGCCTTCTTAAATATCAATGACCTTTCCGAAAAGGCTTTCTCCAGCCACAGCGCCTTCACAGAAATCGGACCTATAACTATTTATGTCTCTGAAGTCTCTGATCTTGATGCAAACATGCAAAAGTTCTTATCTGACTCCTTTTCTCAAGAAGGTTGGGAGCAGGGACCAAGCATTGCCTTTGGCTCTCGATATCCCTTTTTTGAACCTAAAGTGGAGTTTTTGGTAGAGCCCAGTTTATTTCAGACACTGAGGTCTCACCTCGTAGACCCACTAGACTCTGCCCCAAGTCACTAACCTTCAACTCGAGGCGCGCGCAGCGCTTAGGATCTGTAAAAACTCGACTAGACCCTCTCTCAACTTCTTCATATACTAAAAAAATGACTGCAAACGAGGCCCATAAACTAGGACTTAGCACAAAGGTTTTTGAATTCCTCTCACAGGCCTTTGAAGATCATGGCTTTGAAGTTTTGCCTTTAGCTGGGGATGCCAGCATGCGCAGGTATTTTCGCGTTATCTATGCTGACCAATCATATGTTTTGATGGTTTGGGAGCCTTTTGGGTCTATTGCCGACTACCCTTTTTTGAATATTCTTAAACACTTTGAAAAGCATAAAATCCAAGTTCCAGAGGTTTTAAGGATTGACCCCTACCTTGGCTTGATTTTGTTAGAAGATCTCGGAGACCTGACACTAGAGAGAAAGTTCTGGGAGAATCAGGATCAAACTCATGTTCTGCCTTTTTACTATCAAGCTATTGATGAACTCATAAAAATCCATTTTGATGCCAGTGACGACCATGACCCTAATTGCAAGGCTTTTCAAATTCAGTTTGATGCTAGTAAATTTATTTGGGAAATGAATTATGCTCGTGAAAACCTTCTGGAAAAAATTCTAGGAGTCTCTCTTACAGAAGATCAGCACAAAATTTTAAATAAGACTTTTTTAGATATAGGCCACCGCCTAGACAATGCCCCTAAGCGCATCTCTCACCGAGATTATCACTCAAGAAACGTCATGGTAAAGCTCGGAAAGATGCGAGTGATTGATTTTCAGGATGCCCGCCTAGGACCTGTTCAATATGACCTTGTAAGCCTTATACACGACTCCTATGTACGTCTCGATAGGGAGAGCGAAAAAGCTATTTTAGACGACTATTTAAACAAAGCTCGTGCTCAAGGGCTAGCACCCCACAAAGATGAATTTATGGAAATCTATTATTTGCAGGTCGTCCAAAGGTGTTTTAAGGCCTGTGGAAGTTTTTCTAGCTTTTATAACAACCGTAAAGACACCCGTTACCTTAAATATATTCAACCCACTGTCAAAAAAGTTTTGAGTGCGTTAGATCTATTTCCTGAGTACAGAGGTTTTCAAAGACTGCTTCTTGATCACCCTATTTTTGATTTCAAGCCGGATCAACTATGCGAGTGATCATTTTATCCGCAGGCTTCGGAAAAAGACTGCGGCCCTATACAGAGACTTTGGCTAAACCCGCTCTTCCGTTTTTGGGACTTCCCGGACTTGCCTATCCTCTTTTTTTGGCTGAATCCCTCAATCCTGAAAAAGTTGTCTTCAACCTGCATCACCTTCCTGAAACTGTAAAAACGGCTGTAGCCTCTGTGCAAGGAAACGGCTACAAAGTTGTTTTTACTGAAGAACAGCCTGAGATTCTCGATAGTGGTGGTGGTATCAAAAATGCCGAAGCCCAGCTCAAGGGACAGGATTTTTTTGTGTCATTCAATGGTGATACCATTTTGCTACTCTCATCAATAGATATTCTCAAACGTATGCTTGAAAAGCATCAGACCACAGCCCCCGTGGCCACACTGCTTGTTCAAAAGCATCACAAGGCTGGTCACTCCCATGGTGGTATCTTCACTCAAACTGACAGCTGTAATGTCACCCATTTCGCTCGACAAAAAACAACAGAGACCACCAACCCCTGGCACTATTTAGGAGTCGCTCTTTATTCTGACAGACTGTTTGATTACCTACCAGAGAATAAGCCCTCCAACATACTTTATGACACCATCACGGCGGCTATAAAGGCAGGAGAAAGTGTAAAAATCCATCCGCTCAACTCCAACGAGGCTTTATGGTTTGAAACAGGTAATAAGAACGACTTTTTAAACGCCCAAAAAGCTCTCGTAGAAGAGGTTCAAAATGAGACGCTTTATGGAGAGTTCCTTAAAAACATTCACCGCAGGTTTTTAAAGGGTACAGAACCCCACGACTGGACGGAGTTTTTGTTGAGTCATTACAATACGCTCTCCAGCCCGTAAAAAAAAACAAGTTTTATTTTTTACGACAAACCTTAAAGACCTCTAGTTTTAAACCGAAAAATCAAATATGGGAGCCTTAAAAAAAGATCAATGGGTTTTAGTGGTCGACGATGATCCAGATATTCGAGAACTTCTTGTCGATGATCTCATTGATCAATTTGATGGCGAGCTTCGCATTGTTGAGGCCTCTGATGGTGTGCAGGCTTCTGGAAAACTAGAGAATCAAAGTTTTGACTGTATTATTACTGACTTAAAAATGCCCAAAAGAGATGGTGGTCACTTTATCGAATGGGTGAGAGACTCCCAGCGCAATAAAAACGTGCCCATAGTCGTGGTTACAGGATACCCTGAGCCTCACCTTGTGGAGAAGTATCCCAATGTGCACTTTCTCGATAAGCCAGTAGACTTCAAGATTTTTGGCGAAACCATAAAAACTCAATTAAAACTAGGAAAAATGGATCAAAGGCTGTCGGCAGATTTTTTTAACGCAACCGTAGACTCTACCCGTCGTTTTTTTAGTAAAGTCTTGGAGGCCATTCCTGTTGTGGAAAAACCTGAGCCAAAGCCCCGTGGCGAACCTGTGAAAGGTGAAATTCTGTCTTTCTTTTCTGCTCAAGGTCCCTCCGGTCGTTGTGACATTGCTATTGGTTACAGCTCCGACCTGATGAGCATACTCTCCCCCAAAGTAAAAAATGATCCTCAAAAGTTAGCTCTCGCTGCTACGAGCACAATTATTAGTCATATGGTCAAGTCTTACCACCAAGCTCACCCCAACGAGCGCCCTCCCAAAGTGGAGTCCAAACAACTTGTAAAAATAGACTCCGAACTCTTTCAGCGTCTGTCCAAGTCCTCAGGTTTAAAGGTCCCGGTCTCTATTTATCAGCACAATATTTATCTCACAATGATTACTAAAAAATAATTCTATTGAGAGAGTTCTACCGATCTGGTTTGAATTTACTTTTTATTATTGGTGATAATTGTCTCTAAGAAGCCATTGGCTTTGCGTTTGCTTTGATAACGGCGATGAACCATAGCAAAAATGTTGTCCATTTTAATACCAATCTCTTCTCCGTTAAGAAGACGACTTTTACCTTTTTTAAAAATCTTACTATGAGCTGCCGATGGCTTTCTGTTATAGCCACCAAGTAGGTCGCTCAAACTTTGACTTCCGCCACCACCACTGTGATAAGAGCTGCCCCCGCCACCACCGTAGCTTTCTACCCCCATTCCAGACACAGATGGTTTTATTTTCCCTTCTTCCTCCAGCGCCTTCATGGCCTCTTGCCCCAGCCTGAGAGCTAAAGACTCTGCCATCTTCATATCAGAGGGACTTCCCCCCAAAGCTTCGGCAATTTGGCTTGGAGTTGCGTCGGGTTCAATTTCTATGGGCCCTTGAGGCGTAGATAAAACTCCCGTTTCTGGGTCGTAAGGCCAAACACTTGATGGTATTGAAGCGGGTGTGAAGGGGGCTTCTAAGGCCTGCTTTCCTGAACCACTCTCCCCATCCACTCCAGCACCAAGGTCAAGAGTCTTACTGTTACTATCATCACTGACGCCTTCGTCACAGGGGGGGCTGTAACAAAATTCAGAGGCTGTTGCAGAATTTTCTGTATCCTCAGACTGTAGAGCCGCCAGCCCCATAAGGACTGCTTGGGCATAAGACATTGCCGCCATGGCACAGGCCCAATTGCAAGAGCCATTACACTCATTGCACTGCTTTTGCATCATAGCTCCCGTCGCGGCATTCATTCCAGCCCCTAAAATCTGCTGAGCCTTGGCCATATCGGACTGTCCAGAACTCCCTGTCCCTTGAGAGGGTGGTTGTAATGGTGGAACGTACGTCACCGAGCTTTCAGTCCCACTATCAGCCATTAAAGCTGAGTGGAACACAAAAGTCAGAGCCAGCAAAATTTTCAAAGGTTTTTTTATCATCACCACTTTATTTATCTCCACCTTTACCCAATGGACGCCTATTTTATTTTTTCTTTGTAGACCCTGTAATAATAGGTTCCAAAAAGCCATTGGCTTTTCGCTGCGCCTGATACCTACGGTGCACCATCGTAAAAATATTGTCCACGCTGACACCAATACTGTCTTTTCCAAGTAACTTGCTTTTTCCTGCAATCATACGTGTCTTCTCTTTAGAAGAAGGTTTTCTATTGAGAGATGAAAAATAATCCGACAGACTTTCGCTGGCTCCACCTTGAGAACCATGACGGGACCCACTGCCTTTTCCACCTCCATGACTGTTAAACCCCATACCAGAAACACTGGCCTTTGAGTCTAAACCATTGCCCCCAAATGCTTTGCCCATCTGATCAGCAAGGCCTATTGCCGTACTTTCTGCTAACTTCATATCATCTGCACTTCCTCCCGCAGCCTTAACAAGAGCACCCGCAGAAGCTCCTGTGGCGTCGTCCACAACAAAAGTTCCTTTTGGAGTTGTCATTGTGCTTGTTGCGGGATCAAAGCTATAGCCCTGACCAGCACTCAATTGGCTTGCCCCCTCTGAGATAAAAGCTTTAAGTTCTTTGGGCGTTGTACCCACGTTGTACTCTTCAAAACCAGGTGCCTGAACCTTCAGACTGCTGGGATCATATTCAAATCCACTCGTAGCATAGTCCATGGTATTTCCCGATTGACCTGCGGACATCATCATCATTGCGGCTTGGGCAAAAGACATCACAGCCATCGGACAAGCCCATTGCCCCCCAGGTGTTCCGCAAATACTCGAAAGCCGCGCACCCATGGCAGCATTCATTCCAGCCCCCATCATTTGTTGGGCCATGGCACTTCCAGACTGATCAGAACTTCCTTGAGAGGTCATTGACTCTGCCGGTACTTGCGTCACTCGAGTCTCCGTTCCTGCATCAGCAAATACCTGCAAGGAAAATACAGCCCAGCCTATGATCAACACACTCTTCATTATCTTCCCCATAAAAAACTATCGACTTCTTTTGATGCCTGAACTCGACAGCTTGGGACAGTCCCACATACGCTTGAGCTGACACATTTGCCGATACTTAACGGACATCGTTTGAAAAATATTTGTTTCCTTGCGACCAATCTGTGCCGCGGCACCTCCCGAAAGGCCTGCCACGGTTCTTTTACGAGGATCTTTTTTTCCACCAGGAAGAAACTGCTTTAAGTCGATAGTATCATCATCGACCTTACCGGCGGCCCGACCATAACCACGAAACCCACCGCTGCCAGAACTCACGCCCACGCTGCCTGTAGAAGGACCGACATAACCACCGCCCCCCGAAGCTCCCTTAAGAACATTGGTGTTATAACCACCGCCTTGAGACTTGCCTCGCTGACCATCTCCCAGAGAGGCTCCACCCACTCCGGAACCCATACCTCCACCGCCACCACCTTCAATAGCGTTGGCCTGTGCCTGCCCCTCAGCTCCAAAGCCAAGGTTTTCTTGAGAGCCAATACCCTCAAGAAGGTCGGGATTAGAATCATACTGAGTGCCATTGTCACCATAACTCGCCTGGTCCGTTGCATAACTGGTTCCAGCGCCCCCTCCTCCACTGCCTGTACCTGCAGATTTACAAAATGGGTTCGAGGCGGCATCCGGCCCAGAACACTCCCCATTGCAATTCGGGTTGGAGGTATTTGCCGGGTCTGAGCAGTCCGGCATAAACTCAATGTCACTCGGCGTGAGACCATTGGACTGGGCCGTCATGTCTTGGCATTGATTGGCAATACTCGCAGCGAGGGCCGACGAAATGCCCTGGATGGCCTGCGCCGCAATCTGCGCATTAAATGAACGGCATTGCTCTGAACCCTTGCCACAAGCCTCAAAACACAACGCTTTTTTCTGCTGACAAATAGCAGCCCCTGCCATATTTATCCCTGCACTTGCATTGCCTGCTGTATTCATAAAATCACACATAGCCGTCGATGGCTGGCCATTCATCTGAGCCTGCTGTTGCTGCATTCCTGAATACATTTGTCCACCCTGCATAACCAGGCCAATACCCGCTTGAACGTTCTGAGCTGTTTCTTTATCTGAACTCATTAAGCATCCTATGGGATTGCTACAACAGTCTCTAGCCGTTGTGTATGCTAGCTGACAAGACTCTGGGCCTGTCGAACCTTCTGAAACTGAAGACGGGTCCGAGTCTTCAGAACGGACAGGTTCTGAAGGGTCTACAGAGTCAGAGGAGTCGTTCCCTGAGCCAGAAGCCGCGGATCGGGCAGATGAATCCGCCACCTGAGCTGGGCTTGCAGAACTCAAGCAGGTTCCCGTCTCTCCCCCATCGCTCAAACAAATACACACTTGGGCCAGGTCACTTCTTCCACTTATAACTTCAGTATTTTTTTGACAGTAGCCTTCGGTAAAGTCCACATAAGCGGTTCCGGCGGCATTACAAACTTTGGCCACTCCCCCCTCGGTGGGAGCCGCCCCTCCCTCCCAGTCTCCAGGGGTACAAGCTGTGCTCGTAACACCTTCTCCTTGTGATGAACAAAAACTTGGGTTGTTTGCAATATCTTCTTGAGTGCTGCAAGGGGACGGGGCACCGCCTCTTCCCATAACTATTTTTGCAAGCCGTTCCTGATGCAGTGTTCGAAGAGC
>JAUILT010000071.1 GCA_030432925.1 Bdellovibrionia bacterium | reverse complement strand
TGTTTGTAATTGGCCATGGTGTTCTCCTAATGATGTCATTAAGAGTAGTGTGATACTTTTTCAAACTCTTGCAAGCCGTGAAACGTAATTTAAGAGGGAGTGAGTGGAAATCTCCGAACACGCTCTATATAATAGGATGTTTGATGAAGAAAATTCTGAGATCAACGAAGAAATTGAAGATGCTGCCGGTGAGATTCTGAATATTATCTATGGACAGGCTAAGGCAGAATTAAATGATCAAAAAGGGTATCAGTTAAAAAAAGCAATACCCACAGTCTTAACCGCAGATAAGCTTAAAATCCGACAACAAGGTCCAGGACCTGTGGTTGTTTTGCCTTTTGACAGTCAGGCTGGAAAGTTTCACATTGAAATTGAAGCCTCTGAAGACAGTTAATTCAATATTGAAGGGAGGGTGCGTATGTTTAATTCTGAAACTCAAATTCTCATTGTTGATGATATGCTAACAATGAGAAAGCTCGTCAAAAAAGCCTGTAAAACTCTTGGCTTTAATAACTTCATTGAGGCCGTGGACGGTCAGGATGCCTATCAAAAGCTTCAAGAAGCCCCTATCCCAGTTCAATTGATTATTTCTGACTGGAATATGCCCAACTGCTCTGGACTTGATTTTTTAAAAAGGGTTCGTGCCGACGGACGCTATAAAGAGTTGCCATTTGTTCTACTGACTGCAGAGGCTGAAATGCATCAGGTCAAAGCTGCTGTAGAAGCTGGCGTCAGTAATTATGTGATCAAACCGTTCACTCCAGACGGACTCAGACAAAAGCTTGAGCAAACCTATGTAAAACATGCGGGGGCTAATGCCGCATAAAAATAGAAAACTCAAATCCGGATTGGTATAAAACATGGCGAGCGTGGAGAAGTACAATAGGGTGTTGACCATTGGACTCGATACAGAGGGACTCAACCTCATGACTTCTGAACTTGCTAATGTCTCGATGTACCATGTTGATACAGATGATAAGTTTGAAGCCCTCTTGGAGGATGAGTCCGAAGAAAATTTTATTCCTCTGATTTTTTGTGGCCCAAAACTCAACCAATTTAGTCCCTACGAGGTGGCACAAACTATTCGAAATACCTACCCTCAATCTCGGATCATATTTATACTCGGGACGACCGAAGACTTAAAAATATCAACTCTTAAAAAAAATGGCGCGTCAGAAGTCTTTATTCTTCCCAACGATAAATCATTATTAAATATGGAATTTGATGACGTTGTTAAGCTTATTGGAAGTGCTCCCGGACTCACTCGATATCGAGCGGTCCAACTCTTTGATATCGAACCCGAAGATGAACTCCCCTTTGATCTTTCTGTTTTTCTTCCAATGAACAATAAGTATATCAAGGTGGTAAAGTCCGGAGATAAAGTCCGCCGTCAACAAATTGATAAGTTTAAAGAAAAGCAAGTCGGTCGGGTTTTTATTGACTCCAGGCAAACCGATCAATTCTATGACTATTGTGCAGAAAAGCTTGCAGATCTAAATGATCCTAATTCAGCTATGTCAGAAACTGAAAGAAAGCAAAAACTACAAACAAGTGTTAGAGACCTGTTTGCCACTATTCATGATGGCTCAGACAATGCCGATTTCGAAGTGGGTCGACAGGTCATGAAGCAAAGTGAGTCTGTTGTTGCCAAATTTCTTGAAAAGAAAACTGGCATTTCTTTTCACAAACAGATTGAAGCCGCACTTGGCTCCACTGAAGACTCCTACACTCATGCCTCAAGTGTTTCAGCTATTGCTAGCCTCTTGAGCATGGCTACAGAAATTGGTAAGCCTGAGGACTTAGCTCTAGCTGGTCTGTTCCATGATGTGGCACTTTTAGGGTTCAAGCATGACCCTTATCCAGGAGATGAGTTCGTAGAGTCTCTAGAGGCTGATGAAAGAAAAAAATACCTCGACCACCCAATGGATGCTCAAAGAGTTCTAAAAACCAAAAAAATGACGATCACTCCTGAAATTGTCAAAATCATCGAACAGCATCATGAGCGCAATGATGGCAAAGGCTTTCCCCAAGCCCTCTCGGCGGCCAAGATCATTCCTGAGGCTCAACTGTTATCGATTGCTGATCAGATTGAATACTATGGTCAATTTCGACCAGGGGAGCAACGTTTAAGCCCTCTTCAAGCCATTGATGCCATTGAAAAAAATGGCTCTATCAGCTTAGAAGTGCTTTTTAAAGTTCGCAAGGTCCTTAAAAGCGAATCAAATATCTCAACAAGAGATTAAGATTTGCTTCAGAATGCCAGCTAAACCTCTGATTTATGGGATTTTATCCGATAAATCCCTAACAGGGAGAACGAGGTAATCGATGAGCGACCGACATCTGAAAATTCTATTTGTTGATGATGACTCTGGTATTTTTCAGTTTTTCGAAGATGCCGCTGAAGTCCTCGAACTGACTCCTCTTTTTGCAGAAGATGGCCAGCAGGCCATCGAGCACTGTAAAAAACATCAAAACGAACTCGTGATGATTGTTTCTGATTTGAAAATGCCCAACATGGATGGATTTGAGCTAAAAAAAAATCTTAAAAAAGAGTTTGGAGATATTCCTTTTATTCTTTCTAGCGGTCATGTTGATAAAGATCTTGCCCTCAAGGCCTTGGACTTAGAAATCAAATCTATTTTAAATAAACCTTATAAACAAGAAGAGCTGGTCAGTTTAGTTACTGAAAAGTCTTCAGAGCGCATCGAGGAGTTAGAAGAAGATATTGAAATGAAAACTGAGTTTCAAGGAGATGCTAAGTCTCTGGCTCAGGAGGTCGAAGACTGCCTCATTTCTTTTGAAAATCAACCCAATAACCTAACTCTTGTTAATAACATTATGCGCCTCCTTCACACTATCAAAGGCACATCGGCCTGTCTTGGCCTGACACAACTGGCCACTTTCACTCACAAGTATGAAGATTTTTTTGGACCGATTAGTCGAAGCGAAACCCAAGCCTCAGAAGTCTTTGTGAGCATAGCCTTAGGGGCGCTCGATACACTGAATTTTTTGATTTCCAATCTGATTCATTTACCTCTGTCAGACTTTGATGTCGAAGAGGCCGTTAAAATGTTTGACCTTTCAAAGGTTGATTTTGAGTCTCCCGTCACTCAAGGCTCCAGTGAGCTTCAACAGATGGCCAACTCACAGCGGCTAGAAAGCTCTAAAAATAATGAGCCCACTAAAGAAAAAGACGATGAAATCAGTGTTAATATTTCATTGCTTGATGAGTTTATGGAGCAGAGTGGAGAGTTAACCGTTTTAAAAAGTATGATTGTCAAACAAGTGCAATCTCTAGAAAATGAATATGGACAATCCGAATCCTTAGAAAGACTGGTTGAGTCCCTTGAAGAAATGAATCATGTCTCTGGGTCCATCCAAAATAAAATTGTTGAGATTCGAAAAGTGCCTGTTAAAAATATTTTGCGCCAGCTACCTCGTGTAGCCAGAGACACCTGCCGAGCCACGGGAAAAGATATTCATTTGGAAATGACTGGTCAGAACCTGAGAATTGACCAATCTATTGGTGACGCCCTTCAAAATGTGCTCGTTCACATGATACGAAATGCTATTGATCATGGCATTGAGGATCCTGAAATAAGAAAGTCTTGTGATAAAGACCCAAAAGGTCAAGTGCGGGTAGAGTGTGAAGAAAATGCCGATTTTGTTACAGTTATAATCAGTGACGATGGCGGCGGTATCTTGCCCGATAAAGTTGCTTCCATAGCTGAAAAGAAAGGACTCTACACTCACGAAGAGCTTGAGAAAATGTCCGATCAGAGAAAGCAGGAAATTATCTTTGAACCGGGGTTCAGCACCGTAGAGCAGGTGACAAATATATCTGGACGCGGAGTGGGCATGGATATGGTAGCAAATACAGTCAAAACAATGAATGGTCAGGTAAATCTAAGATCCATTGTTAATGAGGGCTCAAGAATTGAGCTGGTCTTTCCTGTACCTAAATCGGTACTGATTATCAAGGCACTTTTTATGAAAATTGGCTCAGAAACATTTACCATCAATCAAGAAGAGATTGAAAAA
Source organism: Bdellovibrionia bacterium (assembly GCA_030432925.1). Taxonomy (GTDB): domain Bacteria; phylum Bdellovibrionota; class Bdellovibrionia; order Bdellovibrionales; family UBA1609; genus JABSOQ01. The sequence continues at coordinate 11,295 of JAUILT010000071.1, read as the reverse complement.
GTCATTATGGTCGATGCAGAGAACCTCTCTTTAATCCAGAATATTGATAATGAAAGCTTTATCAGTTTTGATAACCAACTCATACCTATTATTGATCTATCTGAAATATTTGATATTGGTACAAAAAATTCTTCTCCCCCCAAAAATAACGGCCAAAAACTAGTTATTCTCCGAGCAGATGGTAAGGTCTTTGCAATTGAAGTCGATGAAATTCTAGAAAATGATGAAATTGTTGTTAAAGATATCGACAAAAGCCTCAAAGACTTGAAGGTTTATGCCGGGGCCACATTTCTGGGTGATGGGAAGGTCGCCTTAGTCTTGCGACCAGAAGGAATTCTTGAACAACAAGGTATTCATCTGGAAGCTCATAAAAGGCCCGATACACAGCCTGATATCCATGATGAAGCAGAGACCACGGCAGCTCTGAACGAATACCTCGTTCTAGAAGAGTTTGACGGTCAGGTTGCAGCAATACCCCTTACAGAGGTCTACAGGCTTGAGACTTGTTTCAAGCAGGATATTGAGTTTGTACATAGTCAGCCCGTCATCAGATATATGAACCGCTCTATGCCACTTTACTCATATTTTAATGACCTGGATTACAAATCACTTCCTGAATCTTTTCAAATTATTGTTCACTCATTTCAATCCACCCCTATAGGGTTTGTCATACGTGAGGTTCTTGATATTCAGGCTCCAGAAACCGAGCTCAATGAAACTCTTAAATCCAACCATATTCGAGGGTCAGTGAATATTCGTGGAAAAATCACTCAAGTGATCAATACTCGATCGATTTTTGCCGACCGCTTGAAAAGCTCTCAACCTCTGACTTCTGTCGAGGTCGAAAAATCCTCGCAACAAAATTAGTTTTGATATAGGCTTTATATATACCAATCCAGCATACGCGCTCTCGACCGCCTGAAAACTAATGAGGTACTTAAAGTATGGGCTTTATCAAGCAGACTTTCAGAACAGCCCGTCAAGCTCAACTATGGAAGAACTATATTCGAGCAGAAACTGAAAGCTCCAAAGAAATGGCTAAAAATGCACTGCTCAAGTCTATTGGCAATGACAAAGGGCTCACAATGAAGATCGGTCAATTTTTGGCTAGCCATTCTTCAGACCAAGAGTTGAAGTCCACTGTTTATAATAATAACAGCCCTGCCTACTCTTTTAAAAAGATTCAGCCCCTGCTAGAAGAAGAGATCGGCGGTGATATATCCAGCCTATTCATAAGCTTTCAGGAAGAAGCTGAGACAGCCTCTCTGGGCCAAGTTCATAAGGCTCAACTCAAAAGCGGTGAAGTCGTGGCTGTAAAAATACAGTACCCTGGAATCCGTGAAGAGATTGAAAACCAAGTTCGCCTATTTGGGCTTACTCCCAACATAGGTCCTAGTAAAAAGTGGGGCATCCCCCTCTCAAGCTATAAAAACACCATTTCTAATCTGTTAAAAAGCGAAGTACAGTATGACATTGAAGCTGATTTTGGAAAAAATATCTATACTCTTTTTAAAGATCATCCTCATATTGAAACTCCTTTCTTCTACTCGGAACTCAGCAGCGACTGGGTTCTTGTACAATCATGGATGGATGGCGAGCCCTTAAACCATCTGCAGGACTTGAGTACTGAACAACGACGAGATTTCGCAGACCTTTTGGTGGAATTTTACTTTCTTCTCATGGCAAAAGGGGGCGTAGTTCAATCTGATTTTCACAGAGGAAACTTTAAAATCAAAACCAATGAAAATCAGAAAATAACCCTCCAAGCCTTGGATTTTGGGGCTGTAAGAGTCGTAACACATAAAATGGTTCAAGGACTTGTCAACCTTGTTTGTCATGGCGGCATGGCCTCTCAAGCCGACCCCATCACTCTACTCACTGAGGTTGGATTTGACCCAGAAAAACTCAAGCACATTGCACCTCAATGTGGTGAAATTGTTCGTCTAATAGCAGAACCCTTTTCTGGAGTGCACCGCTATGACATTAAAAACTGGAAGCTTTTTGATCGCATAAAGGTCGTGCTTGGAGAAGACCACTGGTGGTTTCGTTCAGCTGGTGATCCAGAGTTCTTATTAGTGATGCGCTCATTTCAAGGACTTCTAGGCATTCTCAATGAGTTAAATATGCCCGTTAGCTTTAAAGACTTATTAATAAAAAGTGCCCCAGATCAGTGGGCAAACTCGTTAAAATCTAAAATTTCAAAATCTCATATTGAAGCGCCTCAACTCAATACCTTAGCCACGCGACTTCATGTGCAGGTAACCGAGGGCTGTGTTGAAAAGGCTAATATGAGCCTGGCCATTACCTGTATTTATGATCTCAAACACTTGCTTGATCTTGAGACTCAAAAAAAAATCAAAGAGCAAGGCATTGACCTGGACAAGCTGGTTCACGATTTTTTAAAAAAAGGCGGAACCCCTGGGAGGTTGTTTGAGGCCAGTTATAGTGGAAAAAAAATAAAAGTCTGGGCTGAGTAGCCTTTTCTTTCTCTACTCAGCTAGCTATTGACAGACCTCCTGATGCATCTTTTGGTTTTTTGAAGACTGAACACCTATCAAACCGGTGGCTCTCATACCCATCATCCATACCAATTAAGCTCTCACTACTTCCTAAAATCAGGCACCCTCCAGGCTTCAGAGCTTGACGAAGTTTTTGTACAATTTTTTTCTTCTCCTCAAACTTCTGGTAGATAAGAACATTCCTGCAAAAAATGAGGTCAAATTTATTGCGCTCATAAATTCCTGTAAATAAATTAAAACATTTAAAATCAACTTTTTTTGTTAATTCCTCAGAAATTTTCCACTGACTTTTCTCTGGCTGAGTGAAGTATTTAGCCATCAACTGAATGGGCAATCCTCTTTGAATTTCTAATTGTGAATAAACTCCCGACTGAGCCTGCTCTAAGGCTCTCGGGCTAATATCACTCGCCCTGAAGTAAAATCCTGGGCTCAATAGGTCAGGTCGTTTTTCTTTCAAAGTCATTAGAATACTGTAAACCTCTTGCCCCTTACTGCAAGCGGCTGACCAAATGTTCACATTTTTTGTAACACCCATGCTATCAATGATTGGGATCAACTGTTCAAAAGGGTGCTTATCACGAAAAAAAGAGGTTTCATTGTTAGTTGCTGCATCCAAAAGAAAATCCCTTTCCTCCGGTAGCATGCACTTTTGAAACTTCTGGTAGACCTCTTCAATGGATTCCAAATTCATATAAGTCGCTAAATTTTTTAAACGACCTTTTAACTGATAGTAGTTCTGTTCGGGATAATGAATTCCCGTGTGTTTAAATATAATATCGGCGAAAAACTTATACATTTTATTTTCCATCATGCAGCACTTTCGAAAACATATTTTATTTTCTCATCAAGAATATCTGGGGTAAACGGCTTCATTATGTACTCCGAAGCCCCCTTGCCAAGAGCTGTTTGAATATGATCCATAGAGTTTTCAGTAGTCATCATAACAACAGGGCTTTTATTAAGTCCTTTCGCTTTGATTTCATCTAAAAAACCAGGTCCATTTAACTCAGGCATATTCCAATCAAGAAGAATGAGATCATACAAATTTCCCTCAGCTAGCATATCTACAGCCACTCGTCCATTTTCTGCTGATTCGCACTCGTAACCGAGGTCCACAAGCATACCTGATACCATTTTTTGTATCAGGCTGGAGTCATCTACAATCAGTATTTTCATGCTCCCAACCTTTCATTAATAACTATTGATTCAGAAATAAACTTATTAATAAATCCCGCAATTTCACTGAGTGGTAATATTTGATCATAAAGATCGTGCTCATAAATAGCTCCTGGCATTCCAAACACCACACAAGACTCTTTATTTTGAATCACCACAGGTATATTATGATTTTCCTTCATATAACGAACTCCCTCAAGACCGTCCTGGCCCATGCCTGTAAGAATCAGAGCCAAAGACCTCTTGCCATAGACGTCAGACACACTATTAAACAAAGGATCTACAGCAGGCCTTACAAAGTTGATTTTTTCACCTTGATCCATCACAAGAGTTTTCTTGCTTCCCATTTTTATCACTCGCATATGATAGTCACCGGGGGCAATGTAGACAAATCCCGGCTTGATTTCTTCGCCCTCTTCAGCTTCTTTAACAGTTAAAGGACAGGTTCTATTCAACAGTTTCGCTAGCTCTCGTGTAAACATAGCTGGCATATGCTGAGCTATGAGAATAGGAACAGGAAAGCACTTATCAAGATTTGAAAGCACAGCCTTCAAAGCATCCGGCCCCCCTGTCGAACTGCCGATGCACACCACCTCTGGCCGAACTGTAAAACCCGCGTTTCTCTGAAAAGTCGGCATTGATACTTTAGGCTTAAATGGTGCTACCGGCTTTCTTGCTGGCATCGCTGCACTTTCCAGCACGCTCGATTTAAATTGCAAAATCTTTGGAAGCAAATTCTCCTGTAAAGCAGCCAAAGGATCTTTGTTTGACTCTGTCTTTCCAAAAGATTTTGGTAAAAAATCATTGGCCCCAGCAAGAAGGGCATCAATTGTAATTTTAGCGCCCCTCTCTGAAAGAGATGAAAATACCAAGATTTTACAATGGCGGTTTATGCTCCGAAATTTCTCAATAAATTCCAAACCATTCATCTCAGGCATTTCCATATCACAGGTAACCAGATTTACATCTGGAAGGGACTTCAACCGCTCTAAAGCAAGTTTACCATTGGCTGCTGAACCCACCACCTTAATATCAGGATGACGAAGGGCTTCTGTAATTGCCCTTCTATACATCGCTGAATCATCTATAACAAAAACTTTCATAATTGACCGATTAAACCTTTACCTTTTTGACTAACTCTTTCAGAGTTTCAGCCAATTCACCCAGTTTTCCTGCCGCTTCATTGGTCTGTACAGCACCTTCAGAGGTCTGATTCGAAGCAATAGATACTTGCTGAATATTTTCAGAAATATTCTGAACTGCAGACGCAGAGTCAGAAACCACTCTATTCACCTCGTTAGTGGATGCCGCCTGCTCTTCGATACTGGCCGCAATATTGGCAGAAATTGCGTTAAGTTTTTCAATGGAGTCGCTCACATTACTGATGGATGTCACTGCCTGCTCAGAATCTGTTTGAATAGCTTCAATCTTTTTGGTGATTTCTGAAGTTGCCTTAGCGGTTTCCTTGGCCAACTCTTTCACTTCATTTGCCACAACAGCAAACCCTTTACCAGCCTCCCCTGCTCGAGCGGCCTCAATAGTGGCATTCAAAGCCAGCAAATTCGTTTGCTGAGCAATGGCACTGATCACCTTGATTACATTTCCAATATCCTGCGAACTATCACCCAGTTTTTGAATGATCTCGTTAGCCTCTTTAGCCATGCGCGTAGCCTCTGTGGACATTGTCGATGACTCATTTGTAGATTTTGTAATCTCTTTGATTGAAGCCGTCATCTCTTCGATATTAGTTACAACAGTGCTGATTCCAGCATTCACTTGCTCAGAGGCTGTCGATGCATTCGCTGCTTGAGCAGACGTTTCCTCAGAGTTAGACTTCATACTTGTTGATACAGCCAAAAGCTCTTCAGCAGAAGTTCCTAAATCGTTACTTGTGCCCTCAAGGGTTTCAACGAGCCTAACTGTTTCAGTAATAACCTCCCAACAAACCATGGGTCCAACATACTGGTTGTTAGCATCATAAAGTGCCTCCACTGTCAGATCTAAAATCTCATCTCCCAGTTGAATCTTCGCTTTGTGCGGTAAATTATTAGGGTTGGACAATAGGGCCCTCTGCTGACTTGGGTTTTTATGAAAAATATCAATGGACTCACCAACAAGTTGATCCGCTGGCTTTGGAAGCAAGTGTTGAATAGACTTTAATGTATCTCGTGACTTAGCGTTTAGGTAAGTCAGGTTTAAATCGAGATCTGCCATCATAATATTCACAGGGGCTGATTCCAACATCTGATTATTCCTGGCCATTTCATTTTCAACTTTCAATTTTTCAGTAATGACGGACCACGTAACCATGGGCCCCACATAGTTGTGGTTTTCATCATAAAGGGCTGTCACAAGAAGGTCTAAAACCTCATCTCCAAGACGAATATGTGCTGTATGAGGAAGGTTTTTAGGATTTGCTAGGAGAGCTCTTTGCTGAGCTGGATTCTTGTGAAAAATATCAATAGACTCACCCTTTAACTGCTCCACTGGCTTTGGAAGCAAATGTTGAATACTCTTCAATGTTTCCACCGACTTTGCATTAAGGTAGGTCAGCTTAAGGTTCTTATCGGCCATCATAATGTTGACAGGGGCGAACTCCAACATTTGTTCTGCTATACTATTTCCTTGCGATTGACCGCTTCCGTTGCTATCGACATAATCGTCGAGCTGAATGAGATTTGCTTTAGACATCTGACGCTCCTCTTATTTTTCTAAAAATATTAATTTTTCAAAACCTTTTCTAAATCCAAAACAATTAACAGTTCTCCGTCGAGCTTATGAACACTATCGACGTACTTTTTAAAATTAGGGTCCAAAGTTTCTGGTGGTGGCTCATAAGTTTTTGCTGATATATCTTGGACATCGCATATTTCATCCACCATCAATGCCGTCAGAGAATCTCCCTCTCTAACAATAACAATCATGTAGTTTTCATCTTTATACTCATCAGGCATTCCTAGTTTAGTTCTAAGGTTAATTAAAGTCACAATCTGCCCTCTCAGATTAATTAACCCCATAACCGCTGCATCAGCTAATGGCACTTTAGTTAATGCCTGTGGCTTGATCACTTCTTGCACAGAAAGTACTGGTACCGAAAATAGATCTTCGGCAATTTTGAAGCCACAAACCTGACCTTCTAAATCTTCACCTTTAAGTTTCTCAGCATGCATGGACTCAACCCTTCCTTATGAAGCCTGACTAATAAATCGAGAAACGGCCTCAATAACCTCTTCTTTATTGAATTTCTCCAAATAAACGCTAAAACCCGAGGCCTCGCCCTCTGCCTTTGACTTCTCATCGTATTTTGTTGTAATCGCTACCATCGGCAAAGATTGTAGCTCTTCTTGTGATCGAACCTGCCTTGCCAAATCGTATCCATTCATTACTGGCATTTCGATATCTGATAAAATAATGTCAACATTATTAGACTGTAGTTTTTCAAGTGCCTCTTGCCCATTGCTGGCCTCAATCACATGAAAACCTTGACCCTTCATTGCTTCAATTTCAATTCTTCTAAAAAATGGACTGTCATCAACAACAAGAGCTGTTTTTCCAACTCCGCAAAGCACCTCCGGAGGTAGAGACTCCTCTCCAAATGAGTTTTCAATCACTTTAAATATATCAATAACAGAAACAGTCGCCCCACCTACAAATGCAGATCCGAGGATACCTTTTTGCTGCCCATGGTTAGAGTCTAGCTCTGAACTTTCACTCACTTGAATATCTAAAACTGTATTGACCATCAGCCCAAAGTATTTGTTGCGATTTTTAATTACCAACACCGAAAAAGCCTCATTAAGATTCTGCTCCCCCTCAAGGTTTAAACTGGAGTTCAAATTAATAATAGGCATGACTGTATTTCTATATTGAACAACAGGCCGCTGGCCCACCAGCTCCACTTGATCTCTTTTAAATTCTTCAAGTCGATTGACTAATACCAGAGGAACACCAAATGTTGCCGAGGAATTCAACGAGAACAAAATCATCTCCTGCCCTTCATGAAATCCGATCGATGCCTCCCCTGAAATCTCATTATCTCTTTCTTTGCCGATATCACTGTCTTTGGTATGTCCCTGCACAAGCCCCATGGCATCAAGAATCAGTGCAACATCTCCATCACCCATAATCGTCGCACCTGCATAAACATTAAGGTCTTTAAGATGCTGGCCCAATGGTTTAACTACAATTTCTTGCGTATCTTGGATTTCATCCACAACGAGGCCATAAACCATTCCCTCTGCATTCAGTATTACAACATTAAGATCTTCACTTTTCTTTTCTAAACTCTCTTGGTACCCGAGTATTTTATTCAACCTCAATACTGGTAAAAGCTTTCCTCTTAGCCTCAAAAACTCTGCACTTCCAACTTTTTCAATCTGATTAGAGTTAGAAGGATCCATCCGTACAAGCTCCACAAGATTGATCTGCGGAATAGCAAATGGCTCTCCGTTAGCTCGCACAACCAATGCGGGGATAATTGCCAAGGTCAGAGGAATCTTTAGTTTAAAGGTTGTTCCCTCGCCTTGAACTGAAGATACATCTACCTGACCGCCAATTTTTTCAATGTTGGTCTTTACCACATCCATTCCCACTCCACGCCCAGAAATATTCGTCACCTTTTCTGCAGTGGAAAAACCTGGTGTAAAAACCAGATGATGAATCTGATTTTCCGACATTTCACTGGCCTTTTCTTCTGTCACCAACCCTTTCTCAAGAGCTTTCGCTAAAATTTTTTCTGAGCTAAGCCCGCTTCCGTCATCTCGAATTTCAATAGTGACCTGCCCCCCTTCATGGTAGGCTTTTACCAAAAGAATCCCCAGGGGGTCTTTACCGCTAGCGGCTCTTTGTTCTGGCGGCTCTATTCCGTGATCTAAAGAGTTTCGCACTAAATGTGTTAGTGGGTCTTTTATAGCTTCAATGATCGTTCGATCTAGTTCGGTATCCTGTCCTTCAAGTTTTAATGCAACCTTTTTTCCGGTGGCTCTAGATAAATCTCTGACCAATCTTTCGAACTTTCCAAGGACACTTCCAATGGGCTGCATTCGTGTCGCCATAATATCCGTTTGCAACTCTGATGTAATATTATTCAATTCATTAGCTAACCGAACCAATTCTGGCGAATCACTCAAACTAGAGTGTTGAAGAATTTGATTTCGATTGAGAACTAGCTCTCCAACAACATTCATCATTTTGTCTAAAAGATTCACATGTACTTTGATGACCGAATCTGAGATCGAAGACTCCTGATGCTTCGTCATGGCCTCTTCGACCTCTCCCTTGCCATCTCCGACTGTTGGAGCAAAGGATTTGTTAAGCTCAGCCACTCCGGGAAGATCCTGAGAGGCTGTGCTCTCTACAGATTGAATGTCTACTTTTTCAAGCTCCGCCTTCAACTCATCCAAAGTCCCGGAAGTTTCTACTAATGACGAATCTGGACCAGGTGCTTCTGATGCCGTAGATGCCTCATCAACACCCCCCGAAAGGGTTTTCTTGACTGTGTTAATAAATGCCTCATTGGCACAGCCTTCATCACTTCCCGAAAGCTCCACCTGGTTTAGGGCTGCAGTGATATGGTCCACGGCCTTGAGTAAAATATCAATAATGTCTGGTGTGACCTTTAGAGTTTCATTTCTTAACTCATCCAGAAGATTTTCTACAAAATGAGTAAAAGACTCAATTTCAGAGAATTGTAAAAACGCCGAGGCCCCCTTGATTGTGTGCATAGACCTATAAACACTGTTTATAATTTCTGAATTACTAGGATCTTGCTCCAACTTAGTCAATCCATCTGTGATTCTGGAAATCTCCTCGAACCCTTCGAGCAAGTACTCACGAACCATTTCATTGACCTTGAAGCCTTCAGACACGTTCACCCCATTATTTAAAGCCAGTCCCTTATCGACACCCAAACTGGACAAGTTTAAGTCAAATTAAAAACTTCAATGAATCTTAACTCTCAAGTAATTTCCAGAAATTTTATGCGGCTTTTTTAGACCGATTTTTTATGTTGTCCATTTCATTCATCAAAGCTTTAATTTCATTTTCCAGCACCTTTTTATCGTCAAGATGGCCTGAATCACTTTGAGACAAAAAACAAAATAAAAACTTTAATGACTTCCTTACAAGCCTCTGAGACCTGTAAAAGGCCAGCGCTGAACTGACTGCAAATAATAATTCCACATCATTCACTGGTTTGGTAAGAACGCCATGGGCACCGTTAGCTAATCCAAAATCAGCACTTTCCCGATCAAGATATCCACTCAAAAAAATAAATGGAATTTCTGAATTCATTGCCTTCACTTGTTCCAAAAAGACGGTACCACTCATTTCTGGCATTTGAAGGTCTGAGAGAATCACCGAAGGATGGTCAATAGCTGTTGTACAATCCAAACAATTCATAGCCTCTTTGGCTGATCCAAAAGGAACTATATCACAATCCAGTTCGGCTAGAATTTCACAATAAATCTCTAAAAGGTCCTCTTCATCATCAACGACATATATTATGTCTCGTCTTTTTTGTTTCTCACCAATCGAAATAACATCTTCTTTTACAGACAGATTTGGGATCTCCTCCTCCACCTGATCTGATTGAGTTTTTTCTTGCTTGCCCGCGCCCTCTTCTCCTCCCAGTGGGTCATAAAGGTCAAAAACCACACTGGACCCTTCCACCATTTTATAAGCCGCATCCACTGCTGACAAAAAGTAGTCCACCAGCTCCCCATCAAACCGAGGCTGGTCTTTGTATCTGACAAGGAGAGACTCCAAATGATGGAAGTGGGCCTGAATCTGATCTAAACCGAACATGGACGATAGACCTTTGATGGAATGAAAGGCCCTGAAAACCTCAGCATAGCCCTCTTGAAAAGTCGCCTCACGCTCCGTCAGTAGTAGGGCGGACTCGCAGGACTCAAGGGCCCCGCGGCTTTCTTCACGAAAATCTTCAAGGAGCTCATCTGCATCTTCAAAACCGGACAATATCCATCTCCCATTAGGACCGCCCAGCTTATCGGGTGAATACTGGCAACAGATGAGACCAAATGCCGGTTTTGTTTAAAATTAAGGATGCCGGATCAAAACGATATCTGCTATTGTTACATATGTATCCAAAAAATTGAATGAACCTGAGTTTTAGGTATAAAGTATAAGGGAGTCTCAGTTTGATATCTATTGTCACTAACTTAATAAGCTTTATTATTCTTTGTTTTTTCTTCTATGGACGTTCACTGCGTAAGTCCAATACCGACAAACACATAAAAATTATGAGTGGTGTGATTTTTTCTGACGTTGCTCTCGTCTTGTTTTTAGTCTTAGGACGATCGGCCCTCTCTAAAGTCAGTATGGAAATGCCCGTATACCTAATTATTCATATCTTTTTTGCACTATCAACAGTGATCCTATACGTGGCCGCTGTCATTGTAGGCTTGAAGCTAAAAAGGGGACAGACTCGATATCTCAATAAAATGCGACTGATTGATAAAGTTCTTACTCCCATGCGAGTCATGACCCTAGTGACAAGCACAGCCCTTATGTTTATCTAAAAGTTATGCCTTCTAAAAACGCTCTAACATTTGATATCGGCGGGACCAAGGTTGCAGCAGCT
>JAUILT010000070.1 GCA_030432925.1 Bdellovibrionia bacterium | reverse complement strand
AAGGGCTATGGAGCGACCTGAGTGAGTCAGGTTGGGCTCAATAAATCCTGTCAGCAGAACTGCCTGTGTGAGGAGCCCTGGAGTGATTTTGTGTAAGTCACTCATGGAAAGTATCCACAGTGTCAGCCAGGCTCTTAAAACAGGAGGGTGTGCACCCACCATCAGTGTATAGAAAAAAAGCAGATAGAGAACAAGAGTTGGGGGGAAAAGTCGACGGAGGAGTTGTTGTAAAAAAACCAAGTGGGCCCCACTGATCACAAACATATGGATGAGGCCCAGGTGGGTCAGAGTTTTAAAAAGTGGCTCTTCAGAGCGCAGCTTTTTTCCACACACAAGAGAGGGGAGGAATGCCTTTATTTTTGGCATTTGTTGGGCCCGTTTCAAGCAGATGTCCTGTATGGGAACGCTCAGTGTGAATCCATTGAAAAAGGTAAAACCGGCTAGCGCCAGACTGCTTAAAAATACTCTTGGAGAAAGTCTCTTCATAGAACTAAATCAGGTGCAATAAGAGCCCACACTGCTACATCTAGTTGATAGAGCACCAGAGTGCTTAGTGTTCCGACAATCGAATGTAAGAAAGTGACTTAGACTTTATTTTTTTATCTAAAAAGTGAGAATTTCTTATTAAATTTCAATGACTTACTATCTGTGCAAAGGATCAGCAATTTGCTGAAACCCTTGTCTGGTATCAGGTCTAAGGTCCTAGAGGTCTGTTCATCCACATCCAATGTGGATAAATCTTTACAAAAAACTGTTATTTAACTGTCAGAAGCAACGCATTATTCAAACTTGCTTATAAAACAGGAAAGACGCTTCCCCTAAGACGGCATCTGTCATATCCTTTGAGACAGGTGTTTTATGCAGAGCAAGGAGTGATCCGCATGAAAATCATTTCTTTAGTCGTTTCCATATTATTTTGTCACTGGGCTTGGTCTGCAAAGCCTATTTCACTAAGGCCTAGTCACGTACAGTCTCATGTTTCGGCTTCTTCAAAAAAAGACCGTATGGTGTTGTCTGGAGTCGATGCCTTTGGGCCTGGTGAAAAAGTGGCTTATGCCAAGGTCATTCAAACCTATCGAAAAGAAAACCTGAATGGAACGCAAGGAGCTGTCGATGCTCTTTTGAAATTTTATCCACGGAGTGTTTATGCAGATAATGCTCTTTATCTGCAGGGAATTCTACAAATGAAAAAAGGGCAGACAGGACAGGCCATTAAGAGCTTTGATCAGGTGATCAAGGAGTACGAAAAGGGCAATAAAAGAGCCTCAGCCATGTTCGCAAAAAGTGTGGCCTACAAACGTCTGAACCTGAAGAAAACTGCTGTAAAATATCTTAAGATGGTTATGAAAAATTATCCAGGAAGTATAGAATCTCAAAGAGCCTGGGTGGAACTTCGGCTAATGAAAGCTGGAAAGAGCTGACGGAAAGAACAGTTTTTTGAAATTATACCGACCTGGAAAATTCAAACTGGGTCGGTATAGAATCCAAATAATGCGAACAAGGATGTTTGTGAGTGAAGTCATATAGATCGGTACGCCTTGCCCTTTTACTGCCTTTTTTCTTTCTACCTACTAGTTTTGCTCAGGATGACTTTAAGGACGAATTTGAAGCTGAGTTAGAAGCGGAGCTGGGGGAGGCTGAAGACGTAGAAGCTGTAGATAGCAGTGAGACGGATATTGATGAGGGATTTTCAGAAGAAGATTTTGCAGATGAGGATTTTGCGGAGGGAGATGCAGACTTTTCAGGCTTTGAAGAAGAGTTGGAAAACGATGCAAAGGGTGAAGAGGCTGTTAGTAATATTCCCGTTGAAGAAAACCTTGATGAAGCCACTCAAGATTTGGAGTTGGAGCCTCTTCAAGAAGAGCCAAAACTTGAAGAGTTTGTAGAGCCTTTAGGTCCACCTATTCAAGACACTTTGGAGCCAGTGGCTGAAGAACAAGAAGATTCAGCACCAACAATGCCTGCTCCTACGGAGGAGTTTATAAGCGATAGTGGGCCTAACTTAGAGTATGAGTCTCGGCTTCACAATATTTATGTCAATTACCATAATTCGCCAATGCCTGAGGGAGAATGGTTATCTGTTGTGGGGGCTCGGCAAAGTGAATTGTATAAAATCCAGAAGGGGGATACCCTCTGGGGAGTGAGTGAGGTTTTTTTTGGTGATGGAAACTTTTGGCCAAAGATCTGGTCCGTCAATCATCGAATTGAAAACCCTCATTTAATTTCATCAGGCAATCAGATTCAATTTGTTATGGGGACAGAGAGTGATGCTCCTATGTTTACCGTTTCTGAAGCTTCTACAAAGGCTCCTGTACAGGCGGTCACCGATACCGAGGGACAGCAACAGTTGGACCTTGATATGGAGACAATCAACGAATTGATTGAATCTGGGGCCCTCGATGCTGCTGATGCTCAGCAGTTCAAGGCTGTCGTCAAAGGTGGTGAGTCGCCGCCACCACAGGAATTGGCGACAGAGAAAGCCAATGAATTCCCGGAACCAGACATTGAAATTCCGCCTCCTTCTATTATTTCTCGTCCTGTTCTTAAACGGCTCCCCCCGTCAGTGCCTGAATGGCAGAATACAGCCAGGCCTGGAGAATATGATGATGTCGGAATTAGTTATTCAAGAAGGCCTATTGCAGATATGAGGGATGAGGTTTACTTGTCTAGTTATATCGATGATACAAATATGACCTCTGATGCCAAAGTGATTGAGGTAGAGATTGGAGCCCGGATTGCATGGGAGGCACAATTTATTTATGTGCGTTTTCCCATTGGCAAAGGAGTTCTTGGAGAGAAGTATCTGGTGGTGGAAAATATTGGAGAGCTAAGATCTCCTAACAATGCCATTGAGAGTTCTGAACTTGGATACCAAAAGGTCATTAGTGGAATGGTCACTATTGGTGAAAAGGTTAAGGCCGACGTGGATGAAAAAAAATATGAGGTTTATAGGGCCTTTGTTGACAAAGCCATTCATCCTCTGAAGCTGGGAGGGGAGTTGGTTCGAGGTCAACTTCCTATTATCAACTTAGATGACAGTGGGCCTCGCAGCGATATTGTAGCGCAAATCATTGGAGGAAACTTTGATAAAAGAAGGTCTGTTTTTGGAAAAGGCAGTGTTGTTTTTCTAAATCGTGGTCTTTCAGATGGGTTGGCTGAAGGGCAGGTTCTCTCTGTTCGCGCCAATAGATCTGTCAGGAATGATTCTACGAAAATTCTCGAAAACCAAAGAGTCATTGGTACGCTTAAAGTTGTTAAAGTCGCTAACAAATTTGCAACAGCTGTTATAACACAGAGTTTTGAAAACATTTTTGCCGGAGATTTTACTGGCGAGGGGCGGTTGTTACAGAGGATGGTCAAAGAGCAGATTCAAAAATCAGGGTTGGGAGGCTCGGAGGGTAGCCCTACATCTGAGGAAGGCTTTGGAGACAGTACGGCGTTTTCTGACGACAGCGATGAGTCCGATATGGAGTTGGAGAGCCTTTTGGATGCAGAAGGTGATGACGAGTTCAGTGATGATGAACTGAATGAATTCGAAGGAGAGTCGGACTTCGAGTGATTATCCGACGCTTCGGCAGTCTGCTTGTATTTAACTTTTTTAAAAGCTCAGTTTGAATTTTGCATGCGAAGAGCCCTATGGTTCCGACTCTTCCTTGGCATTTGAAATTAGCATCCTTATCCTGGGTGCATTCTCATTTTTACGCTTCACAGTTCTTACAACTGATAAAAATTCTTCCTGAGAAGCCCCCATGGTCACTTGTTCAGCAAAAGGTTGAGTCCCTACTATTTTTAGGTCCAAAGGTGCGTTGGGATCAGGTGGAACAATTGGAGCGTGAGCTGTGTCAGCTATTGCAAAATGCCGGTCAACTTGTGTGCCCTTTGGATCAGGAATTTCCAATAAGACTGCAAAATAAAGAGAAGGCTCCCGCTCTTTTGTCATATTTGGGAAAGAGCGTATGGAATCATAATACAAGTTTGGCAGTGGTGGGAGCACGAAAAATGGAGTCGGAATCAAAAGTCTGGATGAATAGAGAGTTGAGAGGTGCTCTTTCGCGCTCTTCTTGTTGTGTCATCAGTGGTGGAGCTTTAGGTGTGGATCAGGAAAGTCATCGTTTGGCATTGAGGAGTGGTTGTCCAACAGTTGTCGTTTTGCCATCTGGACTGCTCAACCCTTATCCGAATTCGATAAAGTCTTTGTGTGAAGTTATTTTGGCAAGAGGTGGAGGAATTTTGAGTGGCTTTTCCCCTTTCAGTCAGGTAAAGCCCCATCATTTTTACCGAAGAAACCATTTATTAGCTCAACTGAGTGATTGCTTGTTGCTGGTCCAAGCAGCTCGACGTAGTGGCAGTCATATGTCAGCACTGATGGCTATGGAGCAAGGGCTCGATGTGGGAGTTGTTCCAGGGCATCCTTCGCAGACAGGGTTTCTTGCCAATCTTGACTTAATTCATGATGGGGCTCGTGTTGTTCGGCAGTCAGCAGATATTCAATCTATGATTTCTTGAATCTGTAAGAATAAGCAGTGTAAACAATAAAGAATCCATTAGCCATCCAAATGGCCACCCAGGTGGGTAATTGTTCTTTTTTGGCTAAGCTTTCTCCTGCGGCATATAAGACCCAGTAAGCTATAATTACAAGAATAGAGAGTACAAGTCCATTGGACTTTCCAGAGCGTTTATTGCTATTTGTTCCTAAGCTCACAGCCAGTAAGCCAAAGATGAGGCAGGCAACAGCCAGAGCCCACCTTCTGTGGTATTCAACCTCAAAACGGATACGCTGTTTAGTGTCCAGATGGGGGTCTTTGAGTTTTTCTTTCACTTCATCGATATTGTAAGAGGGATAAGTTTTATTTTTGGTATTGTTTTTTGCTGCATCAAATAAATTGATATCATAAGTTTTAAAATCAATTTTTGTATAAGTGGCCTCATTCGTTCTATGAATATTTCCATTGAGGAGTCTCAAAAAAGCACTTTGGCCCATTTGATTTTTGCTGGTATGGAGTTGTCCTCCTTTGGCAATGATAGTGAGAGGAGCCGAGGGGTTACGTTCATCAAAGATAAATACATCTTCTAGGTACCCATTATTAGTATCCACTTTATTTGCATAAACGACTAAGTTAAAAAAACCTTCTGAAAAAACTCCTTCTCTAATAGTGGCACTGGCTTTCATCTTTGAAATATCATTGACTGTAAGTTCTGCTTGCCGATTGCCCCAAGGAGCTAAATAAAAAGATGTTTGAGCCGAGGCCAGACCCGCAACTCCAGAAAGAAGGAGGGCTGGGGTCATGAGGTGTCGAGTACTGAGGCCCAGAGCCCTCAATGCCACGATTTCTGAGTCTCCAGAAAGTCGACCATATGTCATAAGCACTGAAAATAAAAGGCTCATAGGAAGAATTACTGGCAGAAACGACACGGCCATATAGAGCATAAGTTTGATGCCAACAGAGGCGTCCGACCCATGAATCAAAATAAATTCAGCTAACCTCAAAGCTTGTAAAAGAAGCAAAATAGAAATAAACACCATAACTCCAAGAGTGAATCCTGGAAGCATTTCAAAGAAAATATATTTTATAGCCACACGGCTTCTGAGCCATTCGTTCAAAGAACTCTCCAAGTATTTTTGAGACCACTCCCGATACATTATACCCAAAACAATGGGACTTTGCCTGCTCATCCAGGCCGACCAATGTCTTGCGTCAACATGCTAGGTGAAAGGTTTTAGCCACCATCATTGACCACCTCCCATATCCGACATGATAATAAACTTATGGTTCGAGTATTATTGCTTGTTGATGATTATAGAGAGCTGGTTTTTCTTCAAACCTTACTGAAAAAAACGGGGTTTGATGTGGATGGCACTCAAAACGGAAGTAAGTATGAAGAGTTGAAGCTAACTCTTAATCCAGAATTGATCATTGCTTCCTCGAAAGGTAAAACAATCAATGGACTCAAGCTGGCTGAAGATCTTAAAAAGCACAATAATTTGCCTCGCTTTATTCTGATTGCTCCTCACAAAATGGCACAGAAAGTACAAGGCCTCAAGCTGAAGAATGTAGACGGTATTATTGATAGTCCCATTGATGCTAAAAAGCTTCTGGTTACTATTGCTAGAGTAGCAGAGTTGGATTCAGAGGCTTTGGTCCAAAAATTTAATAAAATGATGTCCACGCTGGATACAGATAACGAAGATGACCTGCAGCTTTTAAAAAGGCATTCTTCAGCCAGTGATGATGAGAAAATTCATATTTCTGGAGACCTTGATAAAAATGAAAATCAGCCTTTAGCGTCTTCAGTCAGTGAAAGAGAAGGGATTGCTCTCAATCCAAGTACAATCAGTGACGAAGATCGAAAAGTTCGGATGCAGAAAGCTTTGGAGGAGTTAGAAGAGCCTGTGGCTAATGGGTTTTCTAGTGAAGTTGTTCATAAGTGGAATCGTCGTATTCGTAATGAAGAAAAAAATCAGAACCTTGAAGATCTTGAAGATGAACGTCAGCATTTTGTAAAAACTCTTTTTAAAAAGCCTTCTTTCTGAAAATAGTGTGAATGAATGTAGAGCTTTCTTGCTTATAGCGTTGCTTGAGAGCCAGAAGTTCACGCTTAGCTTCCATCAGTGTGGGATCAAGAGTGCGTGCATTCGTAAGATTGATGATCGCCTTTTCATCGTTATTAGATCTCAAATAGAATAACCCTTTTACAAGAAAAAATACAGCATTGTGACGTTCTTCAGGAGGAACTCGCTTTAAAAGTGCAGTGGCCTTTTTGATAATTATTTTCTTTTTTTCTGGGTGGCTTGGCAGTTTTAAGAGGGCCCAGCATAGGTAAATAGGCACATCAGGCCTTCGAAACTCACCACTATCCAGAGTTTTGAAGAGTTGATAGGCCTCTGTGTAACGGCCCTGAGACAAAAGCCCCCGCCCCTTGTCGACTTTATTCTCTGTTTCAAAGGCCAATTCAGCCTTTCCCCAATTTAATTCGTTCATGTAATTTTCACGCTTTTTAGGATCAGAAAGGGTTTTGTAGGCATCGGAGACATAGGAGAATATCTTATTCTGTAATTCATGCAACTCTGTGGGAGCATTGGAGGGTAGACGGTCTGGATGAAGGACTTTGACGAGATCCATATAAGCTCTGTTGATCTCCTTGGATCTGGCTTTTTGGTTGAGACCCAGGCGTTGGAAGAGGTCTTTGTTTTCAATGCCTTCAAGCATATTTCTAAGAGTTTTAATTTTGTGCTTAAAATCTACTTGGGTATTGTCATCGAGTTCAAACCTCAAGAGTTTTACGATTGTCAAAAAGTGGAGTATTGCCAATACTTCATGTTGTGGGTGTTTGGATTCCTCCAGCAATTCACTGAGATTGCAACCTTCGTGGGCAAATTTAAAAACCTCCGGGCAGACTCTCAATAAGGGGAGGTCTTTGACTTCCTGAAACAGTGAGTTGTTTTCTATTTCCACCAGTTGGTAATCCATCCAGGGGAGATAAAACTGCAATAACCAGTCTGCGGAGAGTTTTGAGTCAATCCAATCAGAAAGCAAAGAGTAAAAGTTAGAACTGGTGATTTTAGAGGGTTTTTCTGAAATAGTAGACTCTATAAAGTTGATTGTATAAGAATTCTCCTGAATGGTTTTACTTAATCGGATGGACATTTGCTGGGTGAGCGCAATTTTTATGGCATGAGGACTTAACGCATGGGCATCCACCAGGCGCACACCAATAGGTCTTTTATCATCGAGGGATAGGTTTTGTTCGACCTCTTCTGGAGATGTGAATCCATTTTCAATCAACAACACACCAAAGTATGAAGTTTTATCTTGAACATTAACCTCAACAATATCTCCCTTAGAGAAATGTAATGCGGAGGCCTGCCCATCTATATCTATCAGGTTAAGGATGCCTGATATATCAGATTGAAAAAGCAGTCCATAAAGTAAGGGGAGATCCTTACCCTGAATAGACTCTGTTTCGCGAATAGCTTCAAGAAGTTCATTTTTAGAAACCTTATTAGAGGCCAAGAGCTCATAGAGAGGGTCTTTTTCTTCTTCTAGGTCCTTTTCAAAGATACTGTAGACAGATTTTAATAGAGCTTCTAAGTCGAATGGTTTGAAAAAAAATCCTGCGGCTTTAACTCTGCGAATAGCGTCTTTTGAGAATGCAGAATTTTTAAAGACTCCTGAAACAAAAAGAACTGAAAAATCTTTTTCATAGTTTTTTTGAAGTTGTTCCACAAGGTCCACGCCACTGATTCTGGGTAGCATGCAATCAACAATCAAAAGGTGAAAGTCACCTAAAGCAAAAACACGTTCCACTTCAGTAGGGCGATGGCAAACCTTGACGGTATAGCCTTCACGGGCCAGTGCCTCTTTAAGGACTGTGCCACTGGAGAGGTCATCTTCAATAACCAAAATGTTAATGTCTTTCTTTTTCACCTTATGAACGTATCGGAAATCATCGGCTGCAAAATAAGTAAGAAGGCTGTGTGCCGCAAGGTGTTAGCCCCTTTTTTGAGTGGCATAATAAGGAGCCCTAAAAATTTAACTGGTTGTAGCACTAGTCTTTGGTCTTAATTCCATGTATTATTTATCGTCTTAACTCAAATAATAGAGAGGTGATGGCGATGGCAACCAATCCAGTGACAGATTCTAGTTTTGAAACTGATGTTCTTAATGCTGATAAACCCGTTCTTGTGGACTTTTGGGCTGAGTGGTGTGGACCTTGTAAGGCTCTTGGTCCCAAGCTTGAGGAAATTTCTAATGAGTTGGATGGTAAAGTTAAAGTTCTGAAGCTCAATATTGATGAAAACCCTAACTCTCCCTCCAAATATGGAGTTCGTGGGATTCCAACAATGATTCTTTTTAAGTCGGGTCAGGAGGTAGATAGTATTGTTGGAAATCATTCCAAAGAAAATATTATTGCGATGTTAGAAAAGCATCTATGAGGCGAATAAGTCTCTAAAATAAATATTTGCGGTAGGCAACTGAAGACACCAGGCCGAGTCCGGCCATGGTGGCCACTAGGCTGGAACCGCCATAAGAGAGAAGAGGGAGGGGCACACCTACAATAGGCATCATCCCAATCACCATCGACATATTAACAAACATGTGCCAAAACAAGTAGGATAAGACTCCGATCACAATCAGTGATCCAAACTTATCTCGTGCCTGAGTGGCGATTCGAATTCCCATCAGGTAAAGAACAATAAATAAACTCACAGTAAAAATACTTCCAATAAATCCATGCTCCTCACTGAGGACAGAAAATATAAAATCTGTATGGCGTTCAGGAAGGAATTCCAGTTGAGACTGGGTCCCTTTTCGAAAGCCCTTACCCCAGACTTTTCCAGAACCAACAGCTATTTTTGATTGAATACTATTATAGCCTGTTCCCCTGGGGTCTCTACCCGGAGATACAAAGGTGAGGATCCGGTTTTTTTGGTAGCTTTTTAGTCCAAAGTTCCAGACAAGCGGAGCTGTAATCACTCCAATGAGAAGGCCAATAATAAGAATGGATTTTTTAACTCTGACAAAAAATACCAACGAAGCAGAAATAGCAGCAATCAAAATGGCAGTTCCTAAGTCAGGCTGTTTGACCGTCAGAATAAAGGGAATCAAAGTCAAAACTCCCGGTAGTGCCAGATCTTTAAAGCTCAATCCATCGGTGATTTTCTTTTTTGCAAGGATTTTTGCAAGGATCATGATCATTACAAACTTCATAGTTTCTGAGGGCTGATACCTGAAAACCCCCAAATCCAGCCACCTTTGGGCTCCATAAAAAGACTTTCCAAAAAGCATGACAGCAGCAAGGGCAGCAAGGTTCAGAGCATAGAAAAGGTAAGCAAAGCGAATAAAGAATTTGTAATCAATCAACGTCACAACAAAGTACACAGCCCAACCCACTGAGAGCCAAATAATTTGCATCCAAAACAGATTACTATTACCTGAGGAATGGACTCCATGAGTAGCACTATAAAGATTGATTAAACCAATAACATTCAAGGCAAAAATCACAAATGCAAAATTCCAGTCCACTCTGTTAAACAGAGTTCTGCCCTCAACTTGTATGTTATTCGCTGTGATCATTATTCTCTGCGCTTTCTGGATTTTCCGTGTTGTCTGGGTCAGATTTTATTTCTGGCTTTGGTTGAGGGGCTATAATTTTTTCTGGATGATACTTTTTCAAAAAAGCCTGAATCACATCACGGACTACCGGAGCCCCTCCAGAAGAGCCTGCACAAGATCTTTCTGCAAGGACTGCTACAGTTATTAACGGGTTTTCAGCGGGCGCATATCCGACAAACCAGCCATGATGTCTTTGATGAATAGGCCTTTCCAGGCACTTGTCGTAGATCTGGTCTGCTGAAAAAGATCGAACCTGAACAGTGCCAGTTTTGCCTGCCATTTTCACACCAGGAATTTTCCACCAACGAGCCGTTCCTCGGGCTCCGTTGGCTACCAGTTCAAGCCCTTTTTTGACCACTTTGAATGAATGAACTGAGATTAAGGGCGTTCCCCCCTCTTCTTGTGGTTGGCTAAGGTCTCGCACCAGTTCAGACTCAAAGGTTTTAACGATGGTGTTTTGATTGCTGATAACTTTTTTTACCAACATGGGTTTGTATAACTTTCCCTCGGTGCCAATGGCGCTATAGGCTAGAGCCATTTGAAGGGGAGTCGTAAGAACAAATCCCTGACCAATGGCATTGGAGAGATTCTCTCCAGGTTGCCACTCCTCACCAAGAGCTTCTTTTTTCCATTCTTCTGTGGGGATAAGCCCTGAAACTTCATTGTTTAAACGAATATGAGTTTTGTGGCCAATGCCTAGGGCCGAGGCATATTTGGCAATTTTGTTGATGCCCAGACTAATGCCCATTTTATAGAAAAAAACATTACTAGAAAGCTCGAGGGCTTTGGTTACAGGGATTTCGCCGTAGTTAGTGCGGGAGTGGTTGTGATACACCCGTCGTCCAAACTTAAATTGGCTGGGAGAAAATATTTTTGTATTGGCAGTAATTACTTTTTCCTCAAGGGCAGCCAGTGCCACTATGGGCTTAAAAATAGAGCCAGGTGGGTAGTGGTCTTGGATGATTTTATTTCTTAGGGGCTTGAAGGGATCATTGATCAACCTTGACCACAATTTGCTGGAAATTCCTGTTGAGAATTCATTGGGATCATAAGAGGGGGTATTGACCCAAGCTAGGATTTCTCCGTTAGGCAAAATAGCAACAAGGCCACCAATGCGTGGACCAATTTTATCGTCTCTTTGCATAGCCTGATAGGCTGCTTGCTGAATATCTTTATCAATGGTCAAAATCAGATTATTGCCGGGAACTTCAGGAGATGGTTCAAGGCCTAGAAATTGAGAATTTTCCTGAACAGCCTCTCGTCCACGGGCATCGACTTCCACAAAGTACATGCCGTCGGTTCCTCGTACCAGAGTCTCCCACTCTTCTTCAAGACCCTGCTTTCCAATAATATCTCCCTGCTCAAAAATGAATTTTCCTTGGTATTGTTTATTGTACTTTTCAATTTGTTGTCTGGAAATTTCACTGACATAGCCAAATAACTGAGCTCCATTTTCTTTGAGGGGGTAATGCCGGACAATGACTTCGTTGACTTTCAGCCCCGGGTGATCCCAGCGTAGCATTTTGAGTCGGTAAACCTCCTCCAGAGTAAGGTTGTCTTTAATACGTACATCTCTGAATGGTCCATTGCGCCGACGGGAAGTTTTTACCTCAGCAATAATTTCTTTGGCAGAAACATCCAAAACTTCACTGACAGCCTCTGCTGTTTTCTCCAGTTGAGTGGCATATTGAGGAGAAATGGTGGCCTCAAATCCTGGCAGATTGTCCACGAGAACTCGCCCTTCTCGATCTAGAATCAACCCTCGGGGAGCGGGTCTTTTGACTTCCTTCACCCGATTGCGTTCAGAGTACTCCCTGAGCTCTTGGCCCTGGATGATTTGCAGAAACCAGAGGCGACCAACAATAAGTAGGGTCGCAACACCAACAACGAGGTAAAGAATTTTATATCTGTCTTGGTACTCCTTGGCCTCTTCTTCGGTGCTGGTTAAAAAGGAGTTGGAATGGCTCAAAATCCACCTCCACTGGTTTCACGGGGCACCTCTTTGGCAGTGATGCGGTCAAATAAAAAGAATACATGATAAAAAATAAGAGCAAAAAACATAGTCAATAGAGGAGATAGGGCCCAAGAAAACCAATCAGGTCGTGTCAAAGGATTGTCTTCTAGAAGTAGGGAGAAGAGCAGATGTAAAATAAAAAATATTAATGTTGATAGGCCGCTCATTAGAATATAAAAGCCACTGCCAGACCAATAGAAGCGTTGTTTGATCAGCCAAACACTGGCAAAAATACAGACATTTATGCTTAAAAATATAGCAAAAGTGAGGGAGGTCTGTGTAGAAACCAAGGCAGTGAGGGCATAAGTCATAATAACACTTTCATGGGGCTCCCTATAAATACACCAGAAGACGAATACAGGAATCCACATTTGAGGAGCCGGGAGTGAGCCTAACACTTGAAACCATACAGAGCTTTGGAAGGCCACAAACAGCGCTAAAAAGCCTAAAAAAATCAGGTAATTTCCTATGAGAAGCCCCTTGATTCTCAAGATTCAACTCCAGAGGGAGGCATTAAGAGACTTTCTGTAGGCGCTTCTTTGATCTGCTTTTGATGATGATCTACAGGATCTAATTCGAGCGTCTCTTCAGGCTGTTCAAAGTTTTCTTGGTTGGCGTTGAGTACGATAAAAACCTCTTCCAGAGTTTGCGGTGAAACGACAGGCTTTAACTCTACCTCTTGGCTTAAGCCATACTGACTTTTTAAAACATTTTTCACATTGGCCACAGGAAAGCCTTTTGGAAAAATATTATCTAATCCACTTGTCACCACCAAATCACCCACCCTGACATCGTCACCTCTTTTGAGATAGCGCAGCTTGCACAAGTCCTTGTCACTTCCTTCAACCAGGCCTCGGGCACGAGATCTTTGTACAATAGAGTCAATGACGGCATAGCGGTCGGTCAAAAGCAGTATTTGGGAGGTGTAAGGTGAAGTTCTAAAAACATACCCTACAACTCCCCCGACAGTAATAGCAGCCATGTGAGATTTGACACCATGTCGAGACCCTCGATTGATAATTAAGGTCTTTTGATCCGGAAGGAGGTCCTCTCCGACCACCTTTGCTGCAAGTAGCTCCATTTGAGATTTTTGCTTGAAACCTAAGAGTGAGTTCAGTCTCTCATTTTCGAGTTTGAGTTCTGTTAAAGTTCCCAATTGAGCACGAAGTTCTGCATTTTCTTTTAGCAGTTGTTGGTTCACCAGTTTGATATCTATGAGATCCAAGTAAAGAGAGGTTGTGCCACGGACACCAGAGCTAAAGCCCGAGTAAAGACTTTGTAGGCTGCCTAAGGCAAAGGCAAAAGGTTTGAGGGCCCAGTGGCTCTCCTCAGGATTACGCGGCTCGTTAACTGTGAGTAAGGGAATGGCTACAACAGCAATAAGGACAACTGCTTTTCTGAGATCAAGACTGAAAAAACTCAAAATTCTTCCTCCGAGTCGATGCGATTCCATTGTCTGTCTATCGAATCTTTATTTGAAGAATCCCAAATGTTCTTGAAAAATTCAAAGAAAACCTTAGACTCACAGACCTTGACGGACACTGCTGATCCATGGAGGACTCAATGAAAAATGTGCTCAACAAGATTCGTAAACCCGGTCGGGCAAAGGGCATTGTGGCTTGGGTTTTATTTGGGGCTATTATTTTGGTTTTTGTATTTTTTGGGATCACTCCTGGAGGAGGTGGTATTCAAAAAGGGGGGCCTGCAGCCATTGTTAATTCTCACCCGATCTCCATTGCGGAGTTCCGCCAGACTCACGACCGCATTCGTCAACAGATGGGCTTTGACATTAGCCAGTTTCCAGCTCAACAGCGCACACAAATTGAAATGAACACTCGAAGAAGAGCTCTGGAAACCCTCATTTCCCGCGAAGTCGTCGCTCAGGCTGCCGAAAATAAGGGGATGACAGTTCCGCAAAGCCAACTGATTGAATATATTCGATCCGTTCCACAGTTTCAGGAAGAGGGGCGATTTCGAAGAGAGCTATATATGAATTATCTGAGCTACCTCCGAAAGACACCTGCTGAGTTTGAAAAACAATTGCAACGGGATATTATTGTCAGCGAAATGCAAAGCCTTTTCACAAGTGCACTGAACCCCGTTAAAGGTGAGGCCTTGTACCAGGCCCTGTTGGAGGAGACCAAATTGAACCTGGGAGTTATTAACTTTACCCAGGAGGAACTAGAAAAGGCGATTCCGATTTCTAAGTCCAAAATACGGGAGTTTTTGTCAGAAGAAGTAAATATTAAAGAGGCCGAAAAATATTACCAAACTCATCATTCTGATTATCAAACTCCTGAGCAGGTGAAAGCTCGGCATATTCTTGTGATGGCAGATCCTAAAGACAAAGAAGCTGTTCAAAAAGCCAAAGAAAAAATCACTAAGGCTCAGGAACGTTTGAAAAAGGAGCCCTTTGCTCAGGTGGCCAAGGAGATATCTGATGATACTCAGTCAGCTAAAAAAGGAGGGGATCTTGGCTTTTTCTCTAAAGGTCGAATGGTTCCAGAATTTGAAAAAGTCGCATTTTCCATGGAAAAAGGTCAGGTGAGTGACCTTGTTCAAACCCAATATGGTTTTCACCTGATCAAAATAGAAGACAAAAAAGAAGCTGTCACAACACCTTTTGAGAGGGAAAAATCAAATATTGCTAAGGTTCTTCTCGCTAAAGAAGAAGTGGACAAAGTTCTAGCCGAGATGAATGGGGCTCTAAAGAAATCGGATTCTAAAGCTCTGGAGAAGCTTTTAAAAAGTCTCCACCTTAAGTGGGAGGAAACGGGTGAGTTTTCTATGTCTAATAGCTTGGTTCCTTTGATCGGTCGCGATGAGAAAGTGGTGGCAGAGGCCTTTGAACTCACTCAAGAGGGGCAGATGCTTCCACATGTAGTGACATCGAATGGAGAGTATTATTTACTTAAGCTCAAGTCTTTAAAGTTAACAAGTGGTAGTGATATTAAAGAAAAGGCATTGGATGAACAAAGGCTGGCTGCCTCTCGTAGGTCTGGTGATGTGTTCAATGCTTGGCTGTCTGAGCAGCGAAAAGGTGCTAAAATCAAAAGAAACGAACAGCTATTGATTGTTAGGTAATTTGTAAAAACTGGTCCCTTTAATTGCGGATAAAGGAAGGCTGGCTTCTCTTCCCAAAGAGTCATTTTATTGTCCGGCAGGTCCGGGTTATGGGCGAGAAGGGATCAGAGTTTTGTTATGGTGAACGATATAAATATCTATATGCCGCTGAAGGTTTTCTAGCTTTTTTGTAGTGACCCAGGTTCTGCGAATAAGCCTTGAGATCTTGTACCTAAGCATTGCGCAGGTGTGGTTAAGACTAAATAATGGATCAAAGCCCCCAGCTTTAAGCTCTCCCTGACCAACTACGCAACCTCTTCTTCCCTTATACTGTTGATGACTGGCCCTAGGGAAGTACTTTGTGATGGATATTCCGTAGTGTGGGTGCTGGTCAGTTTCAAAAATGACTGAGGG
This sequence comes from Bdellovibrionia bacterium, assembly GCA_030432925.1. Classification (GTDB taxonomy): domain Bacteria; phylum Bdellovibrionota; class Bdellovibrionia; order Bdellovibrionales; family UBA1609; genus JABSOQ01. The sequence continues at coordinate 23 of JAUILT010000070.1, read as the reverse complement.
GCTGAGGTTTTTGACAAGTTCTG
>JAUILT010000069.1 GCA_030432925.1 Bdellovibrionia bacterium | reverse complement strand
TGAAGGGCAATGCACCCATATTGATCATAGCGGTAAGCGGTGTTCGTCAAGGCGTTACTTGGAAATTCATCATCAAAAACCTGTGTCTCAAGGGGGTGACAACAGTCTACAAAATTTAAGATTATTGTGTTTTGGTCATCATAAAGTCCATCACCTATAGGGATGGATGGGGATGGTAAAAGATAGTCTTTGAAGCAATGGCCATTGTACCAATTCACAAATTAAAATTTCTGCAGATTTCTTTCATAAACAAAATCTTACCTACGTTTGGTACTGGGATGAGCTTAATTATTTTTTAAAAATAATTAAGAAAAAACTATTTTCCATCCAATGAATCCAAAAAACATAGCTGCCCAAGTTAAAAAGACTAACAACATATACTTGACGGGTATTTTTAGCCATTTCTTACAAGTCATTGTATTTGAGGAGTTAAGCCAAATTTTAAACAACGAAACAACGACCAAAATAGAATACATCCATAACATTCCCGCCATAACGTAGGACATGAATTCATTCAACGACTTTGGAAACCCCCAAGGGGTGCCGAGCAACGCCCAAATTACGACAGGAGGCGTAGTTAACAAGTAACATACTGTGTATGTTACAATTGCAGATTTTGACAAATTTACTGCTCCAATACAATTATTTGACAATGATAAATTAAAGGTATCAAGGTTGGATCTTGATCACAACAGGTATATTTTTACTTTTATTTAGAGAATACACATTCTCATGACTATTGTCTTTGCTAAAGTCCCACCAGATCCGCAAAAAGTCATAAATTTATGACTCTATAGCTGAGTAGGAAAACTCCAAATTCTACAAGAGAAGTTGCTTCCGCTATTCATTGTCCGTAAAAGTTCGACTTGTCTTTTAAAGAACCATCCGCAGTACTCAGCGAACCAGCCTTAATTTTTGGTGATTTTAAGTCTTTAGGGAGAGTGTGGCTTTTCCAAACCGTGAGTTATTTCAACAAAAAGTTTGGTGCCCCCTAGTCGACAACTTACGAACTGCAATTCTGGAATATGCAGCGTAGCAACTGCCTGTTTTTATTCAACTCCTATTTTAGTCTACATTTAAGCTCGTAGTTCCCACACTGGTTCCCCTGCATTTCTCAAGTTTCCACGTTTTTATTACTCTTTTGTCTGGGGAATAGTTGTACTCCAATAGTTATCAGGTTGACAGTCTCCTTCAAAATAAGACTCACAACCCTTGGGTGTTTGAAAGCGAATAAAAGTCCAATTGATCTTAAATTTAGCATTTTTAAATTTATTCGGCACCCGATCTGTGATGAGTTTCTCATCATCTTGCTGCCTCGGGCTTATGCCAACAAAACGCACTTTTGAAACGCCATCTGCCAATGCTCGATATTCTTTTTGCAAATTTAAGCATCTTTTTACATCTATTACTCTTCTAAACATAAATTCATGAGTGGTATTGTCCGAGAGGAGGTAAAAAGTCATTAATGAATTTTCTTCTTTTAGTTCGATATCAGAACACCCAATCCACGTGTTTTTTTTATCCGCTTCGATATCAATAAACATATCTGTTCGATTATGAACTCTCACCGAAGCACACCCACCTACAATAAAAAACAAAAGTAAAATACCAAAACCCTTCATTTTTTACTTAGCCTTTCATGGTATTCTTTAAGAGTTTTCATGATTTTATCTGATTTTTCTACCTTACCAAGCTGATTCAATATTCCCTTATACTCGGCAATTGCCTCCATCCAAGTGGCTTCTCGTTTCAATCTGTGACCAGCCAAATATCTCATGCCGACTTGGATTTTTTCGACAGTGTCCATCAACAGTTGTTATGCCTTCTGGATTTTTCTCTGAAACGGGAACAGTGCGTGGGTGTTCACTGACCCAATGCTCTCCCAATGGACATGGTCTCCATGAATGTTTTTTCTTTGTAGTCTTACTCATTTCTTCCTCTTGCTAAGGTGAAGAAAGTCCCAGGGCCTTTCCCATTTCATCTAAATAGCCCTTTTTCTATCAAAGCATTCATCCTTCTTGTTGCGGTATTCCTAGAAAACCTTAGTCGATCAACAAGATCCTTAATCGTGATCTTCTTTAAATTCTCGGCAAGGTAAATGATTTTTTCTTCATCTGATAAATCTGTATTGAGTTCTTTTTCAAAATAGAGAGTTAATTTTACAAAATCACCATCTTCATTGTAAATTGGTTTTCTCAATCTAGACCTTTCACAAATAAGACGAACTCCCGATCCTAGTTTTTCAACCAACTTAAACCTTCTAGCAAGTTTGGCAATGGTTGGGTTTCTAAGAAAAGTTGTACCGCCTCCTAGTGACTCTGTCATTAATAAACCAGGAAGAGACCCAGGACTAAAAATTTCAACTCTGTCATCGTAAATAGCTACTTTCACTGCTCCTGGTATAAAATACTTTCTATGAATTAAGGCGTTAATAATTCCCTCTCTTAACGCTTCTATAGGTACAGGTAGGTTTCCCTTCAGATTGCCTTTATTTAAAACTCTCAGATCTCGTTCAAGCCATGACTCTAATAGTTTTAAAGCTGAGAATGCCAAAGCCGGAATTGGCCCTTTTATTTCGGATGTTCGGACTATATCTCTACCTGTTCTTCCTTTAAATTGGGTGCAAATAATAATTGATTCAGGAATATATTCATCAGGATTTTCAGTAAAAAATAGAATACCTGCATTTGTTGCCAATATTCGTTTGGGGTTTCTTTCTGACCTAACTGCAACTTTGTCCATAAGAAAAATCTTCTGATCCTTCCTGTATCCATAAACCTCTTTAAGCAAATCTCGATCTAGTTGTTCAAAAAATATTGATGAAGGAGATTCATCGTAGTGAATGTTTCTTTGCTGTCGATAAAGATCCTCAATATATTCCTCACTTGCCCGTCTCGTCGAAGAGCCTACTCGCAGGTACACACCATTCTTATTACCTTCGTTTTTTACAAAATAAGGTGTCTTATTTCCGGGATAGATTTTTATAAAAACAATGGATTTCCCATTTATATTTCTTTCGAATATCTCGGGAATGACGATTGGAGCAATTGAGTCATAAATTGAGTTGCTGATGTCTTCAAAGATTTTATCTCTTACTTTGTCAGCGACTCCAATTATTTTTCCAGTTCGATCTTCAACAAAAATTGCACCATTTGCACCAAAATGAGGTTGATTGCACCCCTAAAAAGATTTAGTTAAGTGGGAAGAGCCTGATATCCGATATCGGTATTTTTAGTGGTGCGCGCGAGAGGACTTGAACCTCCACAGGGTTACCCCCACTAGAATCTGAATCTAGCGCGTCTACCAATTCCGCCACGCACGCTGAAGAATATTTTAAGTGTCTTGTTTTTTGGTGCCCTGCGAGGGAGTCGAACCCCCACGCCTCTCGGCACTAGATCCTAAGTCTAGCGTGTCTGCCAATTCCACCAGCAGGGCTTTTCAAGTTCTAACTTCTACTTTAAAACTTACTTTTTCTCAATCAACTTTTTATAATCAGGAGCCCTCATTAGGTTGGCGAGCTCTTTTTCTGTATCCATTTCAATGCAAATGAGCCACCCGTTATTCATGGGGTCATCGTTGAGAAGGCCGGGATCATCAATAATAGACTCGTTAACCTCCACAACAGTTCCTGAGACTGGAGCGACTAGGTCACTGACGGCCTTTACACTCTCTACAACGCCAAAGGGCTCACCTTGAGTCACCTTTTGTCCAACCTCGGGAAGCTCTACGTAAACAATTTCTCCCAGAGAATCTTGGGCATACTCTGTAATTCCCACAGTCACGTTATTTTCATCGACCTGAGCCCATTCGTGTTCTTTAGTGTAGTAGTTCTCTTCGGGCACATGAAAATTGGCCATAACTCACTTTCCTCCTCGTTGGACAAAAGGGGTTTTTACCACCTTTGCTCTCAATTGGCGACCACGAATTCCAACAAACACCTCTGCCCCTAAGTCACTGTAATCTTTATTGATATAGGCAATTCCAATATTATCTCCGGTGGAAGGCGATGGAGTGCCACTGGTGACCCTTCCAATTTCAGCCCCTTCTTTGGAGTACAGGGGATAACCAGCTCTGGCAATGCCTCGATCGGCCATGACAATACCCACTAATTTCTGGGTCAGAGCCTTTTTGCCTTCCATGATAACACTTTTGCCAAGAAAGTCTTTATTCTTGGTTTTTGTTACCCAGCCAAGGCCTGCTTGGTAGGGGTTGGTTGTATCGTCGATTTCATTTCCGTAAAGCGGAAATCGCATCTCTGTTCTCAGGGTGTCTCTAGCCCCCAAACCACAGGGAGCAATATTTTCTGCAGCTCCTTTTTCCATAAAGCTTTTCCAAAGCGCTACAGTTTTTGTTGCCGGAACAAATACCTCAAAGCCATCTTCTCCAGTGTATCCCGTTCGAGCGACATAGCAGGTCTCTCCTTCAAACTTCACAGTGGCAAACTCAAAGCTAGGTAAATTCTCAGGGACATCTGGCATAACGACTTTCATCACGTTGGTGGCCCTGGGCCCTTGTAATGCTATTTGTCCCCAATAGTCACTTTCATCAATGATGTCAGCGCCCTGATTATTTTCGATGACCCACTCAAGATCTTTGTTTTTATTAGAAGCGTTCACACACAGTAAATAATCAGCATCCTTTTCAATGCAGTAAACAATAAGGTCATCAACCACACCGCCTTTGTCGTTGGGGAGCAGTGTGTACTGAGCCTGACCGCTTTCTAGCTGGCTCACTAAATTTGTCGTGAGCCACTCCACAGTTTTAAGGGCATTGGGTCCTTTGGCCCGAATCTCACCCATGTGAGAAACATCAAAAAGCCCTACGTTCTTTCTCACGGCATTATGTTCTTGCCGAAGCCCTTCATACTGAACCGGCATCTGCCATCCTGCGAAGTCTACCATTCTGCCCCCCAGATCTTTATGAATCTGATTGAGTGGCGTTTTTTTGATATTACTCATATGGGTTGCGCCTCCTCTTGGCTTTAATGAAAAACTGGAATTTCTCGCGATCCTCTATGAAGGTCAATACCGTGCCATGACTCTCTAAAGAATTGGAGTTCGGCGGCGGGGCATCATTGCTGTTTATACCGACCTGGTTTGAATTTTCCGGACGGGTATAAACTCAATGAGTATAAGGAGGCTCTAGCTGGAGAGTGCCTCTACAACTTTTTTCACTGAATGAGGAAAAATGATGCAAGTCTCTTGGTCTTTGTAGATCACTGTGTCTCCATAAAAGTAGCAAACCATCACATCTGAAACACTATAGGCTTTGGCAAGTATCTCCCCGTAGACCCAGCGCCGAACTTTGTTGACGTTGACTTTGTAGTCCAAGGCTTCAATTCTCTCTATGGAATAGGGCCTTCTTTGGCCGGTAGACAGGTCAATCACACTCTTGCTAATGGTGTGGTCATCGGCAATGACTTTATTTTCAATTTCAATGACATACTGAAACTCTCTTTCATAGAGCTTCTCAAAAAGGGCCTCCTTGGAGTCAAAAAAAGCCTGGCTAGGAAGCCCCATAAAAGTCAAAAGCACTAGAAGGCCTTGTATCCAATGTTTCTTATTCATACACCTAAATCCCAATTGAAGTTTCATTCTTATTAAAGTTTCTAAGCAATTTTATGGCCCTTGGGGGTGGCCGCCAAAAGCCCTGAAATATCAAGGTTTTGAAAATTTTATTTGAAAAATTATAGAGGAAGCCTTGCAAAAGGAGAGACAAAAAGTGTCAATACAGAGGGGCCAACGGGTATGAGCTTCTAGTAGTTCTGGTGAGATTGTGCTGAGTAGTTGGCTAAAACCTCTCCCGTAGTGGCGCTGACGAGAATAAACTCTGAGACGTGCTCTCCTTGAAGCCAAAGGCTCCAAGCCAGGTCTATAGACTGATCAGGGAGTACATAGATAACCAGGGGCTCTTCGGTAGGTGTAGCTGTGGTGAACTTTTCACTGACCGCAGCCAAGGCATTTTTTTTAGCTCGTTCTATATTCACAATGACTTCTGGAACCTGAGTTGACTGAGGAATGACCTTCAGATTATTGAGAATCATGTAGGCGGAGCCGTCGTCTTGTTTGGTCTCTACTTTAATGTAGGAGTCAAAAACGGGCTGTCCTTTGAAAGCCTGTTCGAAACCATAGACTTGCTTTCGGGTGGTTTGATGTTTAAATAAGCTATTTTTGTCGATTTGGCTGCTATTGACTCCCACTTTGTTAGCAAACTCTGAAAGAAACTCAAAAGCCGATTCCTCATTCTGCCCAACACCTTTAAAGTGGCCTCCGAGCACGGTGAGAATTTTTCCACTGTCCTCTGCGATCTGAAAGTGAAAATCAGTCTGCTTTCTGGAGTTCAGCCATTCATTCAAGGGTTCATCAACACTTTTGGATTTTTCAATTTTTGAAGCAATGTCTCTTCCGTTGTGATGAAGCCTTTCTTGAGCGACCTCACTGTCTCTCGCGATAGGTAAGGTGTCAGAAAGCATTGATTGAGCAACAGGTTTAGGGCTTTCTGAGGTTTGATGGGTCAAAATAAAAAATAGGGCGGCCGTGGTTAAAAAAGCAATGGGCAGAAAAAGAGAAAAGCCGTTCTTCATTGTTTCACTCCTTTAAGGGCGTATTGTAGGAGAAATTCCTTTTGTAGCAAAAGCATCCAGAAATCTCTGTTGATGTCTAGATTTATAAAACGCTCGATCAATCGTCAGAATTTTATCAAGCGCTGTAGAGAAGGTGTCGTTTCCAGTCATTGAAGATAAATGCTCTAGAAATATCTCTTCAATCTCCCTTGAGAGCCCAGCATCTTTTGCGGACAGCCAGGTCAGACGCCAAGCGGAAGAATACACAACTCCCATGACATGAATTTCTCCATTGTAGTCACTGTAGGCCGAGTTAAACGCTCCTGGAGCATTGAAAGCCTGTTGCTTTGTTAAGCTCATTTCTGAATCTACATTGCGCGAAACCCCTAGTTGAGATAGCCCTTCGATGTCATTAGAGAGTACATTGCCGATTCCAGGATTATCGGGGTACATAAAGACGGCCAGAACGTCAGCAGCACCTTCATCGATAGCCACGCTGCAGCCATTGGCGTTGGCACAGCAAAGGTCTGAGCTCTCACTTATACATCTCTTGTTGGTGTTAGTATTAAAATATTTGGTAGCACCACCAGAGGCTTTGAGCATGGCAGCGTGGCCATACTCATGGATGACAACCTCCGTAGACAAAGCCAATTCTTGTTGAAAATCAGTGAAATGAGCATAACCAATTCGAATGGATTCGGTAGCCAGATTAAAATAGGCATTATTTTCTACGGACATATCTAAAGCGTCTACGGGAAGTTGTAAGTTTTGAGTTGGGTTGCCACCTCTTGCGATCAAATATTGAATGGTTGTATTGATCACATAGTAAGATGTTGTTTGAGCAAGAGCCCGGTGGGAGTCGTTATTTTTGTAAGTGTATTTCCAATCACCATTATTTGTTCGTTTTATTCTTTGGCCGTCGGTAATATTAATTTTAACATCGGAGTTTTGTAGGTATCCAGAGGAGTCTGTGCCCTCAATGTTGACTTCGAAAGTTTGAAAGTCAGTGAGGTCTGAGGAAAATGACGTAGAACTATATATAGGCCCATTGTTAGCAGTAATATGGTTCTTAAAAATCAAGCAGGCATTGACTTGGGTATTATCAAAACAAGAACGTGGAGGAGGATGAACAGCTTCATTGTCACTGTTTTCAGGTCCATTGAGAGAGGCTTCTACGGAGGATAAATGGAAGCTATTGATGCCCCTGGCATCAAAACCATTTTGGCAACCAACGAGTGTCCAGTGTATCAAAATGAGATAGAATGCCTGTTTCGCTTTTTGCAAGAGCCCCCCCCATACATTTGTTCTTATGAAGTTGCAAGGTATGGACCGGGTTCGTAGAAGTTCTATGGCTTTTCATAAAAGCTTTCTGTCAAAGTTTCGAAAAGATGTTAGTTGCATGACACCTTGAAACTCTATATTTTGTAGTATTGAAAACCTTATGGGGACACTGGAGGCGGCGTGACATTTTTGCGAAAAGCCATTGTGATAGGGCTTATCTTTGTGACGCCCTTAAGTGTCTTGGGCGGTGCAAAGACAGAGCCCGAGAAAACTCTTTTGATCATTGGTGACTCTCTCACAGAAGGGTATGGAGTTAGTAAGAGTTCTGCTTATCCGGCTCAACTACAAAAACTATTTGAGAAAAATAATATCCCCATTAAAGTGAGAAACGCCGGCTCCAGTGGGTCAACAACGGCCAGCCTAAAGGGGCGGCTGAAATGGCATCTTAAAAAAAAACCTGACTATGTGATGATTGCTCTAGGAGCCAACGATGGGCTTCGTGGGTTTCCTATTGAAAGTACTGAAAAGAACCTTTCTGAAGGCATAAAAATAGCTATGGAGAACAATATCAAAGTGATTCTTGCTGGGATGCTTTTGCCAATGAACTTTGGCAATGAGTATAGAGCTCAATTTGAAGGCATGTATAAAAGTCTTGTGAAGCAACATGATGTAATATTTATTCCTTTTCTTTTAAAGGGTGTAGGGGGAGTTAAGGAGTTGAATCTTTCGGACGGAATTCACCCCAACGAAAAAGGATACAGTGCTGTTGCTAAGACTGTATTTGAAGTACTTAAAGGATCTCTTAAATGATTATTGTTAAAAATATTTTGAAAAAATTCACCCAGGGTACAACACAGGTCTGTGCTGTTAATAAAGTCAGCTTTCAAGTCGAAAAAGGGAAAACACTGGCCATTGTTGGCCCCAGTGGAAGTGGAAAAACAACTTTATTGTCTTTATTGGCGGGGTTAGATCGACCAGACTCCGGTGAAATTACGATTTCCGAACAAACACTTTCCACATTGAATGAAGAAGAACTCAGTCATTTTCGGGGAACCAACATGGGAATCGTATTTCAACAGTTTCACTTGATGCCTCAACTGACGGCTGTAGAGAATGTGCGTCTTCCTTTGGATATTCATGGTACTTTCAATGCTCGAGAGAAAGCTTTGAAAGCTCTGGATGATGTCGGGCTAGCAAAGAGGGCCGATCACCTCCCAAACCAATTGAGTGGTGGAGAGTGCCAGAGAGTCGCTATTGCTAGAGCCACAGTAGTGGAACCTCAAATTTTATTTGCTGATGAGCCCAGTGGAAATTTGGATACAGAAACGGGTAAAAAAATATCTGAGGTGCTTTTTGGTTTGGTTAGAAAAAAGCATATGACCATGATTCTTGTCACTCATGACTTAGAGTTGGCTTCACAATGTGATTCGATGATTCGTATTGAGGGGGGAGTCCTACATTGAGGCTGCTTTCTTATTTGATCTCTGAATTGAAGCACAGCCATCGATTTGTGTTATTTTTTATTTTTAATTTATGTATCGGACTTTCTGGGTTCATAGCCTTAGATGGGTTTAAGTCTTCAATAGATCACACTATGAAGAAAAAGTCCCGCCAGGTTCTTGGCGCCGATTTGAGTCTTTCTGCCCGCCGTCCTTTAGAGAGCAAGGAGGTGGATTTAGTTTTTAAAAATCTGCCTGTGGGCAGTGTCGAGACAGAGGTTGTCGAACTTTACTCCATGGTGCAATTTCCTAACGGAAGTACTCGTTTGGTTAAGATCAAGGCTGTTTCTGAAAACTATCCATTTTATGGAGGGGTGCGGGTCAGGTCACATTATGAGATTCAATCCAACTTCGATAGTCTTTTAAAAAGCAATTCAAGCATTTGGGTCTTTTCGGAGTTGATGGCTCAGGGAGACCTAAATATTGGCAGCCAACTTAAAATTGGCGAGGCAACATTTTTAGTTGATCAGGTGATTGTTGATGACACTACTTCTGGTATGGGAGCCTCATTTGCACCAACAATTTATATGTCGGTAGACAGTCTAAAAAAGACAAATTTGATACGCAAAGGGAGTGTAGCCTGGCACTCTCGCCTTTACCAACTGCCGCCATCCACTCATTTAGAAGCCTTGACGGAGAGTCTTTTTAGGAAAATCCCTAGTCAGGATATTCGATTGACAACTCACACTGAAGCGAGCGCACAGGTGGGGCGTTTACTACAAAGCCTTAATGACTACCTTGGATTGGCAGCTGTTGTGGCTTTGTTCCTTGCCGCTGTGGGAACTGGCTTTTTATTTCGGTCTTACTTTCAAAGGAAAATTCAGGAGGTGGCGATTCTTGTTTCTCTAGGTCTGACTAAAACTCAAGCTTCATTTTACTACTTCACTCAGATTGTGCTTTTAGGCTTAATGAGCGTCATTTTGGCTTTGATACTTTCTTTTTTTCTTGTGCCCATGATTCATGCTTTGACTTCAGAGTTTTTGCCTTTTGAGTTTGAATATGTTTTGACATTGAAAACAGTGATAGTGAGCCTGTTTGTCGGGGTTTTTGGCAGCTTATTTATTTGCCTGCCGTTTTTGGGGCAGCTCAAGAAAATTCAACCAGTGGTTTTGTTGTCAGAGTCGATAGATTTAAGGGCTACCAATAGCGTTACATCTAAAAATAGTTATTTTGAATATCGCTTTATATTCCTTTGCTTGCCTGGGTTTTTGATGTTTTGGGGCCTTTCTGTATGGCAAGCCAGCTCTCTAGTTGCAGGAACAGTATTTGTTGGAGCTTTTTTGAGTGCAGGAGTGGTTTTGATAGTTTGTGGGAGTGTGGCATTAAAACTTATTGAAAAAATTCAGATCCGTCCACGACGGTGGATAGCACTGCAATGGGCGCTTCGTGATTTAGCTCGAGAACGGCTAACATCTATTTCCTGTTTTCTTGCTTTGGGGTTAGGCGCTGTACTGTTGAATTTAATTCCTCAAGTACAGGAGAGCCTGGAGTATGAATTGAGTTCTCCTAAAACCTCTAAGCTACCTAGTCTTTTTATGTTTGATATTCAGGAGGATCAACTGGCTATCGTTCAGGCTGTTTTTGACGAGGCAGGGGTGGAGCTCACTCAGGTTTCTCCTATGATCCAATCACGCTTGATATCTGTTAATAACGAGGAGTTTGACAAAGGTAAGGGCGCCGGACAAGGTTTGTCTCGTGAAGAAGAGCGAGAGATGCGCTTTAGAAATAGAGGGTTTAATCTATCTTACAGAGATGGCCTTTCTGAATCAGAGACTCTGCACTCAGGGCAGCCGTTGGTGGGCCGTTTTGAGGAAAGTAGTGGAATGATTCCAGGCATTTCTATGGAGAAACGTTTTGCTCGTCGGTTAAATTTAAAAATTGGAGATTTTCTGAAGTTTGAAATTGAAGGAGTTCCTGTTGAAGGAAAAATTGTGAATCTTCGTTCAGTGCGTTGGACTTCTTTTCAACCTAATTTCTTTATTCAATTTCAACCGGGAGTGCTTGAAATGGCTCCCAAGACATTTATTGCAACTTCAGAGGCAGCTTCTGAGAGTATCAAAGTGAGACTCCAAAGAGACTTAGTGGAGAAAGCTCCAAACGTTTCTATTATTGATGTCACTCGGTTGGTTGAAAAAATCTCTGCCGTGGTTCGACAGATGGGTTTGGCCCTTCAGACAATGGCCATTTTATGTCTTATTTCTGGTTTTGTAGTGATTTTCTCAATTCTCTCCCATCAGATGGAAAAAAAGAGATGGCAGATAGGCCTTAAAAAGGTTTTGGGAGCAGATTATAAGGTCATACAGAGGTATATTTATTTGCAATACTTGATCCTAGCCATGTTCTCAGCTTTTTTAGGAGTTACGGTAAGTGTGGTATTCAGTTATATTCTCTCTCAAGTATTATTTGAAAGTGTCTGGGTATTTTCCTGGAAAGCTCCGTTATTTTCTACGTTACTTATTTTCGTTATCACTTTGGGAGTTATTTTTGTCTCTAGTAAAAAGTATTTGAGACAGACCACAAAGAGTCTCTTAAATGTCTCATAAACTCACGTCAAAATTTTAGTGAAAATGTCGATTTAGTTTTCAACTGTTAATGTGAGTTATCTCTAAATTTCATCTGAGTGGGTCCGTTGATTGCAGAAGGTATAGTGCATGAGGCCTCTGGGGGGAGTGAGGCCTCATAATTGGGGGGAGGCTCTATGAACTCTATTGGCGTCGTTGGAAAGCCATCACGGCATAGGTTTAAGGTTATTGAAAAACTTGAAAACACGCAATCCACTCGGGTTCGGGTATTTTCAAGTCTAGAGGAGGTTAGATATTGGTTGAAGAGGGACCGTCTGTCAGGGTTGGTTTTGGTAGAGGAGTTTTTTGAGGATAGCCATATTGAATTGATGGATAATATTTCGCACGAATTTCCACATTTAGTAGTTTTGGCATTGGTTTCTAGGGTCAAACAAATACAAAGGCAAGAGTTTCAGCGTTATCAGATTCCGAGGTGTACTTTACTTGATGTCAATTTTGAATTGAAAGACTTAAGAGGGGTTGTGCAAAGAATGATACGAGGAGAACAGGTTGCTATGCGTGCTCACTATAGGTATTTGGTTTCAAAGAGAGCACAGTTAATCACTAGAGCTGGGCCGACTTCGAGAATACACATTGTAGATATTTCTGCCGGTGGATTGCAGGCTCGGGGTGGAAGCCAGCAAATACGAATAGGCGAGTGTATTCAGATCAAAGTGCCCAAAGATGATGGTAAGGGTAGCTATATGATTATTGGGCGCGTAGCTTGGGTAAGCCATAAAGGCCATTTTGGTGTCAAATTTGATCAGGTGTTGAATAAAAGTGACTCATCAAGGGTTTTTATGCAATCAGCTTAAAAATATTCTAAAACTGGTCCCCTTAATTGCGGATATAATTCTCTAAGTTTCTGAAAGTAGAGAGTATTTTAGTATATTTTGAGTGTGGCTTGAAACTTTTGCCAGTGTACAAATGGTAGAAGCCGTTAGCATCCGCAATTAAGGGGACCAGTTTAATCTGTATAGAAGCAAAAAAGTACGTTGCATACCCTTTTATGGTTGGGCACGGCGATGAAAACATAAGTAAACGGAATAAGTCCAGAAAGAAACTGTTTTGGCCATTGACGGATGGCAGGCTCTCCAGCCAATAAGGAGGGAGAGAGGTTCCCATTTTTTTGAAATGATTTCTTAAGTCAATCATCCATCGAAAATCCTCTCCTGGTTGGGCATAATGCCTTTCATTCAAAGTGGAGGTTTTAATTGTTGAGAGGGCATCTCATCGGAGGAGTTTTTGCGCTTTTGGTTCTACCGGCCTGGGCGGGATTAGGGCCTTCGATTCCTGAATCACAGAGGCCAAAGGGCTTGTGCTTGATCACTCTGCAAGAGGAGTCTTCAGTGCGCACGGAGGTTTGTAGTGGATTTCTCAAAGACCCTTCAACTTTGATTACGGCCGGTCATTGTACAAAAAACATGAATCAAAACACTATTATTCAGTGTGGGAGTGAACGGGCAAATGTTCGTTTGTTTGAAGTTTCAGAGAATCTAGATCTTGAAAATCTAGAATATGATATTGCGTTGAGAGGCTCGGACGTGGCTATTGTGAAATTGTCACACTCTATTTCTGTGGATTCACCACAGTGGGTTCAAAATCAAAGTGAGCTCGTTGATCTTTTGAAGGGTGCTAACCAATGTGGTTTTTTTGGATTCTCAAAGGAGTTAGGACAAAATGTTCAAAAACCAACCCTTGAAATCAGTGCAATTGAAGTTCAAGCAGAGCACATGGGAATCAAAGACAGTGTTATTTATCTGGATGGTCGTCGTGGAGCTTCAGCTTTAGTTCAGCCTGGGGACTCAGGGGGAGCATTGGCTTGCAGATACGATGGGAAGTGGTGGTTTGCCGGTGTGGTTAGTGGAAGGGACTGGGATTATCAGTCGTTCTTTGCCCCTGTTTATAGCCATCAGGATCTTGCCAACAAAGCAGAAATACTCACTGGATTCAGTCAAGAGGGACAAAGTCAAAAATTTCGATCAGAGCCCCTGCTGGCCATCCAGCCCGGAGACACTTTGACTTTGTCTTCCTACACGGAGTTTTCAAAGACATCATCTACAGTGGTGTCCGGCTTTACAAACAGCAAGGGTTTAAGAGAGTGGCCTTTTGAACATTCCACTCTAGACCACAATATGGTGAGTTTTGAAGCTGTGGAAAAGCAGGGGGGCGCTTGGCTGGGACATATTCACTACAATAGCTACACGGTCAACTTTTCCTGCCTGTATGGGTTTGTCTGTGATCCTGGTGAAATGACCTGGGTTAAAATCAGTGAAAACCAGCTTAGGCGAACAGCAAAAAAAGCGTCGACAAATAAAGTCCGCTTACAAACAGAATGGTCAATGTAAAGCCAAGAATATCTTTAGCCCCCAGGCCAGCAATGGCCAGTAGAGGCAAAGCCCAGAAGGGTTGAGCCATGTTGGTCCATGCGTCCCCCCAGGCTACAGCCATAATAGTCAAAGGGACATCCACTCCTAGAGTTTCTGCAGCAGGGATCACGACGGGAGCTTGTACTGCCCACTGACCTCCTCCAGAAGGGATAAAGAAATTCACCAGTCCTGCCCCCAGAAAAGTGAACAGTGGAAAGGTTGTTTGAGTGGAGGTGTTGACAAAAAAATCAGACATAGCATTCGCTAGACCGGTTTCTCGCATGATCCCCATGATACCGGCGTAGAGCGGATATTGAATGAGGATGGGGCCTAACTTCCCGACGCCTTTTTGTATGGATTTTAGAAAGCTTTGGGTTCTCCAGTGGAGAATCAGCCCCAGAAATAAAAACATATAATTGATGGTGTTCAGGTCGAGACGAAATTGTCCTTTGTGAATGACAAGCGCTAGGTAGTATGTAGCAAATGCAAAAAATAAAACAGGAATCCAAAAGCTGTTCTCCAGTGTTTGAGCGGGCGTACTTTCCATTTCTGGTATTTGTATTGTTGTTGATTTTTCCTCAGGTAACATCACCTTTTCTTTGGGGTCCACGCTGAGAGACAAAAACCAGTTAGTTAGTGGGAGTAGAATAAGCAATCCGATAAGGGCTGTGATATTGAATACGGAGAATAGAGTCTCAGATAAGGGGATGACCCTGCCCACCCAATCGAGTGAAAAATTGCCTTCGGTATTAGCTACCAGCGGGATGGAGCCGGAAAGCCCTGCATGCCAGAGTAAAAATCCAGAATAACTGCTGGCTACCAATACGCGAAAGTGAGTGCCCGGAACGGCTTTGGCCATTTCCACAGCGAGGAAGGCTCCAATGACCAGGCCAAATCCCCAGTTCAGCCACGAGGCCACTCCGGCAATCAGGGTGGTGGCAATAACGGCAACTGTGGGGGAGGGGATTTTTTTGCAGACGGATTGTAGACCCTTTTGAACAATGCCTGAACTGGCGACCAGGTATCCTCCAAGTAAGATCATGGCCATTTGAAGTGTGAAGGAAAGTAATTTCCAAAAGCCATCTCCCCAGGCAAGGGTGATTTCATTGGGGCCAGCTGGTGTGGCAACAAGGGCTGCGAGGCCAACGAGACCTGTTAGAAAAATAGCGATGATATAGGGGTCTGGAGTGTACCTGCGCATGAGGCTGTCAAACAGCTGAATAATGTCTTTCATGGCTTTGACAATAGTCAATTCCCAACCCATTAGATACATCGGGCGGCCCTATGACTAAATGAGTCATGGCCTGTCTGGCTCACTTGATCGTTTAAAACTGGTCCCTTTAATTGCGGTTCCTTGTCCTTA
>JAUILT010000162.1 GCA_030432925.1 Bdellovibrionia bacterium | reverse complement strand
TTTTTAAGCAACTCCAATTTGCTCCTCCTCGAATTGGCTTCTGGCCAGTCCTTCGTCGTCTCGCATTGAATTTGCTCAAAAATTCCTGCGCTGCCGGTGAAAAATTTTATTGGTTACGACACTAGTGTGACGTTACATTAGCCGTTCAGGCGGTTCCAGATACTTTCCATTTTGGCTTTAACAGTGGCTTCACTGAACGGCTTTACAACAAAGTCTGAAACCCCCATGGCAACGGCTTTGAGTACGTATTCTCTTTCACTTTCAATGGTAACCATAAGAAAAGGAACTTTCTTGAATCTTTCATCTGCGTTGCGTATTTCGAGAAGCTCAATACCCGTTAAACCTGGCATATTCCAGTCACAAATTATAAACGCATAGGGTTTGTCAGTATCCACTTCTTTTTTCATCATATCGAGGGCCTGACTTCCATCTTCAGCTTCATCGATACTTGAGTATCCAAGATTTTTAAGAATTTCCTTGAGAAGTAACCGGATGGTCTTAGTGTCGTCAACAACGAGAATACGTGTATCAGCTGGAAACATTTGCGAGGCTCCTCTTCAAAAGTAACCCGGTCATTTTATCTGCAGATACGCAAGGCTGTAAAGTCATCTATTAAGTGGAGATGGCAGTTTTGAAGGAAGTGCGTCAGATGTACGGACCTATGGTTTGAATCTTTCAGGACTTTTAGGGCTACTTCTAAAAGGTTTTCTTTGCACAAATACAAGTGCAGGGGTGGTCACCATTTACTTTTTTTGAATGTCTAGTATTTGAGGGCACCGTGATTCTGTCTCCAGCTCGTAGCAGGAGCTGGTTTCCGGCAATGTTCATTAAGAGCTCTCCGCGGGCAACCATGCGAACTTCGTCAAAGGGATGGCGATGATCTTCGATTTCATTTTGAGGCTCAAGGGTTTCAGGAAAAGGCTCAAGGCCCTCCATCTCGAACATTCTTGTTATTTGTTGTTCATTGGGGACGACCGCGGCCTGCCATCGGCGAATCAGCATGGAATAACTCCTCAAACTCTTAACTTTATGACCGCAGCCATCTACAGCGGTGACCCCACTTTTCTACTTCTATAGTCGAATTCTGTCTACAGAGCAGACACTTTAGTAGGATTTTTTCCTGAATGGTGCATATTGATACAGGACAATAACCCAAAAATACCTGTAAAGACTCAAGATTTCTCCCACCGTCGGCGATAATAAAGCAGGAAGTCGATGACTTTTTTAGGAGGTCCTTTGAACGGCTCACATAGCGAACCCAGCCAGAATCAGCAAGTTATTGTTGATTACGTCGGACAGAGTGCCGGACTTAAGTCTGCAGCCTGTTCCACAGACGAGGTAGCCATTAGCCAACAGGTTGATGGCAAAACTCTGACATTTCGATTTTCTGAAATAGAAGAGGTTCTTGAGAGAAAAGACTTAGATGGACGCTGCTTTCTTCAAGTGAACTTTGCCTCTGGAAAGAAAATTCTGATCACTGATAACCTGATTGGGTTCAAGCCAGCCAGCTGTCATGGATTAGATATGAGTAAGCTACCTAAAGTGGTTACCACTCCGGACATTTTGTCGGTTGTGGAGGCTATTGAGGACACCCTTTCTGGTGAAGTTGGCTCTCAAGAAGAGGTTGAGGTTCTCAAAAGAGTTTTTGATTCTGTGCTTCGTGGCGCTGAGAATGTGGGCTTTGATCTAACACCTGAGCGTGTGTGGATGCATCAGTTTTTCATAGGCAATCAAAAAGCCAGCGCCTGACCTCAGCGATCTCTCAGAGTCAATTTTTAAACAAATCGTCTTTCTTCAATGTGCCTCCTTCCGGCTGTTGGTTTAGATACTCCCTAACCTGCTTTAACTCAGTTCCAAAAACCTGGAAAGTTCATAAACTGGCCCCCCTTAATTGCGGATGCGATTCTCTAAATATCTGAAAGTAAAGAGCATTTTAGTGTGTCTTGAGTGTGGCTTGGAATTTTTGTTGACACATGAATGGTGAAAGCCATGAGTCTCCGCAATTAAGGGGACCCGTTGAAAGGGATTTAGTTTTTCTGAAAAGCTGTTGACGGAGCCAGCCCCTTAGTTCATTCTTCTGCGCCTGGAAGATATCTGTTTTGGGGGTGTAGCTCAGTTGGGAGAGCATCTGATTTGCATTCAGAAGGTCGCAGGTTCGATCCCTGTCACCTCCACCAATGCGAGTGCGTTAAATTGCGAAGCAATTTAACGCAACGCATCTCCGAGAGCGGAAATATTGTCGCAGACAATATTTAGCTCGCAGGAGTGCCGACCGTAGGGTGGCTTTTCTACTGACGATGTAGAATGTTTCCGAGAGCGGAAATATTGTCGCAGACAATATTTAGCTCGCAGGAGTGCCGACCGTAGGGCGGCTTTTCTACTGACGATGTAGAACGGCTCCTTTTCTGAAAACTGTTAAGAGCGCTGGTTTGGACCCAAAGTGGGTCCAGAGGACAAAAATTTCAGGCTCAGGGGATGAAAAGAAATCTCTTGGAGAAAAAAGCGAAAAAATGGCTTTTGAGGGTTGACGAAGAAGATCTAATACCATAAAAATCCACTTCTCGGTTTTTTGCTCTTTGAAAACTAAATAGCTAACTATCAATGGTTTTGAGGTCCCAACGGGATTCGTCCCGGAAGGATTAATTAACTTTTTAAGCCAAGCGAACCTTTACAGTCTCTTTGGAGATACTAAAGGATTCTTTGAAGCTTGAATGAGATTTTGAAATTGAATTTTTGAATTCAACTGAAGAGTTTGATTCTGGCTCAGAACAAACGCTGGCGGCGTGCCTAATACATGCAAGTCGAACGAGGAAATCCCTTCGGGTATAGTACTAGTGGCGCACGGGAGAGGAACACGTAGGTAATCTGCCCTAGGGCGGGGAACAACCAGTCGAAA
>JAUILT010000068.1 GCA_030432925.1 Bdellovibrionia bacterium | reverse complement strand
CTTGAAGAAATAAATTGTAACTCATCCCGAAGCCACTGCACAGCTGCTCCGCAAATAAAAGCCCCCCCTTCTAAAGCATAGGTCAAGGTTTTATCGCCGGACAATTGCCAAGCCACTGTGGTCAGCAGTCCCGATTGAGAAGGCGTCATCTCCTGACCTGTATTCATTAAAATAAAACTTCCTGTTCCAAATGTGCATTTGGCTGCACCCTTCTGAAAACAGGCTTGTCCAAATAGGGCTGCCTGCTGATCGCCAGCCATACCAGAAATAGGAATCCCATCAGGTAACCCTTTAACACCTTTTGTTTTTCCATAAATTCCAGAGCTCGGAGCAATTTCTGGAAGTAATGAGGGTGGTACTTCAAAGAGCCTTAAAAGGTCATCGCTCCATTGCCCAGTTTGAATATTCATTAACTGTGTACGGGAAGCGTTAGAAACGTCCGTTTTAAAGCTCATGCCACTTGTCAGGTTCCAAACCAGCCAAGTATCCATCGTTCCTCCAACTAACTCGCCTTTGTTTGCCTTGAAACGAGCGTCACTCACATTATCGAGCAACCATTTAAACTTGGAGCCACTAAAATAAGGATCTATAACAAGACCCGTTTGAGTGTGAATTAACTCTTCTGCATCAGTGCCTTTGAGCTTCTGACAAAAATCTGTAGTTCTACGACACTGCCAAACAATGGCATGATGAATAGGCTGACCTGAAGACCGATCCCATAAAGCCACCGTTTCTCGCTGATTGGTAATCCCTATAGCAGCAATACTGTGCCCTTTGACTTTGGCTTTCTCTAAAACTTTTTCAATGCCCACCTCCACTGTGGACCAGATTTCCTTGGCATCGTGCTCTACCCAACCTGGTTTTGGATATTTTTGAGAAAATTCCATATTGAATTTTGCCAAAGGCAATCCATTTTGTTGTATGATACTCACAGTTGTACCGGTTGTTCCCTGATCAATCGCAAGAATAAATTTGGACATAACGGAACTCCCCCTTCAGAGGTTGATATCGCAATGAAACCCTCTTTTAAAATGCCAAATGCCCGTTTCTTTGAAAAGCTCAAAGGGCTGGATTCAGAGACCCTGCTGTATCGAGTCATGCCCTTGTTTTTGATGGAACTCATGGAAAAATACTTTCGCCTTGAAATTGATGGCGAAGAAAACATTATTAAGAAGGGGCGAGCCCTATATGCCCCTAACCATTCGGGCTACTCTGGCTTTGATGCCATGATGTTACTGCATGAAATTCAAAGGTTGTCCGGTACTCCTCCCAAAGTTCTCACCCACCACCTTTGGTTTTTAACAAAAACCACTGCTGTACCTGCTAATAAGCTCGGTTTTGTGGAAGCCACTAAAAAAAATGCTCTCTACGAATTAAAAAAAAATCGTCAAATTATTTTATTTCCCGAAGGTGAGTATGGAAACTTCAAGCCTTCGTCTCGAGCTTACTCTCTTCAGGAGTTCAAGCGCGGCTTTGTTCGAATTGCAATTGAAGCCAATGCCACTATTGTTCCCACCATTGTTATTGGGGCTGAAGAGACTCATATTAATCTGAAGCGACTACACCTGACAAAATACCTCAGAGGCCTTGTCTTACCGTTGCCACTGAACCTCATCCCTCTCCCTGCTAAGTGGAAAATTATTTTCCTACCTCCCATTCAACTCCCCTATCCCGTTTCAAAAGTGAGAGACAGCGAACTCATGCACGAGATTGCCGATGACATTCGTGAAACCATGCAAGAACGCATCCAGCAAGAATTAAAAAAACGCAAATCTATTTATTTTTAAACCACCATCAGGGGGTTGGTGGAAAGAATTCAGAACCAATAGCATTGTCATTGATCTCCCAACCGGGGTCTGCAGCAAAAAAGTCTGTCACCACGTTATATTGTTGAAGAGTATAAAGTGGAAAAATTGCCGGCTCATTCAGCCGCTCCTCAATAGCTGATGCACGAGGGTTCATAGCGAACACCAAGTCTACTTTTTTGAACCAGTTGCCATCTGGGACCACTGAATGTTCTGAATTTCTCCATCAATAAAGAGAGTAACAGTCTACTCCTATCTCCCCAATTGAGTTTTGAATTTTGCAATTTATTCCTGGTGATTGAATATCTGCCGAACCAGTATAGACCTACTCATCCACGACATCCTTGCCAATGGTTTGGATGATATCGACCCACTTGACAACAAGAAAGCCTGGATTTTCAGGACTGCGACTCACCAAAGTTGTGGTCATCAAGATAGCAACCCCTACACACACTACCAGTAATAGAATGTATTCTACTACAATCTGGCCTGAAGATTCATTTGTGCATTGACGGCCTTTATAAAAGCTGTTTCTTTGATCTATAAATGGAAAAAGGCTCTTCATCCACTCCCTCTTATGATGATACTCAGGAATCCAAAAAGGTTCTTCGATACATGGCTATTGCTGCATCGACAACCATACTTATTCTTCTTCTGGGTCTCATTGCAGCCAGTAACCTGATCCCCATAACACCAAATATAGCCCGCGTTCATTATAATAACAAAAAAAAGGCTCCAGATCCAATCCCTGAAATTCCTGGCTTTCAGTGGCCAAAAAAACCTGTTCTCATCAGCTTTTGGGCAGCTTGGTGTGGCCCCTGTGTTGATGAACTTCCAGACCTACAGAGGTTTGCAGGAAAGCAATCTGACATCCATGTTCTTCTGGTCAATATTGATGAAAAAGACAGTGATCATTTTCAAAGGTCTCGTCAACTGCTTTTAAATTTGGGCCATTTGAATTTTGAACACATTGACTCCAAAGCCAGAGTCTTTCATAACTTTGGAGGCCAGAGTTTACCTGCCCACTTTCTTTTTTCTGAAGACAAAATCAAAGTTTGGGAGTCCCATGGAGCCATTCCCTGGAACCACACAGATGTCATGAACCAACTGTTTTCTGCTATAAAGTCGGATTCAAAGAAGGCTCGGGAGCCTGACTGGAATTAAAAATTCGAAAAAGCCCTTCCTGGATTCTTACGAATTCCAATTCCCTCACCGGCCCCCGAATGCCCAGAATAAAATCATTTCCCAATTTTTGAAGTACAACTCCGCTTTCTTTTCCGACAGCGTCCCCGCAAGACTGCTCAAAAACTTCGTCGCTGGGGTACGTCAGAATAAAAATATTCTGGTCACCCTCCTGAAGATACTTTTTAGCCAATTCAAAGCTCTCAAGAACTTCTTTTTGCAGCCGAAAATAGACCTCCAAAGCCTCAGGTTCCTGAGACTGAGCAAAGTAAAGCCGGATGGGGCCATCAAAAATTGCAGCATTCAATGCTGGTGAGTAATACTGTGATTGTGTCAAGTGAGCGATGGGCTGATGCATACAATAAGCTCCCGTCCTTGGTGCTAAATTATTCGCTACTTCATTCAGGTTGGGTTGCCTGAGAAGCGGATTTATTCCATATTGTCAGCGTTCGTGGGACTTATACCGATCCGGTTTGAATTTTTCAGTTTTTTGAAATTGATTTGCAGCCACCTCAATCTCAAAAATTCAAACCGGATCGGTATGTTCTGCTTTTAGACTAGTTAACTTTTGTATAAAAAATCAAAACTTTTTTATGTTTTTTTTAAATAGTTGAGATCACCGCCTTTGGTCTAGCAGGCTGCTAACACTCCATAAATTTAAACCGGATCGATATAAACCAATGGGCTCTTTTTTCCGCCTCTGTATACATCATATACGGGATGATATCCCACCTGATAAAAAAGGGTTCTGTAACTGTCATCTAGAACTACAAAATCACACTGCTTTCCCACCTCCAATGAGCCATGGGTATCTTGGCAGTTCAGGGCTCGAGCTGCATTGATGGTGTAAGCAGCTATCACCTCAGACAATGACATTTTCATTTCCAAGCGAGCTAAAACACCTATCATTGACAAGTCTTGGGTCGGACAGCTTCCAGGATTAAAATCTGTGGCCAATGCCACACGGGCCCCAGCATCCAAAAGTTTTCGAGCAGGGGGGTACTTCATCCTTAAGTAAAAATCAGCTCCCGGCAACAAAACGCTGACCGTACCGCTCTTTGACAATCGAGCAATATCATCATCTGAAATCTCAATCACATGATCCACACTGCTAGCAGAAAAACTCTCTGCTAAAGCAGCTCCTCCCTGACGACTCATTTGCTCTACATGGCCAGTCAGTTGAAACCCCAATTGCTGAGCCCTTTCATAATACCTCTTTCCCTGTTCGTAGGAAAAAAAACCATCTTCAATAAAAATATCGGCCCGTTGAGCCAGTTTTTTCTCCATCACCTCCGGCAGAGTTTTATCGATAATCTGCTGGAACCATTGATCCATCTCCATATCAGGGCTCTTTGCATGAGGACCAAGAAACGTAGGTACAATATCAACTCCTACCAATTGACTGGCCACTCGTAGTATTTTCATTTCCTGCTCATGGGACAGACCATAGCCAGATTTAACCTCACAGACAGTCACTCCCTGCCTAAGAAATTTATCCACCCGTTTTTGAGCTAAGTAACGCAGTTGTTCTTCAGAGGCTTTTCTTGTTGCCTTGACGGTAGAAAGAATTCCTCCACCATTGGCTGCTATCTCCTGATAACTGACACCCTGGTTGCGCAGCTCAAACTCCTCACTGCGATCACCTGCAAAAACCAAATGAGTGTGGCACTCGACAAAGGCAGGAAGAACATCACGGCCACCCAAATCCACCTCCTCAAGCTCCTGTCCCTCACAAAGCTTTTGAATGGCACTCATATCTAATCGGCTTTCGGATCCTTGCCAGCTGATTTTTCCATTGCACTCCAAAAGGGCTGCCTGTCTCACTATAGAAAGGTTTTTTACATCTGAATCAGAGCTGTCAACATATCTATCAACACCTTCAAGTGTCAGTAAATTCTCAATATTTCTATAAAGCTTGGGCATAAATTCCTTTGAGTGTAACAAATTGAAACAGGTTCACTGTCGCTTTTTGACTCAAGACTTTCTCAATTTAAGCCGATCCAGACTTAAGTCAAGGGAACTGTGGAGAGCACCCCAGACAAAACTTCGGCTTTTCGGGCCAAGGATATGGCCCTTAAAGCTTTTCTACCGATCCGATTTGAATTTTCTTGCACTACTGGTAACCTCGGGAGTCGCTTTCGTAAAATCGCCAGAGCACCCCAACCGCACCAGCATTAGTCCATTTTTTCTTTAAAAGAGGACTGTCTACATTGGCCACCCCCTCATAGGACGTGCCGGACCATGCGGCAAAAAACCTCCAGTTGCGGGCCACCTGCCAAAAAAAACCTAAGCTAAAATGAGTGCCCATATACCCTCCTTGGGCCCGATAAATAGGACGATCCTGCAAGACCTCCTCAGGACTCACTTCATAAAAGTATTCGTTCACGGATCTCGTTGCAAAGGTGGCTGATGTCGAATAACTAACTCCCAATGACGGGTGTATAAATACTTTGTCAATATAGTTAATACTCGGTTCAATAAGGTACCCACGGACATCCAAGCGACCAAAGTCTGTGGAAGATACAACTCGAAACGGCAAATGAAGGGTGAATGAGTTCTCAGAGCCCCTAGGGTTGATAAAGTAAACAGCCTTTGGACCGATTTCAAAAATCCAATCAAGATTCTCCATCCCACGCCGAGCTTCATTGTCTTCAGAATCTGCTGGAAAAGCAGCACCAAGGCTGAGGTCCAATTCCCAGTGAGACTTATTCAAAAACCTTCCGCGAAAACCACCCCCCTCGTCAGCACGAAAGATTGGACCTCTATAATAAAACCAAGGGACTGGCAAAAACCGCGCCTTTCCCTGCTCAGCGCCGGGATAATCCGGAGTCCAAAGTCCTATAGTGGCCATCCCCCATTCCCAAAGGGGCTTTAACTCTTCCTTTTCAAAGGCTGGTTCGGAAGTCGTCAACAGGTTTGGTGCTTCTTCTTTGGACCAACCGAGCCCACATAGTCCTAAAACCAAAACAATAATCAACTTCAAATTCCTCCCCCAAAAATCAGGCGAGTGTATTTTTACATTTTTTCAAAAGTATATGAACCAAAAACAGGGATTCTAAAAAAAACCCGAAAATAAAGATTTTATGATAAAAATTGGGCTGGAAGAAGGATCATAAAATATGAATTTATTAAAACGGCTCATAGTCATTATCAGCATTGGTGCGCTTACGTGGAGTTCTTATGCACAGGTAGAGTGCTCTAACTTTCACAGCCTTTCTTCGCCGCCCATTGTTCTCATTGAAAGCTCTGCCGCACTCAACTCCATGAAAAGCTTACAAGTTCACTCTATGGACTGGAGCCAAAAGATGGAGTCTCAAGAGACCATAGCCAGTGACAGCTTTATCTACACCTCAGCAGTTATGAATTTTCTAGAAATAGCCTCGTTAGCGGATTCGTTGAATACAACCCAAGACTCTTCCCCCAATATGATGACTACGCGCCTTGGATTGTTTTTTGTGCAACTCAAGCAGTCCCAAAGACTTGCAAAAATATGGGTGGACTTGGTTAAAGAAATCACTCCAAAAGAAGAACAGGAAAACTTTTTAGAATTCAGCACTTCTTCTATAGCCCTTGAGAAA
Organism: Bdellovibrionia bacterium; assembly: GCA_030432925.1. Lineage (GTDB taxonomy): Bacteria > Bdellovibrionota > Bdellovibrionia > Bdellovibrionales > UBA1609 > JABSOQ01. The sequence continues at coordinate 9,297 of JAUILT010000068.1, read as the reverse complement.
TATATAAAACAAATGGCTCACATCCTTATGCTCTCTGGACAACGTCTTCATGAAATATCTAAATATGAAATAGACATACCCTTTTTTTCCATCACTACCATTGCTATGAGCCCAAGGACTCAAAACATCTTGTGGCAAAATCTTTTATTCCACTTAGTTCAATGGCAGTTCTCCATGTCGCTAGAATACTTAGAGAAAGTCTATTGCCAGGCTGTATCCAATAACCAAGACCAACTGGTCATCAAGATCCCTCGAACTCCACTGCTGGATTTTTATGTTATTGAGTTTGAACTTTGGGGTCGCACAGCAGGAACTCTTGTTCAACTCAAGTTGTGAGCCACAAAGACTTCACGCCTCGATCACGAGCCGTAGTTTTTGCATCCTCGTAGCCCGCATCTACATGACGGAGCACTCCTAGAGCAGGGTCAGCTGTCAGTACACGTTGTAGACGACAAGCTGCCTGATCTGTGCCATCTGCAACAATCACTTGGCCCGCATGAAGACTATACCCCATCCCGACACCACCACCATGATGAAAACTCACCCAAGTGGCTCCACAAGCTGTGTTAGTCAATGCATTAAGAATGGGCCAGTCAGCAACCATATCTGTACCATCAAGCATACCTTCAGTTTCTCTATTGGGAGAGGCCACGGACCCACAATCCAAATGATCTCTGCCAATCACAAGTGGGGCTTTTAACTTTCCTGTCGCCACTAACTCATTGAACTTGAGACCAGCTTTAGCCCTTTCTCCATACTCCAACCAGCAGATACGGGCCGGAAGCCCCTGAAAAGCGATTCTTTCTTCGGCCATGTCCAACCAATTAAGAAGGTGCTGTTTGTTTGGAAACAACTCCCTCAAGGCGTCATCAGTAACTTTAATATCTTCTGGGTCTCCAGAAAGGGCTACCCAACGAAAGGGACCGGACCCTTTGCAAAATAACGGGCGAATATATTCAGGCACAAACCCGGGAATATCAAAGGCGTTTTCCACGCCCTCATCCTGGGCCATGGCGCGAATGTTATTACCGTAATCAAAAGTGATTGCACCTTTTTTCTGCATAGCCAGCATCCCCTCTACATGATGGGCCATGCTCTTTTTTGACAAACTAACATATTTTTGAGGATCACTGACCCTTAGAGCTTCCGCCTGCTCCAGTGAGTAACCCTTGGGAATATATCCAGTCAGTGGATCATGGGCCGATGTCTGGTCTGTCAAAATGTCTGGTTGAAAGCCTTTTTCTATAAGTTTATGAATCACCTCAGCCATATTGCCTAACAAAGCCACCGACTTGGCTGCACCGGCTTCTGCATATTTTTTAACTCGAACAATGGCATCGTCGACGTTATCGGCTTTCTCATCTACGTATCTAGTTTCCAATCGCCGTTGTATACGATGGGGGTCCACCTCTACTGCTAAAACTGTGGCTCCTGTAAATACTCCTGCCAACGGCTGGGCCCCGCCCATGCCTCCAAGACCAGCCGTCAAAATCACCTTACCTTTCAGGGTTCCAGAGAAGTGTTTACGGCCAGCTTCAGCAAAAGTTTCATAGGTTCCCTGAACAATCCCCTGAGTTCCAATATAAATCCAACTACCGGCAGTCATCTGCCCATACATCATCAGACCTTTTTTATCCAACTCATCAAATACCTCCCAGTTGGCCCACTTGGGAACCAAATTGGAGTTAGCAATCAGTACTCTAGGGGCATCTTCATGGGTTTTGATAATCCCAATGGGCTTACCCGATTGCACCAACAGGGTCTCATCGGACTCCAAAGTTTTCAGTGCCGCCAAAATTTTTTCAAAGCACTCCCAGTTACGAGCAGCCTTGCCACGCCCCCCATAAACAATCAATTCGTCAGGAATTTCTGCATTGTCAGGGTCCAAATTATTTTGAATCATGCGGTAAACAGCCTCTTGAAGCCAACCTTTGCAGTTCAGCTCCGTCCCTCTAGGTGCTGTCACTTTTCTCGGCCCTACCATTCCAACCCTCCTACACTTTCCCTAATAGCCATCGACAACCTTTCTGACCGAATCATATTTTTTATGGCCTCAATATCATCTGAAAACACACGATCGACTTCGGCAAATGGCACTTCCGTGCGAATCACTTCATAGGCAGCAGCTACAGCGGCAGTCGGCCTCAAGGGCCTCAGTAGATCTAAGGCCTGAGAAGCACACAATAACTCCATTGCCACAATATTTTCTGCATTCTTCACAATCTGCCCCAGCTTTCGTGCCGCAATAGTTCCCATGCTTACATGATCCTCTTTATCTGCTGAAGTGGGGATACTGTCCACTGAAGCCGGGTGGGATAAGATTTTGTTTTCACTGACCAGTGAGGCTGCCGCCACCTGAACAATCATAAGACCACTGTTGAGCCCTCCCTGAGGAGCTAAAAAAGCTGGCAGTTCACTCATCGCTGGGTTGATCAACTTTTCAATCCGACACTCACTCATGCTAGCCATGGCACTCATAGCAATTCCCAAAAAATCCATAGAAAACGCGACAGGCTCTCCATGAAAGTTCCCACAAGAAAGAACTTTATTGTCTTTGGCAAATACTAAAGGGTTGTCTGTAGATGAGTTCGCCTCCACCTCAAGGGTTTTCACCGTGTTGTTTAGGGCATCTTTGGCAGCGCCATGGACTGCTGGAATACATCGTAGGGAGTAGGCATCTTGAACTTTATTACAGTTTTCATGGCTTTCTGAAATCTCAGACTTAGCCCCAAGAAGAGTCAGCATATTGCGTGCTGTTTTTGCCTCTCCAGGGTGAGGACGGGTCGCTGCAATCAATGGATCAAAGGCCGATCGGCTCCCCCTCAGAGCTTCCAGTGACATCGCCCCTGCCAAGTCTGTCATCCATACCAAGCGACGAGCCTCCTTGGCGTTGAGCAGCCCCACAGCCGTCATTACCTGACAACCATTGATCAATGACAAACCCTCTTTAGCTGCCAGCTCCAAAGGTTCTATGCCTTTTTGTTGAAGCCACTTTTGAGCCGACACTTGTTGACCATCATTCCATACCTTACCTTCACCAATTAATGCCAAGGCCAGGTGAGATAAGGGGGCCAGATCACCACTAGCTCCCACACTTCCCTGCTGAGGAATCACTGGAATAATATCATTGTTCAAAAACTCCAGAATTTTTTTAATAACCGTGAATCGAATACCACTGTGGCCCCTTACAAGCGCATTGGCACGTAAAAGCATGATCGCTCGGGTTTCAGGAATGGAAAAAGGTGATCCCACTCCGGTGCAATGAGAGCGGATCAGATTTTTCTGCAACTGAACAATATCCTGCTTGGAGATTTTTACAGAACTGAAGGCACCAAAACCAGTGTTAACCCCGTACATCACATCACCATTTTTAATCCGGCCTTCAATGTATTCACGAGATTCTTTAACTCGTGCGGCTGCGGAATCCGCCACACTTACTGAGAAATCAGCTTTTGTTTTGTAGGCAACAGCCCAGACATCTTCAATATTGAGGCTTTCCCCATCCAAGTGAATCATTGAGCCCCCTTTAACTGATTAATTTTTTGTTTGTAGTCATTGGATTTAAAAATAAAGCTCCCAGCCACCAAAACATCCACATCTTTTAGCTGATGTACAGTCTGATCATTGACTCCACCATCGACTTCAATCAGAGGTGCACCAGACTGCCCTTGAAACCGACGTCTCAATTCGGTGATTTTTTTTACCTGCCCCTGCATAAAACTCTGCCCACCAAAACCTGGGTTCACTGTCATCACCAACACCAAGTCCACCATTTGCAAATAAGGATCTATATCAGAAAGTGGTGTAGACGGCTTTAATGTGATTCCGGGCCTAACCCCTAGGTCTCGAATAGCTGCTAAGGTGTCTGCAATATTTGAGCGAGACTCTACGTGGATCGTTAAGTAATCTGCTCCAGCTTTGGCAAAGTCCTCAATGTAACGATGCGGCTCTTCAATCATCAAATGCACATCCAAAGGTTTTTCAGTGACAGATCTAAGACACTTCACAATAGGGGCGCCCAGAGTGAGGTTCGGAACAAAGTGCCCATCCATAACATCCACATGAACCCAATCTGCACCAGCTTTTTCCACGGCCCGAATCTCCTCACCTAAGCGGGCAAAGTCGGCAGATAAAATACTTGGTGCAATCAAAAAGGCTTTACTCACCCAAAAACCTCCCCTGTTTTTATATTGTGCCCCGCAAGGAATTGCTTTACCGTCTGACGAGACCGGGACTCTGGTTGAACTTCCATAAGTTGCACTCTCCCCGGATGACATTGAACTATTATATTCTCTCCGTCCAGGCCAACAATTTCCCCAGGAGTCCCTTTTGAGGTTTCATCCACCACAACTATTTGAATCAGTTTCAGCCTTTTACCGCGCAGCCTTGTAACAGAGCCTGGTCCCATCATTAACCCTCTCTGCCGTTGAAAAATAGTCCGAGCTGGCAAATTCCAGTCCACGACACTTTCTGATTTGTCAATTTTGTGAGCATAGGTCACCTGAGCCTCATCCTGAGGTTTTGCAGAAAGATGGCCTCGCAGATAGTCCATCAGGTCTACTTTTAAAAGGTCCTGAGCTAAAGGAATCATAGCATCATGTAGATCCATAGCTGTCATAGAATTCTCAATTTTAATTTTGCGATAGTTCAATACATCACCAGCGTCTAGCTTTTTAACCATTACCTGTAGACAAACACCCGTCTCCTTATCACCTTCCATAATGGCTCGTTGAATGGGAGCGGCCCCCCGCCACCGAGGCAACAAACTGGCGTGAACGTTCACCACGCGTTGGTAGAAAAGCTCTAGAAACTCCTTATTGAGTATTTGTCCATAAGCCACAACCACAGCACACTCAGCACCCATTTTTTTAATGGCCTCTATAAACTCTGGCCCTTTGGCTTTTTCAGGGCAAATCAGAGGAAGGTTTTGCTCAACAGCATATTGACTCACAGCAGAGGCCTGAAGTTTCATATTTCGCCCTGCAGGCCGGTCTGGTTGTGAGATCACTCCCACAACTTCAAAATGCTCATCCTCATGAAGGGCCCTCAAACACTCTCTCGCAATAAAAGGGGTTCCCAAAAAAATAGTTCGGATGACACTCACTGGCGAACTTCTTCAGGTTCTAGTGCTTTTTTTTCATCCTCATCCGGGTCAGGGTAACCCAATTTTTTGATCTTTGCTTTCAAGCGATTGGCCTTAATAGGGCTCAGTCGATCAATAAAAAGCTTACCATCCAAATGATCAATTTCATGCTGAATACAGATGGACAACAAACCATCTGTTTTAATAGTCATTTTATGGCCCTCAGAATCCAACCCTTCGACTTCAATATAGTTGAATCGTTCAACAGTTTCAAAATAGCTGGGCACACTCAAACAACCTTCATCATAAGTGGTCTTACCCTCTTTGTTCACAATCACTGGGTTAAAAATTTTGACAGGCTGTTCAATAGCTTTTTCCAGCTCCGTCATTTCTCCATAGTTATAGCGGCCCCGCTCATCTTTGGGACGAGTGTCTGCAGTAAGAAATCGAATTTGACGATTCACCTGAGCTGCCGCCAGCCCAATACCTTTGTGATGATACATGGTTTCCAGCATATTGGAGGCAAACTCGCGCAGCTCATCTGTGACCTCTTTCACGGGGGCGCATTTTTTGCGCAGACGAGGATCTGGAAATTTTAAAATGTCGAGCAACGCCATAAATCACCTCTTTTTCAGGTGTTTGTACCCAATCGAACGACATTTGAAAAGCCTATTTATTAAGGCGAAATAGAAGATAAATAGAGCTGCCCAGGGTTAGAAAATTAGGCGCCCAAGCGGAGATAAATGGGCTCAGAACCCCGTACCTCCCCAAGGTCAAGGAGGAGCTGTAGAGTGCCCAATAGAGGAACGCCAAGCCAATACAGATCCCGGCATTGAGAAAAAAGCCCCCAGATCGCTGCCGAGAAACGCTGAACGGAATCCCCATCAGTGCCATAACCAAGGCTGCAAAAGCAAATCCAAACTGGCTGTGATAATCCACTTCATAACGGGTTGTATCAAGACCGGCGTCTTTATTTCTTTTGATAAATCGACGCAACTCACCAAGGCTCATTACTGTCGATGCCTGGGAGGAAGACTTCAAATCAGCCACCGCCTCACTCATGGAAATCTGTTTTTCATCAAAGGACTTGGTCAACGGAAAACTGGAATCTGTATTGAATAGCGTGACAGTCCCCTTTTTCAAGACCCAAACATCCTCCAGTATGGATACAGTGTTTGCTTTAATCAGCTGAACTAAGCCCCAAGCCTCATCAAAATAGTACAGAGTCATTCCCTCAGCCTTGGCCTCTTCTGGATTGAGGGTCTGAATATTGAATAATACGTTTTCTGAACGATACCAAATTTTATTAGTATTGACCGTAGAGTAAAGGCCTGGTTTTTTTCTCAGCTCTACGTATTCCACATAATTTTTTTTCTGCTCAAATCGTGGCAGTACTTGGTCTCCCAACCAAAATGACAATGCCGACAGACCGGCAACAATCACCAGAATAGGTGCACTGATTCGAGCCAAACTCATGCCAGCACTAAAAAGTGCTATAAGCTCATTGGATTTATTCAAAGCAGATAAGGTGAAGACCGTAGCCAATAAACTGGCTACCGGAATCATTTGATAAATCACAGAAGGTAACAAATAACCATAAAACTTCAGCAGGGTATCAAACCCTGCATCAGTAAATTGAGCCGCGAAGCTTAAAAAATCGACAACCAAAAATAAAGTTGTAAAAGTCAGTAGCCCTGCCAGAAAAAACAAAATAAAAAGCTGGGCCACATACTTATCAATAATTGAGATCATCCCGCATATCTTATCAAAAAATTCAAAATACGCCCCCTAAAAAAAGAATTCATAGAGAATGTATTGACTCAATTCCTCAAAAGTCGTTAGATCAATCCATGGCTTTGCGCGTCTTACTGGCTGATGAATCCAGCACAATCAAAAAGGTCTTTCAATTGGCTCTTCAGGATTTTGCCGTTGAGGTGAAGCCCGTGAATGTGGGGCTCGATGTGACGGCTGTCGCCGAGACCTTCAAGCCAGATATTATTTTTGCCGATGTCTTGCTGCAAAAGAAAAACGGCTATGATGTCAGCCTTGAAATCAAACAAAATTCAGACCTGCAAAAGACTCCTGTAGTCCTCATGTGGAGTGGGTTTATGGATCTCGATGAGGACAAAATGCAGGCCTCCGGAGCTGATGGCCAACTGGAAAAACCTTTTGACGTAAAGTCCCTACGGGCTCTTGTTCAGAGCCTCGTCCCAAGAACCCAAGAGCAAACCTTGTCATCTTATCTGAGCTTTCCAAAGCTGCCTGATTTTGAAGAAAGCTCCAAAAGTAAAACACCCTCTCCCTCTCAACAAACACCTCAAGTAAAGGAAGTTATTGCGCCTGAAGGTTCTCCCGACCTCATGCCAGGGGAAAGCTGGAGCATGGATAATTTTGACCCTCCACAAATGCCCAATGTTGATGACGAATTTCAAGAACTTAACTTGAAAACCGAAATGCCCACAGACGAAGACGACGCCCCCTTAATTCCTCCAGATATGGATAAAGACCTTCTGCTTAAAGACGATGATTCTGATGAGACTTCACCCTGGACACAAAAAGACCTTGGCAAATATACCATCGGTAACGACACCCTTCTCGGCGAAGACTCTGAGCCTGAGATCAACTATATAGTTCCTGAAGAAACTGGAGAAGTCAGAGCCGAAACCCTACCTGAAGAAGAGAGTTATGACTTAGAAATTGAAAGCCCTGAAGGAGATGGGGCTCCCTCAGGACTACAAGCAGACCCTCCCTCTGAGTCTTCTCTTATAGAGCCAGCGCCAGAAGACTCATTTGTTCCTGAAGGAAGAAAGCGAGGGAAAACTGTAGTATTGAATTTTTCCTTTGATGGCGATGGGTCTGATGAGGAGTCCTTCCCATCGGGAACCAACATAGACCCTAACTCCATGCTGAAAGCCCTTAATGCCCAACTCAACGATGATGCTATCGCTGATATTATCAAAAGCCAAGCCAAGGACATCATCGAAGAACAGACTAGAAAAGTAATTGAAGATGCTGTTTGGAAGGTTCTCCCTGATCTGGCCCGCCAAATTGTAGAAAGAGAAATTCAAAAACTTATTGATGAGGATGAAGTCGAACTCTCATAGGACGATACGGTGGAAACACAGCAACTGATTGAATGGGCCTACCAAGAGGACCTCCCTGAAGGCGATGTCACCACAGACAACCTTGAATCCCCAGAACGTCAAATTAAAGCTCGGCTTATTGCTAAAGAGGATCTTATTCTCTCAGGCAGAAGAGTTTTTGAAAAATGCATTCATTTTCAAGCTTCATCAGCCCAATTAACCTGGTTTTTTGAAGACGGAGATACGGCCCTCAAGGGGCAAACTGTCTGTAGCATTGAGTGTAACAATCAAAAACTACTCAAAGCAGAGAGGGTGGCTTTAAATTTTTTAGGGCACCTCTCTGGAATTGCCTCCCTCACTAGAGCCTTTGTCAACGCCACCGAAGGCACAAAGTGCCAAATTCTGGATACTCGAAAAACCACACCATTACTCAGAAGCCTAGAAAAACAGGCTGTGGTCCATGGTGGAGGCGTTAACCACAGAATGTCTCTCAGCGACGCTGTCATGATTAAAGATAATCACATAGACATTGCTGGCTCCATTACCCAGGCGGTCACCGCTATTCGAAATAAAACAGACCTTTCTATTGAGGTGGAGTGTACCACTCCCGAACAGGTCAAAGAGTGTGTGAAGCTTCCCATTCAAAGAATTATGCTGGATAACATGAATCTAAAAACTATGCAGCAATGCCTACAATGGATTCCTGCCCACATCGAAACAGAAGCCAGTGGAAACATGACTGTCGACAGAGTCCAGGAAGTGGCTCGTCTGGGATTGACCTACATCAGTGTGGGGCTCATCACCCACTCTGCTCCTCAAGCAGATTTCAGTCTGCGCATGGAAAAGGAGAGCTAAAAAATGTCTCAAACACTTCAGAATATCGGTGAGGCCACAAAGAACTGGGCTCAAAGTACAGGGTTAGATTGCCGGTTTCAGGAAAGTTGTGAAAGCACCAATGGCTGGGCCAAAATCCAGGCAAAGCGCAACAGCTATGTCGGCTGGGTTCCGGAAGATGCGCTAGTCTTGGGTGAGCGCGCACCCACCCATTTCGTTTCGGCCCCGCGCACGTTTTTGTATCCCGGCCCGGACATGAAACTGCCCCGCAGCGGTTACCGCTCACTCGGTTCCGGC
>JAUILT010000161.1 GCA_030432925.1 Bdellovibrionia bacterium | reverse complement strand
GCAGGGTATTGTAGCTATTGGTTTTACAGGCATATCGTATTCCTCAGATGGCGGTTTGCATTGGAAAAGCCTCTCAGAGGAACCCTTTTACACCATTAGGTTTCAAGACACCCACACAGCTTACGCTGCAGGGAAAGGGAGAATAGCTAGATTGGAGTTTTATGAATAACAAATAGGATTTTGGACAGAGATGTTTAATTACGCCCTTGCTTCTTTATTTTTCTTGTCTTTTTTTTTCATTCCTTACATTTTACAGTACATGAATCTTGTGAAAACCAATTTCCTCGAATGAGATTAATATAGTCTACCCCAGAGTCTCCACAAGCTGCAATAGCTAACTTACAATTATCATCGTAATTAGATGTTTTTTTCCTTTCATCATTTACCATGTCTATTACAAATTCTATAACGGGTTGTGCCAACCAGCAGTACTGTGGATTGCTATCTTGATCTGTCATAGTAGTTTGGTAGTTTACTCCTTCAAAGGCCAGACTTTGGCTTGTGTATGCGTCAAAGGAAACGGTTTTATTTTTAAAAACTAGATTTTTTAAAGTTATGGACTCCTTTGCATTTTTGTTTTCAATAATCAGTTCATTGGCACCTGGATGGTATGTTATCCGATAATTGAAATCGTATTCAATATGGTAATTGTAGTCAAATGAACCTGCTTTGAATTTTGAAATCACGCCATTTTTTTGGGGTATGTAGGAGTAATCTCCAAAACTTAAAACCCCATCAGAGGCGTTTATCTGAGCTTGGTTGTAGCTTAGTTCTTTAGCAAGAATAGATGCATCTGTAGTGGTTCCTCTCTGACAAGCAGTAAAGATACACGAGACTAAAAATAAGTAAATAGAATTTTTCATTTGGTTCTATTTCAGAGAAAACCTCTGAAGGCTCATAGGACCAATATAAGACGGAAATAGGCAGTTGGTACCTTAAATAGACTAAGGGTATAAAAAATCAGATTATTGGTAAATAAGAGATCTAATTTGCTGCTTATACCCCATGATTATGAATGTTTAGTTTAAAAAGCTGCGAGATTTTTTAAAAACGGTTGCTAAGAACTACAAGGGTGGTTTGTTTTGCCCTTCTTTTTTCTGGCGTTGTTCATTTTTGTTTTTGCGGTATAAACTCATCAGGTGCCTTCTAAAGCCTTCCTCTACATGAACCAGGGCCAAAGCCTTTTTTGCTGGCAAAACCCCTTGGAGCGATTGGTACATCTTTTGAAGTGAGGCTTCTTCACGGCTTTTTCTGTTGAGGTATTCCGAGAGTTTATTTGCTGCCTCTGCTTCGGTGAGTTTGGCGGCTTTTAAAATGCGATGGTTCATGTTTTTGCGCATGTATTGGTACATGTCTATTTGTACCGCCTCGTGCAGATTATAAATGGGCCAAAATTGGGTTGCTTCCTCTGGGGTTAAGGATAAGTGCTCTGTAAAGTAAGCTACTTTAAGGGTCTTTATTTGGTCTAAATCTTCTTTGGTTTGGGCAAAACTTAGAGCTAGGGCTAATAGGCTAAAAAGCCATGTCAGTACAATTTTAATCATTGTTTGTAGTATTTAGTTCTATGGTTTCTAAGGGGTGTATTTGAGATTCTAAGTAAGAAGTAACACTCTCACTCAGCGGCTGGTCTGTGAGTAGGTCTGAACTTTCTATGGACACAAAGGCAGCCATGTCATAAGGAGTTAATGCGTCTGTTGCGTAATCCCAATAGCTATCTATAGCACTTGTAGCTACAGCGTTTTCATTGGAAGATTTGTTTTCTGTGTTCCAAAAGGGCCAAGTGAATAACGTCACTAAAACAGCTGCTGCAGCCCAGCCACTGAATTTTTTATACAGGGGTATTACGGGGCTTGGAGTAGGTGCTATTTTAACTTTAAAACTTTCAAAATATCCGGACGGAACTCCAGATCACTGTTCACGGCATAATCTATAGTATAACCGTTCGACTCTGCCCATGCCGCAAACGGCTGCTCCCATTTTCCATACTGTGATCTCAGGGGCCGATCAAAGGACACCTTGTGCCCCTGCAATCCATCCCGATCGTGATAGGAATACAAACTGTGTCCGCCCCAATTGGTATAAGCGTTATAGGTGTTCGTTGAGAGTTGGATCAAAATTTTCGTGTCTTTTCCTGGAGACGAAGACCGGACAACAAAGAACAGAGTCGATGACGCAGGCTTTTCATTCCCTGCTGAAAGAGAAACCTCATAATAACCACTCTTCCAGCAATCCGGGATTTGAAAGCGAAACGACACCGGCCAGTCACAACCATGCGAAGAAGCCCGATCAGGAATTGGATGCACAGCTCCAGGGATCCCTTCCTTCTCGAAGACCATCTCCCTTTCCGCCCCGACTCTCTCAATCGACAAATCAATCTGCGACTCACTGCTGGAAAGATGAAGCGCGACCTCTTCCCCAGGCAGATAGCTCAAGTGATTTGGGTAACCAAAAACAAAAGGAGTCGCCGGCTGCATTTGATCGGCGACTGCGGGGTGAATCAGCGCAACCAAAAAGCAGAGGATAGAAAGAAGTACGGATTTCATGAGTTAGGATTCCTGAATAGGTTTTGTCCACATTTTAATCTTTGTAGACGTCTCTTCGATGGCCGATCTTGATTACCTCTATGACAAGACAGTCACCTTGAACTTCATACAGGATTCGGTAGTCGCCGACTCGAATCCTGTAACATCGCTCGCTCCCTGAAAGCTTAACGCACCCTGAAGGATAAGGGTTTTCCGCCAGAGCTTCAACGGTCGCGCGGAACCGGCTCATCAACTGGTCGTCGCGCTGAAACAGGAAAGACAGGAGAGGAGCGAACGGATTGCCGGCCCGAAACCCGATCTCGGAAAACTGTCCGGCTGCGCCCTCGGTAATGTCAATGCCGAAGTCCACCAAGTCCGTCTGGAGAAA
>JAUILT010000067.1 GCA_030432925.1 Bdellovibrionia bacterium | reverse complement strand
GCCATCACAGTTTTTCCGGAGCCCACCAGGAACTGTCTTCTTGAATAATAACGATTCAGTAGCTCTTTTTTCTTCATGATTGTATCCTTGTTACTTTTGCTTTCGTTTCGCCGACTCATTGGCAATCAAATTCACAAAGGCTTCCAAAAGACTTCCATTGGAATTATTAATTTCGTCATACATCGGCTTCAATTGACAACTATCGGCTTCAACTTCCCGTTTCTCATTTAAGATCCTAAAGACCTTACGGCTAAAACAGGCTTTGCCTATAGGTGACTCCCCTATATACTGAACTAAATCATATGCATCTGCCACAGCCAGACTCTGGGTATTATCAAGAGGCACGGCGCTCATAGTATCAATTGATAAAGTCCGATGAAAAACATCATCTTGGTTAAATATTTTCTCTTCCGTGCGCAATTCACCAAAAGGTCCAATACCCTCAAAGGCAAAACCAGTGGGGTTGATTTTGGAGTGACAGACCATACAGGCGTCCGCCCCAGTGATTTCAGCAATCTTCTGACGATTAGTCATATTGAGCAATTCGGCTTCAGTAAAACTCACATCATCCCGTTGATCCACAATATCATCTGGAGGTGTAGGCAATTCATTACAAAGAACATCAGCTTGAAAGGCAACACCGCGCTCAATAATGCTAGTCCGGGGACTGCTGTATGCCAAAGCCGGAGCGCGCATCAGTAATCCATGGCGACGTCCAGAAACTGAGGTCGGAATTGTGGCTTCCTCTCCAATGGCGGTGTGACCATAAATTTTAGCCAAGTCTGGATTGCTGGCAAATGAAGCCTTAGAAGTCAGTAGATCCACAAAGTTCCCATGTTCATTAAACACCACATACTCCACAAACTTCCCAGCTTCTTCAATCATAGCTCCTTCCAAAAGCCCCAAGTCACCGTACTCAGAACGCATTTCAACAGGAAGAGGAGCCAGGGAACTCACGCTGTCATTGTGGGACCAAGTGAGTAGAATATGCCGGACCTTTTCGATTCCTCTTTTAGTTTTTAAAAGGCGGCGCACTTCATTTTTCATTGTAGCCAGATTCATAATTTGACCATTGGCCGCCAAGTTCAGTAAGGCTTGATCTGGGCCAGCATCTGTCGCGGCATAGGCCAGTCGAGTTGCGACTTCATAGGGGCTCAATTCATATTCCGTAGCTATATCTTCTATTGTTCCAAGTTCCATTCGCATAATAAAATGAGGAGATTGGAGATGGTAGGCCAAGACCATCGAGAGGCCATCAACCAAGTCCACTCCTTGATCCACAAGAGATTGAGCATAGGCTTTTTCTTCAACAGTCAGTGGGCGCCGGTAGATCATCTTCGCCAATCCATTAAGGTAACTGTCCAAGCAATAAGGAGAACTATTGAGGTCATGAGAATTGGCCAGTTGTGTGACCTGACTGTCACTGAGTTGACTTCCATAGATTTTTACAAAATCCATCGCTCCAGAGAAAATGCTCTCAATTTTTAATCCACCTGGCTGACTCCCCCAATTGAGGGCGCCAAGAACGACATCTTGAGATTGGCCAATAAGGCCACCAGTATAAACCGCTGTACTTTTTAAAACGCCATTTAAATACATTTTATGTTGGCCTGGCCCAAAGCTCATCACAACGTGGTGCTTTTGATTAGCTACGATTCCCGACATACTGGTTGGATAATCGGCAGACTCAGATTGCAAGCGTGACTTTAAAACTCCACTCTCTAAATAAATAGAGAGATGTCCTCCGGACCCATAACCAGTGTGGTCTTTTGAAAATAAGCCTTTTTTAGAAGAAAGATCTCCTGAAGTGGGAGTGATAATCATTTCAATAGTTCCCTGCCCAAGTTCGTAAGCACTTTGATGTGGAAACACACTCCCGTTGGTAAATGACGATTGATTGAAGATAGTTGTTAACCCGCTGGGAGGAGCACCAGCACTACTACCACAGTTTCCAAAAACCTCACTTCTTTTCACAGGATCACTTTTAACAGCATCGGCAATAGCTATAGCCACATCTTGATAGACTTCGAAAGAACTGGGCGAAATGGTTGAAAGCCGCCCCCTCTCGTACTTACTATAGGTCTCTTCAGGAATTAAATCCATATATGAGTTCAATTGATCAATAAAGGTATCACCAAATAACAGACGCATGGATTTTTCATACTGTCTTTTAGTTAACAAATAAGTCAAAGTCTTTGAGGTGACAGAAGGGTCCGTACAAATGAATGGATTGGTGCCATCAGAGCCACCGGCTGGATCGTGACCCACATTAGGATCCATCTGTAAAACCCAGTCTTTAAGAACATTATAGTCGGCTGTTGAAAAAGTATCTTGCAAGGAGCCTGCTGGCATATTTCTTAAAGCCACCTTAGACCCACTGTAGTGAATCAGCCGGTAAATTAACTTTGAGTTGTCGATATCACCGGGCTCCACAAAGCCGGCCGTCACAAATTCGGCTTCACTCGCGTAATCAAGCGGCCAGGAGGAGGCACTTCCTCCGGCTTTGTGACACGAGATACAAAACTCACTTAAAATATTTTGAGCATTAGCAAATCTTTGTGTCGGGTCCACAGGAGGTGCTGACTCCTCAATGCGCTCAAAAGTCCGAGAGTGTGTTCCTACATTACCAGAGCCATCCTGCTGACTTACTGTCACAACCTTATTTCCTGCTCCGCTGGAAAAGTTCACACTCATCATAAACTCTCCAGAGCTTGAACAGCTCGTAACACTTCCTGACTCTAAAATATCTCCACTCAAAGTTATAAGACTTGAACCTTTTTCACAGACACCTGAAATAGTTAGCCCCACCTCATCCTGAGTTCCCACCACAGGCAACAAAATTTCAACAATAGGAGCGGCATTATCAACTCTCATAAAATTTCTAGATGCCACTCCCGTATTGCCTGAAGAGTCCGTCTGGCTCACTGTTACAGTTTTCTCCCCTAACCCTGATGTCCACTGAACAGTGGCAGAAAATAGTCCCAAGCTAGAACAGTTGATGGCTGGGTGTGATAGAATGTCTCCTGATAAAGACACCTGACCGGCTCCAACTTCACAAGTCCCAGCAATTGCCAGCTCTGTTTCCGACTCTGCCCCTTGTTGGGGAGAGACAAAAGACAAATCCGGTGCAATAGTGTCGTTCATACTATTAACCCAGTCTTCCAGTATTTTATATTCTGATAATGGAAGGGTTGCATTGGTTGGCATGTTAGCATTGCCGCCACCTGGGTACCCTTGTGTCCGATAAAGAACTTTTGACTGATGAATATTTTGAGGCACCACCCAACCAGCATCAATAAACTCCTGCTCTGTATTTAGATTCAAGGGCTTGGAAGAACGACTTCCACCAGGGCCATGACAGCTAACACAGCGGTTCTGCAA
This sequence comes from Bdellovibrionia bacterium, assembly GCA_030432925.1. Classification (GTDB taxonomy): domain Bacteria; phylum Bdellovibrionota; class Bdellovibrionia; order Bdellovibrionales; family UBA1609; genus JABSOQ01. The sequence continues at coordinate 12,542 of JAUILT010000067.1, read as the reverse complement.
AACCGATTTTGCTAGTTCAAAAGACGTGGGAGGACTGGTTTTTTCAAAATCTCTAGAATCTGACCCCGTATTGCCCGATGCATCGGCCTGAGAGACTTGAACTGTCTTCAAACCCGTCTCCCCAGTAAATGTCACTCCAACTGAAAAAGTTCCATCACTCCCACAGGCAACTTCATTTCCCGCTTCGTTAATATCTCCGCTCAATACAATAGCACTGGCTCCCACCTCACAAATTCCAAGAATAGTTAAACCCAAAGGATCTTTTACTCCTGCCGCTGGCAACTGTATTTGCACAACGGGAGGAGCTACATCTACCCTTTCAAAGGACCTAGAGTCATTGCCCACATTTTCTGAACTGTCCTGTTGAGATACATAAATTGTTTTTACACCAAGGCCTGCAGAAAAAATAAGTGTGGCAGAAAAATCTCCGGCACCACTACAGCTCACTGGGGAGTGCGCTTGAATATCTCCAGAAATACTGACTGCGCTCGCTCCTGGCTCACAAGTACCAGTAATATGGACCCCATCTTCATTTGGAGTCCCGGACTGTGGTGAAGTGATCGACACCGTAGGCGCTACAGTGTCTTGCATATTTTCAACCCAGTCTGCTAATAACTGATAGTCTGTAATAGCTAATAGCTTATTTGTTGGCATATTGGCATTACTTCCCCCCTCGGGATAGCCTTGCGTACGATAAATGAGTTTTGAGACTTCCAACCGACGAGGTGATATCCAGCCCGCATCAACAAACTGTTGCTCACTGGCTAAATTGAGAGGCTGAGAGGCTTGCTCTCCCCCTGGACCATGACAACTCACACAGTTATTTTGCAAAACAACTTTAGCTAATTCAAACCGTGTGGGAGGAGCTATTTTCTCGAATTGCCTCGAATCACTGCCCAGATTTTTTGAACTGTCCTGTTGACTAACACTAACAGTTTTAACGCCCAAATCACCCGAAAAAGTCACAAAGGTTTGGAACTTTCCTGAAGAATCACAAGCAACTGTCTCCCCCGACTCTTGGACCTCTCCAGTAATAGAAATAACACTCGATCCAACTTCACAAATACCCTTAATGGTCAGTCCGTCAGAGCTTTGAGTTCCCTGAACGGGCTCTGTGATTTCAATAATGGGTGGCGCATTATCAACTCTTTCAAAACTTCTTGTATCTGTTGCCCGATTGCTCGCCTCATCAGACTGAGCAACGGTGATCGATTTTGTCCCCAATCCCGGCTTAAATGAAATCATCGCCGAAAACACCCCCTCACTAGAGCAAACCAGAGGGCTTACAGCTAATATATCTCCAGTCACTTCGACAGTACTGGCACCAGGCTCACAGACCCCACTGAGCATGGCTCCTGCTTCGACCTGAGTTCCAGCCTGAGGTGAAGTAATCAATAGCTCTGGCGGTGACGTATCGTCCATTCCCTCAACCCAAGCCACTAAAATTTGGTACTCAGAAATAGGGAGAGTCTCATTGGTCGGCATATTTGCGTTGAAACTTCCTCCCGTATACCCTTGCGTACGATAAATCAGTTTTGAAGAATGAATATCAGAACTCACAATCCACCCGGCACTTATATAATCTTGTTCGGTAAGAAGATTTAATGGCTTTGAGGCCTGACTGCCTCCTAGCCCATGACAGCTAACACATCGAGCCTCCAAAACACCTTTAGCTAATTCAAACTTTGTTGGTGGTGCCACTTTCGTAAAAGTTCTCTGGTCAGACCCCACGTTGCCAGAGGCATCCTGCTGTTTCACTTCAAAAGATTTTAAACCGATATCCCCAGAAAACTGAATATTCACCTGATAAGTTCCCTCGCTAGAGCAAGCTAAAGGAGAAAGATTTTGAATATCCCCAGAAAATATTAAATCGCTGGCTCCATTTTCACAGCGGCCCTTAACAGTTAGGCCCATAGGATGTTTATCTCCAGAAGGAGGACTATCCACTGTTACTAATGGGGGTGTTAAATCTACCTTTTCAAATATACGCTCTACAGAACCCAAGTTTCCTGCCATATCTTGTTGTGATATTTGGATTGTTTTATTTCCAAGGTCTCCGGACAATTCAATAAGGGCTTCATAGGTTCCAGCATTGGTGCACACAGTGTTCACCTGAACTGCATCACCACCAATTAAAATGGCACCGGCTCCAGCCTCGCAGGTTCCTTGAATGGACAGATTTTTTTCTGACTTGGATCCCACTGCGGGGTGTTCTATGGTCACTACGGGTGGAGTTGTGTCGTTTTCCACAACAGCAATTCTTTCAAAAGACCGACTGACCTGAGCAATATTTCCAGAAGAGTCTTGTTGTGAAGCCTGTACAATCTTTAACCCAACACCCATGGAAAAAGTCAGCTTTGCAGAAAAACTCCCATCAGATGAGCAGGGTTGACTATCAATAGCCTGTATGTCACCAGAGAGGGAAACCAACGAAGCCCCCACCTCACAGCTTCCTAATAAATCAATTGTTTCTGTTGAACGAAAGCCTGCCAAGGGAGAAACAATAGATAGATCAGGAGCCGTCAGATCCATTTTGAGAAAAGCTCTTGTATCAAAACCCACATTCCCTGCAAGATCCGCTTGTTCAACACGAATTGATTTTGTGCCAAACTCGCCCAACAGCACAACTTCTGTGGTAAATAACCCCGTATTTGAACATTGCAGCCTCAGCGGAGCCGAAAGAATATCTCCTGTTACTTTGACAACTCCCGAATCAACTTCACAAGAACCACTCAACATTAAACTTGATTCTGTTTTAAAATTCGCTACGGGAGAAAGAATTTTGACTTCTGGTGGATCTTGGTCTTTCTTAGAACCTGTAGCTATCACCCAGTTTCTAAGAATAATAAAATCTTCCAGCCCAAAAGATCCACTTGGTGGCATATTAGCCATTCCTCTATTTGAAAGACTGGACTCCAGTGAGGATGTGTACCCCTTTGTTCGGTAAATCAATTTAGAGTTTTCTGGGTCCCCAGGAGTAATCCATCCATTTTGTATAAACTCATCTTCATTTTCAAAATTGAATGAAGCAAAACTGGCGGATCCACTAGAGCTATGACAACTCAAACAATTGGATTTTATAATTGATTTTGCCTGAGCGAACTCTTCGGTATTTGGCCTCAAAGAGGCTTCATCCTTGGCACTTTGAGTGCGATAAGGCTGTGTACAGGCTGTGATGAAACAAACAAAACACAAGACTAAAATTTTAAAAATCGTCTTTTCGTAGCGACTCTTTATCAACGCCAGCCCCCGCAAATTTATCCCCAAAGAAAATGCTCATCAACATTCACTATTTTACACAATCTTTGCACAGAGCTAAATAAATCTGTCTTTGGCATCTCGAATTGAAACGCCAAAGCTTGCTGCCTTCAGAACAGTGTCTCGGTCTGGCCACTCGTGTGACGTCAGATACTCCAGGTTGGTAAGCCTATCAGATAAGGTTGAACATCTTGAGGGCGCTGAACTCTTTTATTGACGAAATAAAAGACATATCGATCATGAAATAAAAATAGATCTGGTAACTGCCAAGCAATTCTTTGATATGCTTTTTGATACATCTTCCTTCTCTCAGTGGTATCAAAACTGGCTTCTATTTTTAAAATTATCTGATCCAAAACCTCATCTCTGTACCCTCCCATATTTAAATAAGGGTTATTCCCTGGGTCTGAAAAATACCAATATCTTAAATTGGGATTGAACGAGGTCCATTGCGCCTGATGAAAAGCAAGGTCATAATTTTTTTCTTTTAATAATCTCATGACTTCAGAAAATCCCATAAGGCGAATGTTTATTTTAATACCTACTTCACGAGCAGCCTCTTTGAAAAGTGTTAACAAGGGTTCATTATTTTTATCATAATCCAAAATATCAAATTTAAGTTGATGAACTTTCCCATTGATTTTCTTTTCTCTAATTCCACTTTTTTTATTTTGAACCCACCCTGCTCTATCTAAAATTTCATTGGCCTTTTGAGGGGCAAAATCATACTCCACCCCCTTGATCCCGGCCAGCGGGTGATTCTCTGGCCAAGGTCCTTTTGCTATCTGCAACAATTGATTAAAAAATTTGGTATTAACCATCCTTCGGTCAAACGCATGCACCAGGGCTTTTCGTACTACTAGATCCCCAAGACCTGGTCTGCGATGATTCACCGAAATAACTCGGCCTCCCAAAAGTCTATAGCCTTTAGCTTTTACGGCCAAAACTTTCTCTTTTTTTGACAGAGCTTGAGAGAACTGAAAAAACTGCTTTGGGTCCAGGCTCTGAAAGTAATCTATTTTTCCTTTCTGCATCATCTCAAACAAATCTCTTTCCCCTCCAGAAGAGTAAAACTCCAATTGAGGGTATGAATAAAGATCTCTAAGAGCGTCCACTTGATGGCCATACCAGAAAGGATTCTTTTTGAGCCTCAACACCTGACCCACCTTAAAAGAGTCCACCTTAAATGGGCCGCTAGTAGCATGAATTCTATTTCGCTTTTCTTCCTGAGTTTTATAAATATGCCGAGGGTAAATCACCAGATTTAAACCAATATCCTCCAAATGGGACAGCTCTGGACGTTTGAAGTGAAGCTCTAATTCTCGATCAGATTTTTTTTTATACCTCTTTAAAAATCCTGAAAAAATCCCCACATAGAGAGACTTGTAGTTAGAATCTTCATGAGCCTGTAATGTAAATAAAATATCATCTGTAGTGAGTGCAACTCCATCAGACCACTTAAGATTCTCCCGCAACCGAAAAGTAATAGATAATTTATCTTTAGACCAAGACCAGCTCTCTGCCAGCCCAGGGGCTAACTCTCCCGACACAGGGTCTCTTCTAAGAAGAGTTGCAAATAAATAAGTCTGTATCTTCCAGAAATCTGTCGAACTTTGAGTAAATACATTCAAGTGATCAATAGAATCATGGAGCCCGACTCTCAAAGCCGGTGACTTAATAGGAGAGGCTGACCTCTCCCAGCACCCTATTAAAATGAGAAAAAACATAATAGTAACTATTCGACCCATCGAACTTTCATTGTCGCATTTTCTATGGATGTCACTTCTTCGGAAAATCTATTTCCGATTTGATCAGAAAAATCCTTAACCTCCAATCCAAAGTCACTCAAAGATGATGTCTTCACGGGAGTTCCCTCGTTGGAAATATTTATTGCAAAATGTATTAATGTACTTGTGGGTGATTGAGTCGCTATAGAGATGTTGAACTTTCCACCATTAATAAAAATGTCATCTCCCAACCGTTGAATTTTGTCTACTTCTATCACTTTTTTTTCTATCAATAAATCTCGTACAATTGTAGCCAGTAATCTTTGCAGGGCCACCCCTGCAAATAAAGGTGTGTGAAATTTTTCAACAATAAAATGAAGCATTTGTGAGCCACGGATCTCTGAGCCCTGCAATAAATCTTCAGCATCAACAATATTTTCTGAAGGGATCTCACAACCTCCCACCCATGCCACAATAGAGTCTCCCAGTATCTGGTGGTTGAGATAAGAGTACAAAGACCTCAATTGGGATCCATCATACCTGACATGACTTTCAACAAACATGTATTGCATCGATATCCACTCCATTCAAATTCAAAGCTCTTAAAAACCTTTGACAAGACTCACAAACTCCACAGATTTTTTTGTTACTAAAATAACAGGGCCAAATATCCGCAAAGTCCACTCCCATATTCAGACACTCCGCCACAATTTCTGTTTTGGTCTTGTTGCTCGAAAAACAATGAACCTTAACTTGATTGGCTGTAGAAAGAGCAAAACTATTATTTAAACAAGAAATAAAGTCTTCAGAGTTGTCTGGAAACGTCACTGCCTCTTCTTTATTGAATCCAGGGACAACTGTATCGGCGCCAAGAGCCTCTGCAAACCCAGCTCCAATATTCAAAAATATTCCATTGCGATTAGGAACCCAAACACTTTTTGCAGATTCCTTTGAAGCCTCCACATCGTCTATTTGAATAGCATCACCTATAGGAATTTGTTTTCTCAAATTCAACAGACTGGAGATTTCAAATTGTCGAAAAAAATCCAGTGTGACTACTTGATGAGGGACCTTTAACTTTTGACAAAGTTTTTGCGAATAGAGAATTTCCTGGGGGGCCGCCTTGTGCCCGTAATCAAAGGTTAAAGCCAGCTCAATGCTTCCAAGCTCCTGAGCCTTATATAAATTATATGTGGAATCAAGACCAGAGGATAAGAGAACAACAGTCTTCAAAGAGGATAATACTGCTGGCACAACCTACTCCCCAGAGGAGTCCAGCACAGTCGTTGTGCTTTCTTCAGCCTGTAAAGAAACCTTTTGTTGAGAGGTCCAACTCCGACGGGCTCTTCTCTCTAGCTTCTGGCGTATTTTTTTAGCTCTCTCCAGAACCTGTAAAGCCAGTTGAGTTGCCAACTCACTCTCTTTCCCAACAAGATGTTTTTTTTGAAGAATTTGCCGATACACTTTTTTCAAGTGATCATTCTCAATTAAAACCTCATCCAAAGACCTTCTCACCTGAGCGGCCTTCACCCGCGCTGTTTTTACACGACAACTGGCCTTGGTTTTAATTTTCTGGGCTGCCTTTTTGGCAACTTTCATTTTGTCCTCCAAATAAATGACACCACTTATATACCGATTCGGTTTAAATTTTTCCGTTTTTTAAAACTGGAAAATTCAAACCGGATCGGTATAACACAACATGTCTGAAAGCACCAGCTTCCGAGATTAAATATTTGTCATTATTTGTGAGTCCATTGCCCATTCATTTATAAAGAGCGAGTTCAAGATCTTGAACCAAAAGCTGTATGGTTCTTCGACCAGCAAAACGATTCCACTGCACTTGATAGTAGATATCTACGATGTCTCCTATTTTTAAACTTTGGATTTCTGTTCGCAAGGGTGGAGAAAACCAAATCCCCTCTACCTGATGGCCTGAAAAGCTCTGACCCAACGTGAGCTTTAAATGTCCACCATTCAACTCTCTCAATGCCTTGATTTGAACATTTTCAGACTTTAAAATGGGCACTTCAAACCCCGTCCCAAATGGCTCCAATGAGGAGTACCACTTCATAAAACCCATATTAATTTCGGTCAGACGAGCCACAGCATCAAACCTTTGTAGCAAGGGGACTTGAGAGAACGCCTCCTCACCCACCTGCTGAGAGAAATGCTCAGAGAGACTTTTTTCAAACTCCTCTGCCATCTCCTCATCCAGTTGAAATCCCGCAGCGGCATGATGGCCACCAAACCCGGATAAACTTTTACGACTGGCCTCTAGAGCTGTCAGTACACTGGAGGACTCCTGCCCTTTTGGGGTTCGAGCACTTCCAGAAATCTTACCCTCTTCAAGGGAACCCACAAACGCCGGACAACTATAAGCTGCTGAAAGTTTTGTAGCCACCAGTCCAATCACTCCCTTGTGAAACTGGTCGGAACACACCCACACAAATCCTGCCTGAGAGGACACCTTAACCCTATCAAAAGCCAGAACCTCAGCGGCTTTTTGCAAAGCGACCCGCTGTTTGTTGATGGACATAGTCTCTTCACACAACCTTTGGGATTCCTGTTCATCCTTTTCAAGATACAGATCGATGGGTCGAATGTCAGCCTCCAGCCGACTTAAGGCATTGAGCTTCGGGGCAAAGCCAATAGCTAAATCCGCACTGGATAGTTCTTCCCCATAAAGTTTCAATTCTTTCAAAAGAGCTTTTAACCCTGGTCTTTGGGTTCTGCTTAAAATCTTGAGTCCGTGTTTAACCAGAACCCGGTTTTCTCGAATCAGAGGAACCATATCTGTCACTGTACCGATAGCAAAAAGGTCCAAAAGGGATTTCAAATCTACGGGATCATTGATTAGGCCCTGGCGCTTCATTTCCGCATTGAGTCCCAATAAAATGTAATAGCCGACTCCTGTTCCCGCCAAGTGCCCCAACATGGAGTTGCAGTCATTCTGATTAGGGTTAATCACAGCCAAGGCCTCAGGCAGTTGCTCCTTGGGCTGGTGATGGTCACTAATAATCACATCCACGCCCAACTCAGTAGCCTTCTCACAAGCCTCAAGAGCCGTAATCCCCACATCCACAGTGACAATCAATTGCGTTCCCTGTTTATGAAGAGTTTCAACCGCATGAGAATGAAAGCCATAGCCCTCAATCAGACGATGGGGCTGGTAAACCAAAGGTTTTTTAAACCCCAACATCTGAAAACCTTCGTAAAGCAAAGCGGCTCCCGAGGTGCCATCTAGGTCAAAGTCCCCATAGACAGCCAGCTGTTGACTTTCTGCAAAAGCCTCAATCAATCGGTCAACGGCCGACTCCATACAACGCAATGTCGTGGGGTGGGAAAGATCTGCCAAGCGCGGCGCCATGAGTGCTTGAGCCTCCTCTTCAGAGGTGACTCCGCGGCTTTCTAAAATTTTCCAGATGAGAGGAGGAAGAGAGGAGGGTGGCTGAACCCGCTTTGATGGTTCAATGATCTCCTGCCACAAATGCTTTCTCCCCCGTTAAATGATCTCAACCAAAGCCTGACATTGAATCAGGCGTTGGCTATTTCCAGTCTCTTATGTTCAGCAGTGAATCGGTCGGCAAAAATCACCAAAGGTGTTGCCACGTAGATGGATGAGTAAGTTCCAATAATCACACCCAGCCCCAAAGTGAAAGCAAAGTCCTTGATCACTCCTCCTGCAATAAAATACATGGCCATAACCGCTAGCAACGTAGTGATGGATGTCAATAAGGTTCGAGAAAGCACATCGTTCAAAGCTCTATTACAAACATCTTTAAAAGGCTGTCCTCGATAGAGCAAAACGTTCTCACGAATTCGGTCAAAGGTCACAATGGTATCATTGAGAGAATAACCAATGATGGTTAAAACCGCCGCCAGAGTCTGGACATTCACCTCAAAATCAAACACAGCAAAGATTCCCATCACAATCACAGAATCATGGAACAGACAAAACACTGCGCCGGGAGCATATTTATAATCAAACCGCAGGCCAATATAAATCAGGATCATCAGCAAGGAGTAAAACACGGCCAACAAACCGTTTCTCTTGAGCTCTTCCCCAATTTGTGGACCCACAGAGTCCACCCTACGGATCGTCGCTCCTTCCGTAGTGAAGCTCTGGCCTAAACCAGCGGTGATTTTACCGATCATAGCATTGAGCAGTTCATTGGTCTCTTTGTCCGTAGTTCCTGCCACACTTTCCAGACGGATCAAAAATTCATTCTCTTCACCGATAGCCTGTACGGAAGCATTGTCATAGCCCATATCATGAGTGAACTGCCGCACACGACCGGCCTCTACTGACTGATCAAACTGAACCTGAACCTCAGTGCCTCCAGCAAAGTCAATTCCGTAATCAAAGCCCTCACGAGCAATGTCCATAACAGCAATTAAAGCCAATACCACTGAAAGAATGGCTGCCGGAACCCCCAACTTGAAGAAGTTGTATTTGCCAGGCTCCATTTTATTTTTGCCACCGGGGGGTGTATTCGTTGTCTTTGCCATAATTTTGAGTCTCCCTCTACACGTTGGCCACTTTTTTAACGCCCATTTTTACCACCATAAGTTCCAAGATGGAGCGCGATACAAAAATCGCAGTGAACATGGACGTGATAATTCCACAAAGCAATGTGACAGCAAACCCACGAACAGGCCCTGTTCCGTAGTACATAAGTACCCCACAAACAATGGCTGTTGTGATGTTAGCATCAAAAATAGCTGAAACTGCATGGCCAAAACCATCCTTGATAGATGTCTGTAGCCCGGCGCCTTTTCTTAGTTCTTCTTTGATCCGCTCAAAAATAATCACATTGGCATCCACTGCCATACCCAGAGTCAAAACAATTCCGGCAACACCCGGCAATGTCAAAGTGGCCCCAAGAGAAGAAAGAATTGCCAAAAGCATCAGTACGTTGGTGATCAAAGCCAGGTTGGCCACGATTCCCAAAGTTCTGTAGTACACAAGCATGAACACAACGATCAGTATCATACCCACAATACCAGCCTGTTTCCCACGGCGAATGGCATCGGCTCCAAGAGTTGGTCCCACAGTTCGCTCTTCCAATTGAGTCAATGCTGCTGGTAAAGCACCGGCTCGAAGGGCTGTTGCAATTAACTGACCTTCCGCATTGGCCGACTGATAGTCCCGACCCCCCAAAGTGATCTGGGCCGTAGGAGTATCAATCTTACCCTGAATCACAGGAGCAGATTTGACCACTTCGTCCAGAACCACAGCCATCTGACGCTTGACATTGGCTTCCGTGATGGAAGCAAAAGCCCGACGTCCTTCTGAGTCAAAGCGAAAAATCACAATAGGCTTTCCGTATTCATCAAAACTCACATAGGCGTCTTCCAGTTTGTCCCCAGAAAGGTCTGTATCCACCTGAAGCAGCATGGGTATTTTTCCGGCCTCCATGGTTTCAGCATTGCCGGCCTTCTCAAAGGCAATGGCTGTGCCATCTGGCAATTGGCTCTTGAGGTCCTCATTAAGGCGCTTCACATAGGCCGTGTAGACCAGTCCCTTTTCTCCGCCCAAAGTGTACTCGCCATTTTTTTCAGCCTCTTCGATCAGTCCCTGCAGCTCCACCTGATTCATCTCTTCCGAAACAATGCGAAAATCCAGCCGAGCGGTTTTATTGATCAGCTCTTTGGCCCGGGCAGAGTCTTCAATCCCGGGAAGCTGAACCAAAATTCGATCTTCCCCTTGAGCCGCAATAGACGGCTCAGAAACGCCAAACTCGTCAATCCGGTTCCGGATCACTTCAATAGCCTGATCGATCACCTGTTTTTTGTAAATCATCATTTGGGCATCGTAATACTTGACCACCAGCTCATTGCCTTCTTCCGACAAAACCTGAAGAACAGCGGCATAGTTTTTTTCAAGCAACCCCTTAATCCCTGTCAGATCCGCAGCACTATTCACCGCGATCACCATGCGATCCCTTTGCTGATCAGGTACAGTGACTGAGGCATAGGAAAGGTTGTCACTTTGTAAATCCAACTCAAAACTTCGAGCCATTCGCGCTGTCTTTTCACGAATCACACCCTCAACGTCCACGCCCATCACTAGGTGCAAACCTCCCTGAATATCCAGGCCATAAACAATTTTGTCCTTTGTGAACCACCAGTCATCCTCTTCTAATTGAACAAAGTTAGGAAGGAGCCAAATGAAGGCCAGAATCAAGGTCAGTACAATCACTAACCAGCGCATTTTAAGGGATTGAATCATTTTTTTATTTCTCCGTCGTTCACCGTAGATGCAATTTGTGTTTTCAAAATCCTGATCTTCACGTCGTCAGCAATTCCTAATGTGACGAAGGAGTCTGTCAGACCCTCTACTGTTCCGAAGATACCTCCGGAAGTCAAAACTTCATCGCCTCTCTTCAGGTGAGTCAGAAAATTCTGATGGGTTTTAGCCCGCTTTTGTTGAGGTCGAATCAAAAAAAAGTAGAAAATCGCCACCAGAAAAACAATGGGCATCATGGATTCCATCATGGATGGTTTTGCCGCTGCTGTGGCCGCTTGAGCCCAAGCTGAATCAATAAACATAAGGAAACTCCTCTATAACATTATGGACTTTTTAAGAGGCACAAAAACACCACTCTGGCGAGAAAAAATCAATAAATTTCTATGGCTAGATAATAACCCTAGAAGGATTTGTCATTGACGGCAAAGCGCGTCAGGCAGTCATTGCGAAAGTCTTTCCAAGCGCCCTGCTGAATAGCCTGACGGGCCTTTTTCATTAGACTTAGGTAAAAATGCAGGTTGTGAAGGGTGTTCAACCGCGACGAGATGATTTCTCCAGCAACAAACACATGCCTCAAGTAGGCCCGCGAGTAGTTTTTGCACGTGTAACAGTCACATTCTGGATCCAGAGGGCCGTCATCCAGGCGGTACTTTTCATTTTTAATACGTACCTTGCCCTGCCATGTAAACAGCAGACCATTACGTGCCACTCTTGTAGGCATGACACAATCGAACATATCTATACCGGCATCCACACACAAAATCAGATCCAAAGGTGTTCCTACGCCCATCAAGTAACGGGGTTTGTTCTCGGGCATCTCCCGGCCCAAAACCTTTACTAACTCATGCATCATGTGGATAGGCTCACCCACACTAAATCCTCCCAGGGCATATCCAGGGAGTTCCACTGAGGTGATCTGCTGCAAAGAGCGACGACGCAACTCTAAATCCAACCCCCCTTGAACAATCCCAAACAATAGGGACTCTTTGCGGGTCATAGCCTCTTTGGACCTTTGCAGCCAGCGCAAAGTCATGTCCATCGATGCGATGATTTTTTCTCTGGGCGAAGGGTGCGGCAAGCACTCATCAAAAGCCATAATAATGTCAGCCCCAAGGTCCATCTGGATCTGCATGGACTTTTCCGGCGAAATAAAATGCTTGGCTCCATCTAGGTGAGAACGGAACTCTACGCCCTCTTCGGTGATTTTATTGAGCTGAGATAATGAAAATACCTGAAAGCCCCCACTGTCTGTGAGTATGGGTTTGTTCCAGTTCATGAACTTATGAAGTCCCCCCAGCTCTTTCACT
>JAUILT010000066.1 GCA_030432925.1 Bdellovibrionia bacterium | reverse complement strand
AGGAAACAAACAGGGTTGAACCTGGAGAAAACCCATTTGGAGCAAAAGTGTTACCCATGTGATCGGAACAATCTGTAACCTAGGTGTCCGGTATATACCTCTTATTTTTTGGTACCGAGGGAGGGACTTGAACCCCCGACACGCGGATTATGATTCCGCTGCTCTAACCAGCTGAGCTACCCCGGCATATAGTATTAAAATTTGAAGACACCCGTTGTACCTGCAGGGAAGAGTCTTGTCAATCTTGTGTAAAAAGAGAATTTATCTTAAAAATCAGATGCTTGCATTATTCAAAGTGGCGCTTAGGGCCATCATCAGGAAGCTTTTGGGGAACCAGTTGCCCTGATGACTCTAGACGTTTCAATCGACGATAAAGGCGAAGAGTATCATTTACAAGACTCAGGCCCACTCTCAGTACATGCCAGATTTCCACAGGTATTGCCCGAGAATTCTTAGAAAAGTAATTCATTTGAATTGGGGCTTCCATAGTGCGCTTGAAGCCTTTCATTTTAGCCAGGCTCAATAACTCTAGGTCGAACCCATAACGGTCAATTTCTAAAAATGGCTCAATAGCTTTTATCACCTCTTTTCGAAATGCCTTTATGCCCACCTGAGTATCTGTAACATCTATATCAAACAAAAAATGAATCAACCGCTGAAATAACCAAGATAAAAACTTTCGATACCAAGGGTACTTGATCTGTGATTGAGGGTGCCGCTTAGAGCCAATAACAATGTCGCATTCGTAAAGTAACATCAGCCCAATAAAGATTCTAATTTCCCGGGGGTGCAGCTCCATTCCTCCATCAATAAAAAGGATGTACTCCCCTTGGGCCATGCGAAACCCTTCACGAATCACGGCACCCTTGCCCTCATTGTCTTTGAAAATCCGAATCTTCAACTCTGGACATTGAAACCGAAACATTTGTTCATTGGTTCCGTCTGTGCTGCCGTCACTCATCACCAGGATTTCAAAGTGCCGAAAAGAAGACTCCATCTCTTCCATCAACAGAGCCAAGTTCTCAATAATATTTGAAGCCTCATTAAATACAGGGACAACAACACTAACAAATGCGTTTTCAAAATCAGAAAACAGGGATTTCTGCTGCACCTCACCCATGCCCTCAGTATCTGATTTTTTTCATATCGAAACAACGCGACCTAGACCCCCAAAAGGTACGCGGCATCATACTCCATGCCTTGACCGTGTCCCGTCATTCGTCTTGAATAGTTGAGGGCACTCTTTTAAGTGGCTTAGATACTAGCCCATATGCCTGAATTACAAACCGACCAAGGAGGGCGGATATGAAGTGGATTTTCAGTTTACTATTTATTGTAGGTCTTGGAGCCTCATCAGCCTTAGCCAATCAGCCTACAAACTTTTACCAATTGGACGGTCTCCAGCTGGAAATTATTGACTCTCAAGGTCAGCCCATTTCAGGAGCCACTGTCTTAATTGGTTTTGCAGAGAACGACCCGTTTAAAGGCAACATATTCACCTCTAATAGGTTTGGAACAATAGAAATTCCCACTCTCTGGAAAACGCCATTACCTGTTACAGTCAGTGCCAACGGCTACCTGACCACAACATTTGCCGGCACCCAGCCGCTGGGGCGCACACTCACCCTGGAAACTGCGGAGTCAGAGCAGTCCTATGAACTCAAAGGGGATGTCAAAGGCTTTGGCAACCTTCGCCGCGACGGAAAAATAGACGTGGGACTTGTCATGCCAGCCTTCACCAAAAGAGAACTTCTCGGTTTTGATATCAGTAGTGTTATGAGTTCAGAACTAGACACTATTAAAGTTCTTAACCGTAATGTTGAGGTTCCCAGTAACCTAAGCTTACCCAGGCAAACAGAAACCTACGTTTTTCCAATCACACTAAATAAACCATCGTTCCGCATATACAGTAGAACAGAAGGTGCTAAAAAATTTGTTGCTAGCCACGCTCGCTTTCCTCTGAAGAGAGTGGTCGATAAAATTCGCGGCGGTGACTCCATACTTGAAGTCATCAATGACTTCACATTTGTGGGAGGAGGTCTAAAGGTGGTAGAAATGTCTTCTTCATCTCGCCAAGAAGACATGAATGTGGACGAATTTAAATACAGTGATCAAATATCTATCACCGGTGTGGACCTCCCCTCTGATAAGATCATGTTTTCAATGGCTATCAAAAAAGATGGTGAGCACTTCTTTCCCACAGACCTGAAGTTTGTACAGTCTCAACAGGTTATTAGCCTTGCCACTTTACCTTCTGATAGAGACCAACGCTATGTGGCTTCTATGCTGGCCAACAAACCAGAAGAAAAAGCCCTCAACCCAACAAAATGGGACTTTCTAACACCTCAGTTCCTACCGCCTCTCAATCTTATTATGGAGCTATTCGGTAGAAAAACTGAAATTCCTGCTAAAGAAGAGCCCGATATGAATCAAATGAGTATTACGTTACAGAAATACTCCCCCAATATGGAGGCCCCTGAGTTTTTACCACTAGTTCCTGCACCAGTATTAGCTCATAGAGAAATTTTACTATCTCCACCAGAGCCAACTACTCGTATTACTCCCATTGGCACAGTGATTATTTACTCTCGAATAGAAACTATTCAGCAGGAAAATTTTAACTCCGAAAAGAGAACTCGATTATGGGAAATCTTCGCGCCAAACTGGCCCAATCGTGTTAGTATCCCAGACATTGACGTCTCCTCCTCCTCAAATATCACTCACCGCTGGGAAGTGATCTATTTAGGAAAAGAAGAAGGATCATCTAATGCAGAAGGAATCAATGCGATCACACACATTACTCGCAACTCTATTAATATCGATTAGTTCTCCTCTTCTGACTGTGGGCTGTGCTGTTTTTCAAAGTACAGCCCCTCCTCCTGAAACCATGGACCCCCTTGAACAAGTCTACCCGGTTGGGTTCGATGCTATTTGGCTGGCTACTCAAAAAGCCATGGCTGCCTACCCCATGCGAGTCAACAACATGGACCTCAGAGTCCTTGAAACAGACACCATAAAATCCGAAAGATACTGGAACCCTCCCCATCTTAGCCAACTGAAAACAGGAGATGAGTACAAACTCATTGTTCGAGTGATTGAAGGTGAGTTAGATGGAAACCTGGCACAGAAGGTCTCTGTTTCAAAAGTCGTACACAGAAAAAAGGATTTCTTTTCTGTGAAGCAACAAGTTCCAAGCACCGGACTTGAAGAAAAAGCTCTATTGTACAGGATTGGAAGGGAACTCATTATTGAAAAGGCTCTTGAACGGGCTCAAAAAAAGTCCCAGTAGCCTGTCCATTTTGTGCGGCCCAGGCGATCCATTTTTTCTTCCGATGGGCAAATGACATCCCGTGAAACTCTCTCTTCAAGCCAGTGGTTTTTTCAAGCCCATCAATAGCCCACAGCTGCACCTTCAAGTCTTTATCATGCAAGTAACTCACAAAACGCAACTGATCTTGCTTTTCAGAGAACTGTGCCAATGTTTTCATAATGTGGTGCCGAATCCAAAGGCTTTGACCTTTTCTAAAGTTTTTTTTATCGTCCAACGCTTTCCATAATTTTTCTCTTGCACCTTCAGCCTTCAGCTCAGCCAACGTTTGAACCGCAGCTGTTCTCACAACCAAAGCAGGATCATTCAAAAACTTCTCCGAAAGACGTACAGCCAAGTTAGGAGATGCTGACTTCAGTGCTAACAATGATGAGTTTCTATGAAACCATTTTTTGCTCTTGGACTGTTGAATTAAAAATTTTAATGATTTTTGAGGATAAACCTGCCCCAAGGAAGTCATCGCCCTCCAGCGAACTGTCAAAGGTTGATCCGCATTGTTGACAATTTTTTTTAAAGTTTTCAAAGCATTTTCCTGCTGCCGAAGGACTTGAACTCTATTTTGTAAAGGCAACTGTAGTGCTGTCAAAGCCGCCTCAATGTCTCGACTTAAAAGGTCTTTTCTAGCTAGGGGACTAATATCTGTTTTTCCCGGAACAGCCGCATGAATGGGCAGTGTAAGTAGTAATAAAGCGAGTGTTGCTAGATGATGTTTCACAGGAGCCCCCATCAAAAAATGAAAAATTCTGATTATTCGCCATTCAATAGACGAGAGGCTTCTTCAGCCATTTTTTCTGTATCCATTTCTTCTTCTAACGCTGAGCCTTCATCGTCTCCAGAATCAGTGGTCGCCAAATCTGCCATTTCTGCAAGGACTTTGTCAGTATCCAAAGCACCACTTTCTATCCCAGCCTCTTCACCACTACCGGCTTCTTCTGAAGGTTCTTCACCAGGTCCAAGACTTTGTGCAAATTCAGCAAGAATATCATCTCCCGTAGGCATTTCCGGCTCATCTTCTTGTTGAGCTGCGGAGTCCTGTGGCGATGGAACTTCCACTTTTGGTTCTGGCTCGGAAGTCGTGGGAGGCGGCGTCTCCGCACCGACTGTCGTCACCTCCTCTTCTGGAGGATTCTCTGCACCTTTTTGCTGTTGAACTGCTGCCTCAAATTCGGCGACAAAATCAGCCCCATCATTCACCTCTTCTGCAGCAGGTGCTGCTGCTGTATCGCCAGTCTCTGCACTTACAGCATCAGCCACTTGTTCCTCTAAATCCTCTGCACCCAAAGAGGCTTCAAACTCAGCCATAAGGTTTTCTTTATCAGGCTCAGCAGTTTCAGCCGTCGGTGGTGTAACTGCAGGCTCAGCAGGAACCTCTGCCTCAGAACCTTCAGTCGAGGCCTCTTCCGTTGTCGAGGGTGACACACCTCCTCCACTTTTTAATGCTTCAAGCTCCTCCTTCAAACGAGCATTTTCCTCTTTGAAATGAGACAAGTCGGCGATGTCATCCTCCAGAATTTCATACTCAGCTAACTTTGCCTCAAGCTCTTCAAGCTTGGCTTTTAGATCCGTAGAGTCTTCCGAAGCTTTGGAGCTTTCAATTTCAGATTTTAAAGTAGCAATCTCCAGCTCCTTGGCTTTCAACTCCTCCTGATGATTAGCCAACTGTCCAGGATCGGCACCGTCTGCTACGGCACTCACTTCAGGTGCGGTCACTTCTTCTGCCAGTTTTTCCTCTCCCTTAGCAATAGGAGTTTCCTCACCAACTCTAGCCATTCCAGGTTGTGACATGATTTCATCAACAGAAGGTGCCATAGGCGAGGCCATTGACGAGCCACTCTCGGAGTTTGTCATCGTATGAGTTCTAGGTGACTCAACAATCACGATATTATCTGATGACAGTTTATCTTTCGCAAAGATTCGAAGCGCCAAATACAGCATAGCTATTGCCAGCACACAGACCACTAGCCACTGAAAAATCACGACATTGTGATGAACTATAAATGTAAAAAAAGCTTCGAAATTCACCTCTTGATTGTCTCGTTGATTGACAAAAAAGGTCAAGAAAACCATAGTCTTACACATGAAGGTCCTGATAACTGGCCAAAGGACCTGAAAACAAAGGAATCGTAAGCATTATGAACGAAGAAAAAATGGATCTGATTATCAAAGAAGCTGACCTTGTCGTCTCAACTCCCAAATCACCTCATCAGTTTAAAATGGAAAAAATGGATATTGCCATAAAAGATGGCAAAATTCATCAAATTGGAACTTTAAATAAGATGGAGTCAGAAAAATTCTGGAAAGCTAAGGGTTTAACAATTCTTCCAGGGTTAATTGATACTCAAGTTCACTTCAGAGAGCCTGGCCTAGAACACAAAGAGACTATTGCAGATGGCTCCCGCTCAGCTATAGCTGGAGGTATCACCGGTTTCTTTGAAATGCCAAATACCTCTCCCCCCACTCTCACAGCAAAAGCTATGGCCAATAAAGTTCGGATTGGAAAAGAAACATCATGGTGTGATTTTGCCTTTTATATAGGAGCTGCAGAAGAGAATACTGGCTGCTGCGGTGTTAAAGTATTTATGGGAAGTAGTACTGGCTCTCTACTGGTTGATAGGGCCGATTCTCTGAAAAGAGTTTTGCAAAATACCCGACGCCGTGTCGCTGTTCACTGTGAGGACGAACCTCGCCTTCTTGAAAGACGCCCTATTGCTGAAAATGCTCATGGTGATGTTCAAAAACATGAGGAATGGAGAGATTGGGAGTCCTCCCTGATTGCTACCAAAAGATTATTAAAATTATCCAAAGAACTCAATCACCCGGTTCATATACTTCATGTCTCAACAAAGCAGGAAATGGAGCTTCTTCAAGAAGAAAAAACAAATGATCATCGTATCACTGTGGAAACAACTCCACAGCACCTTACCCTAGAGTCTCCAGATTGTTACCTCAATCTCGGTACTAAAAGCCAAATGAATCCTCCAATCAGAGACACTCACCATCGACAAGCTCTGTGGAGGGCTTTGAAAACTGGTGTCGTGGATGTTTTAGGCTCTGACCATGCTCCGCACACCTTGCAAGAAAAATCCAAAACCTACCCCAATACTCCTTCAGGAATGCCAGGTGTTCAAACCACGTTGCCTTTAATGCTAAACCATATACATAAAGGACATATCCACCTATTTGATATTGTCAGACTTTTAGCAGTAAATCCCTCTCTTATCTGGGGCATTAAAAATAGAGGTTTTTTGTGCCCGAATAAGGAGGCTTCATTAACTATTGTGGATCTCCATAAAGAAAAAGTAATCGAAGACTCCTGGATAGAATCAAAATGCGGTTGGACACCTTTTCATGGACAAAAGAATAAAGGCTGGCCAGTCGCTACCTTACTTCGGGGACAGTTTGCAATGAAAGATGGTGAGCTATTTAAAGTTGCAAGCAAAGCATTTGAATTTGAGAATTAGCACCCGCAAAAGGCTTTTCAAGATTCACCTGATTGCTTGGCGTCCTCAGCTAACTGATTGAGTTCATCATACCCAGGAAGTGCTGATAGATCTGGAACAATCACAATTTCAATACGACGATTCAACTGTCGACCTTCAGGGGCATCATTACTAGCCACCGGCCGGGTATCAGAAAAACTAGCCACAGAAATTCTATTTTTGGGCATCCCAGCTTCTACCATTTGTTTAACCACATTCGCAGCTCTCTGAGAAGCCAGCTCCCAGTTAGAAGGAAACTGGGATGTCTTAATGGGCACATCGTCAGTATGACCTTCTACCTGAAAATCCCTTTTGTCGATGTCTTTTAAGACTTCTGAAACAGAAGTGATCGTCTTCCCTCCTTCAGTGGAGAGTCGAGCTGATCCTGACTTAAATAAAACATCTCCGGGCAGTACCACAACCATACGTCCATCCACAATTTTTACTGTCAACTGCCCCGACTGTGTAAAGCTCTTTAAACGGGATACCAATTGACGAAACTCTGCCATTCTTCGTTCAGTTTCTTTTTTACGTTCGGACATCTCTTTGAGTGCTTGTTTCATTTGCACAATACTCGCCCGCAGACTCTCCTTATCGTCAGTAGCCTTGCCCAACCGCCGCTCCAATTGGGAGGTCAATGTCTCTAGTTCGCTAATTTTGGTGTCTTTATTTTCTACATCTGCCTGAAGGCTGACATTTTGATCCAAAGCGGCTTTATGCTTTTCTTCTAACTTTTCATACTTTCCAGAGCTGACACAACCTGCCAGAAAAACACTTACAATTGAGACTAAAATATATCTGAACATTTTTAAAACCCCCTCCCCTTAGATAATAATGGCCACATCTTCTCATTTCATTTCCAATAAGAGCAATAGCACATAGCGCCATCAACCATCACTTGCTCCCTTTACCGACCTCAGACCATAATTCTTACTCAGAAATTCAAACACCCAAACCTAGGAGACTCCAATGAAATTACTCATCGCTCTAATACTCACTTTTGGTGTTTTTGCTCAGGCAAAAACCAATGCCACCATGGCTCTTGATCTTGAGAAGTCCAAAGTGAACTGGTTTGCCAAAAAAGTGATTGGCAACGACAATCACAAGGGATTCATCCCCTTTAAATCCGTAGAATTGAAAATGTCTGATAAAGGAGAGGTTGCCGGTGGCACCTTTGTTCTCGACATGACAGGTTTTGAATCTACAGACCTATCTGGAAAAATGAAAAAAAAGTTTGAAGGCCATCTAAAAAGTGAGGACTTCTTTCATGTCAGTAAAAAAGGCAATGACACTGCCACTCTGATTATTGAAACCATCAAAGAGGGTAAAGCTATGGGAAAACTAACTCTGAAAGGTGTCACCAAGCCTGTTACTCTGACTTTTAATAAAAAGGGTAATAAGTATATTGGCTCCTACACTCTCGACAGAACTCAATGGAATATCAAGTATGGTTCCAATAATTTTTTCAAAGGATTGGGAGATAAAGCCATTGATGATAAAGTGAAAATCGACTTTGAGATTGTCACCACAAAAGATACCACCAAGCCTATGAAAAAAGACAACGGCTGATGAGAAAAACCTGTTGCCCTCGCTCCTAAAGGCTATTACATCGCTCAAGAGCGAGGAACAACTCAACGTTTTGAAAAGTGTTTCAGTTCAACACTTTTTTGTAGATCTCTATGGTTTCTGCTGCGCACTTTTTCCAGCTGTACTGCCCCACCAAAGCTTTACCTTTTTTTACTAGAGTGTGTACCAATTGTTGATCTGACAGCAACCTGTACATGGCATGTTCAATTTCATCTACTTTAAGAGGATCTACCTGAAGGGCGGCCTCTTTTGTGACTTCTGCCGTCGCCGTTACATTGGCTGTAACGATGGGGCATTCATTAAGCATTGCCTCCAGGAGGGGAATTCCAAACCCCTCGATCAATGAAGGATAAACAAAGGCCCTGGCATGCCGGTAGTAGGCCACCAGTTGTTGATTTTCTACATAACCTTTAAGTATCACTCGGTCTTTATTTTTCATGCCCCGTAGAGTATGTTCAATATTTTTGTAATCAAACCCAGGTCTCCCTATTAGTATTAGGCGTTCATCTACATCCGGATGACTCTCACAAAGTTGATCAAAGGCCTGTAGCACTCTGATAACATTTTTACGAGCCTCCAAGTTTCCAACAAACAGTAGGTAAGGATGCTCTTCAGGGGGGGGTAGAGTTTCCCGTTGATTCACCAACAGATGTTCATGTCCTAGCAACGTCACATGAATGCGAGACTCATACTCAGGAAACCGTTTTAAAACCTCATTTTTAGTATACTCAGAAATAACAATTACTGATTCTGGCTTTTGTTTTTTTAATAGGTTTTCCACCTCACTGATTTTTTTAGCTGCAAAATCCGGAGATGTCATACCTTCTTCATAAAAGGCAATGTCAGGAATAGAGACCACTCGAGGGATCTTCACTGAATCTGGAAGCCGAAAGTCCGGCCCATGAAACACATCAAAACCCTTATCCCCAAAAAACGGCAGATACAATTGAACATGATCATTCAGGTGTTTTTGCATAATCGATCGTTGCTTCCAGCGAGAGGCTCTGCAGATGGGTTGAAGCTGTAGCTCAGAACTCAAGGCTGGCCTCATTGCCTGATAAACCTGAACCATCCAAACCCCCATTCCAGACAACCAAGGTTTGTTCAATGTAGAGCTATCATACGCGACTTTCATACAGCTACTTTATGGCTCTCAGTCCAACAGTCAAGAGGGAGGATGGCGTTTCATGGGAATTCTGGTTATAATGAAGAAAGGCCAGGATGGTTGCTACCAAAGACTCCAGCAAGGAGACCTCAATAATGAGTTTTCGATATTTTTCTATTTTATGGATCCTCTCAGGACTTTGCTCTCTACCCTCAGTGGCAAAAGAAAATAAAAAACTAACATCTTATTATTGCCAGTCTCACCGAGAATTTATCACCACCCTTGAGTACATGAGAAAACAAGACCACTATAAAATGGGTGAGGTCTTCTCAAGAGACATTGCTCACCAAGTGTCCAATGGCTGCACAGGAGCGGCCAAAAGGTTTGTGAAAATCTATGAGCTACTGGTGAAAGTAGAGGCCGGTGCCAGATCCTCTGCTCAATTTGCCGTAGAATTGGCACAAAAATCTGATGCTCATGTGGAAACCTTCATGGGAGTCTTCAAAAATGCCTATGAACCTCAAAAGCTGGACCTAGACGTTTTAAGTTCAGTGAAAATTGCTCAAAGGCTGTCCTCTGACTACCAAGGGGATGTTCAACAGGCATTGAGGGACTACGAATCTCTAGTGAGCTTTTGCCTTGATGAACAGCACATTGGCGCCTCAGCCCCTCAGTGTGCCCTACTTGCTGCTGAAGTTGCCACAGCCGGAGAAGGTCACAAAGAGTCCATTTCTAAATCCTTCCAAAAGCTCTATACCTGGCTAAGAACAGATTCCAGCACCGGTGTTTCTATGAAAAAGGCTATTGAAATTTCAAAAACCGTTGTGGCCACGCATCCAAAAGCTGTAGAAAATTTTATGATGGCTTACAAATATGGCCTCAAGGATAAGGGCTTGAATTTTTCTGCAAACCAATCACTGAATTTTGCCATGAATATAACTCAAAAAGCTGTCAAAAATCTCTCTGAGAGAAGCGGCCAAGAACGACAGCCTGCCCATAAAAAAGACCACCCCTAGAAAGAAAACATCAACCCCAAGCCCGGCTCGGGTTTTTTAGCAAAACCTGTACGAAGCAAAGTCAGCCCTGCCACAGGTCCATAAATCTTTTTCTTATAGAGTTTATGTTGATTTGCCACATCAATCCATCGATAGGGAAAAAACACGGGCGCCAGTGAAACCAGAGCAGCAATGGCTGAATAAACTTTCACATCTTCGTTGCCATAACCCATCATATAGCCAGCGGCGGCCAGGTTTGTAATTGTAGAAAACCACAGTAGCTTAGTTCCTAGCCTTGCCGGATCATACAGAGCTTCTTCAGCAATTCTCTCCCTAGATAAGACCTCCCTCTTTGTCCCCTGAGCAAGCCCTTTAATTTTGCTATAACCAGCTCTATAAGGCTCATATTTTGACATTAAAAGTACATTTGTTATCAACCAGCCACCACCAATGGCATACCCGACTTGTGTGGCCCAATCATTATTATCCACAATATCTTTGTTACTGCTATCACTAGGGCTGTCCTGTGAACTAAAAGCTGCAACCAGAGTGGCCAGAGAGGATACCAGCATAGCACCATGGTTAGAAAACCTGTGATTTCGCTCCTCTTTGGCCTCCATATAGAGGCGATCACTGGCACGCGGAGTCACTTCCAACTCAGGATATGACAGCCCTCGACTCAGGTCCAGCTCCTCCTCAGAGTGCCCCACAGAGCTCAACAAAAAAACGAAGGTCAATGTTAACAAAAACAGAGAATTTTTCACGGTTGCCCCTCCTGGAAATTATTTTTAAAATATGACCTCAATCATACAGGGGTAGGCAAATAATGAAAACAAGCTTCTTGAATCGGTTCGCAACACTGACGATCGTCGGGCTACTAGCACTTCCCTCCCTGGTTTTAGCCAATACTTTTACTGCGACAGCTGTTGTTGCCAAAGGTGATGTCAAAGTGCTCAATTCAAAAATTGAGCCGACATCAGAAACTAAAAAATTTGTGCTGTTTGAGGGGCAAAAGTACACATACAAAAGAATTAAAATTGGAATGCGCCTTCGCCCAGGGCAGGTGGTTCTTACAGGTACTAATGGCAGAGCCAAACTGGCCTACACCAATGGAGACCACATGATGATAGCCCCTGGAACCTCTGTGACAGTTCCTTCACCAGTCAAGGGAAAAAAAGGCACTTCATCCATTCAGCTGATTTATGGAAAAATGCGGGCGCTGATTTCCAAAAAAGGACCACGCAATAAAATGAATGTACGCACCAAATCTGCCGTGGCCGGAGTTCGAGGTACAGACTTTTTCATTGGACACAATCACAATACTGGTATGGAAGTGGTCGTACTGCGAGGTGAAGTGGCTATTTATAACGACCCAGAAAAGCTGGCCACAGAAATAGGAGATGACAAGTTAGAAGTTGTTAAAACAGGCTATCATGCCCAAGTAAAGGCCAAGCAGAAGATAGAAAAACTGGAGGCGTCAAAAGAGCAACTTCTGGATGTGCAGGCATCTTCTTACGTGCCTCTCACCACAGAGGACTTAAAGGCCCTTCCCCAAAAAGACAAGGCTGCTGTTCTGAAACTAGAAAAGCAAACCAGCACAGCAGCGCTGGAGGATATAAAACTACACGACCCCGAACAATATAAGGTTCTCAAAGGCAAAAAACTCAGTTCACACAATATTCACACAGAAATTGTCTCCAGACTTTACAAACAAGCTCCCCGCCCCAAAAAACCAAAAAAAGCCAACTTAGATACCATCGATCAAGTCGGCGAAGATGTTTATAAAAAATACTTCAAAGAAGATTAAGCTCCGTTATCTATAATAGGTATAATCTCTTCACTCACCCAATCAGGTGTTATGAATAATATACAGGTAAAAACCCAACTCTCGACAGCAACCCCAACGCATTGTTATAGACCAAGAATACAAATCCATACGAGGGGAAGGGGTAAAAAATGAAAAAAATGTTGCTTGGAGCACTCATGACTTTCACTGTTATTCTTACTGGCTGTCTTGGAGGCGGTGGGGGAGGATACACACACGCAGAGCTGGCTGATGACTTTGTTTATCGTCTGAACTTTGCACTTGGTTATGATGTTGATATTGTCAAATACAACACCCATCAGTATGACTATATTGTTGTTTATGATTATGACTATGGCACCTATGACGCCTACTATATCGGCGACTACCTGCCCTCTGACGACATTAACGGGTATGTTAGCTACTGGAGGGCAGACTTTTTCTATGACCTCACTTACATCGGTGGAGGTGACTACCAAGATCCATTCACCGGATACATTTTCAACAAAGAAAAAATGTTCAATAGAAACCAACTGAAAGTTGCTGGAATTCGTGAAAAAGACGTGATGGGCTCTATGACAGATCATCTTGTACAGAACTTTGAAATCCCTCAGGCTTCTGCTCAGAAAATTGCCAAAGCCTCTTTGATGGCCAGCCTCATGCAAAAACAGGGAGCCGGTGAAGCCAAGTACAAAGATATGGCTCTACAATTAACCGGGACAACTGCTGATCAATGGAGAGCTGCAGAGGGCAATCCCCTGGCTCTTGAAAAACTAAAAAACACCACCGCTCAATCTCTGCAAATGTCTTCTGATGACTTGAACCGCTTCTTTGGTAAGATGATGTCCCATGACGGAGTCCTCAACTTGAACCAATAAGCAGCACCCATTGCATTCCAATCTGAATTGAGTCAAAAACCCAAGCCCCAATGCTTGGGTTTTTTATATTGAATAACTTTCAAAACACTTGAGTAAAAATTTTTAAACCGACCCCTTGAGTCATTTGACGTCTTGCGTTACGTAGCTCTTTCAAGCAAATTGATAGCTGGCAAAGCGGCCCAAGGAGAAAAACAAGTGAGCTTTCAAAAACTCATTATCACATGTCTATCTGCATTCATTTTTCCTCTGCTCTTGCTGGCCGACGAATCTCTACAGGATTTTCCCGGATCCATTCCTTTAAATCAAGAGCGGGGTGTGGCCACAGACCTGGTCGACTCCAAAGGCCGCCCTCTATTTCCAGAAGAGGCCTTACAGTACCAAGACCTCAGTCTCCTGAACCCAGCTCCTTCTGATATCTGGAACCCAACCCCTTTAAAACAAATTCCTACAGTAGATCTCAAAGCTCAAAGTGAAGAGTTGGAATGGGTTGGGGATATCACCTCAGCTATTACATGGCAGACATTTTTAGCAAAATCAGCCAGTAAGGCTCGCTCGGGTTCCTTCTTTAATATTCTTCTCTCAAGAAAAGCCCATAATGTTTTAATGCGGGCTCGGCTATTGCAAAAATTAGGCTATCGGGTTCCCAATATTAAATATATTAAATCCTTTCGCCTGACATTTTCTTCAAAAGCTCTGAGAGATGATTTTTTAAATATTACTATGATTGACCAGTTGGACGCTTTACCCTCTCGCTGGGTAAGAAATATTGTCAAAACAACCACGGGCTCCAAAGGAGATCAACCAGGTCAAGTCGTATGGAAGGTCACCGATCAAACAGACAGTTGTCTCTGTCTGGAAATTCAAGACGCCGTGGCTTTTAATTCGACAACACATATCTACAACTTCCCTATTGGTGTTCTTTCCCAAGAAGTCATGCAAGGGCGACGGACCTTTGAGGCTTTACTCATCCCATTTGGACTGACCTATATTGATGAAAGTTTTAATATGTTAAACTGGGAATTTGGCCGTGTCTCCAACGATCGGTTGTTTGTCAACTATGAGTACAACCATCAGTTTTTTCCTAACTACTCCGATGCCAAATGGATAGCTCGAAAGATCCTTCAATTAACGCGAAAAGACTGGGAACAAGTAGTGGCGTTTGGAGAATATCCAGTAGCCGTTCAAAAACTAGCAATAGAAAAATTTATCTCTAGAAGAAACAGCCTAATTCAGCTATTTCAACTTAATAACGAATTTCAACCCATGGCCTTCAACCCTCAAGTTACTTATAGTGAGATGGGCGTCCAACAACTACACAACGGAAAACTCCTGCAGCTAGAGTGGCCGGGATATGCTCCCAGCTTTGGGTTTGGAGACCCTGAATCACCCCTGAATAATGCCGAACTATTTGGTTTTCTAAAGTCAAAGGTGATCTCCAACGGAATTAACTATCTGGTGGGTGAGTTCAACAATAGATTCATGCCCAAAACAGACATTGCCGCCCGAGTTGCAAAAAAACACTATGACCTGCTTTTAGATGCATTAGTTGAAAGCGCACTCAGCGGCAATGCCGCAGAAATCCCCTTTGGCTATTTTGTCGTTCCTTATGCTGGTATCGACTTGATTGCCTCAAGAGAAATTATTACTGGACAAATTATGGGAACAGAAAATCCTATTCAGCTTTCCCACACTATTGGCTTTTCAGTCAATGCCGGAACTTATGTAGGCTTTCACGGTCTACCTAGCGGACAGTCCCTTGATGGTCGGCTACAGGGATCTTTCACTCGAACCTACTCTCACTTAAAGCCTGTAACCAATATCAAAACGGCACTCCAACAACCCTATCAAAATATTGCTGTGAACTTTTTAGCCAAAGAGATTGGCGAAACCATGAAGAGCCTTTATCAAGGAGACTTTGATCACCTAAGTAAACTGAAAGGGGCTCAAAAAAAAGAGTTGGAAACCAAATTAATTAATACGTTCTCAAAATTTGACAATGTCTTTGCCGTAGGTGAGTCATTAATACTTTCTGACTATATCGGAGCCATGAGCAGCATCAATTTTGGTTTTGGGCTGGGTGATATTAATATTGATCAGCTCACAACCAATGCTCGCGCCTATATTCAAACCAAGAGCGAAATGAAATTAATTTCTCGCCTACACATTTTCCGCAAAAGTAAGGATGTGATCCAAATCTACGACGACAAGGGAAATGTTATGGGTCTCCAATTAAGTCTGGGAGTGGATTTGGCTGGAGTCCGTTTTGTCGGCCTAGATCTTCTTACTAATTTTAAAGGAAGAGCAACCACCAAATACACCCAGCTCAACATGACAACAGTAAAAAATGAACATGGTGAACTCACCAATGAGAATCTTGTAGACAACATGAAGATTCTCTACCGCTTATTCAATAGCTTTAATAAAGAATCGCTTTATGCCAAACGTGAACCTACTATATTTTCTCATAACTTCTCTGAGCGAGGCTACGAGTACAAGCTCTTTTGGCGTGAAGGTGAGTTCATTAAATCCATGAATGATATAACAGTAGAATATGGTGGAGATATAGGACATTATATCCGTACTTCTAGAGGTTTTAGATCTGGAAATAACTGGGAGGGCTTTGGGGTGGATACCTCCAATGCCATCATCAATGAACTTTTAGTAGAATCAGATTTTAATTTGACGTCTCAACATGGTTCAGATCCTGGATACACATTTCATGGAAAATCTAGAGCCCGAAGAGTAGTATTTGAAGGCCGAATTCATAATAATAAACTTTACTCTCCTTATATCATGACAGAGCATCGATGGAGAGGCTGGTCTGCCAACAAAAAGCAACTACGAAGAATCATTGAAGAAGTCAATAGTATTGTACAGCAGGCAGCTCAGAAAGAATTATCCTCTGTACTTGCAGTCAACACTGCCCCTCTGGTTTCTTGTGACTTCAACCATCACCCTGCTTCAAGTGTATTTGATGCCACTCAAACCAAGGTAATTGGTGACATGGTTAAAGTACTGTCTTGGTATGACAATGAGTGGGGCTTTTCAAACAGAATGATCGAC
>JAUILT010000065.1 GCA_030432925.1 Bdellovibrionia bacterium | reverse complement strand
GTGGAGGCTGGAGGCGGGCACCTCGGCCAGCGCCTCGCCGCCGAAGCCGTCGACGATCCGCAGCATCCCCACGCCGTCGGCGTCGGGGGCGGTGACCTTGCCCACGACGGTGGCCTGCACCTCCCATCGCTCGCAGAGGCGCATCACCTCGTCCAGCCCCTCGGGGGTCACGATGGCCAGCATGCGCTCCTGGCTCTCGGAGGTCATGACCTCGAAGGGCTCCATGCCGTCTTCGCGCCGGGGCACGGCGGCCACGTCGAAGTCCATGCCCATCTTGCCGTTGGCCGCGGTCTCGCTGGCCGCGCACGTGAGCCCGGCGCCGCCGAGGTCCTGGATGCCCACCACGAGCCCGGCGTCGAGCAGAGCCAGGCAGGCCTCGATGAGGCGCTTCTCCTCGAACGGGTCCCCCACCTGGACGGCGGGCCGCTTGTCCTCGCTTCCGGCATCGAACCCGGCCGAGGCCAGCACGCTCACGCCACCGATGCCGTCGCGCCCGGTGGACGAGCCCAACAGCACGGCGAGGTTGCCGGCACCGGTGGCGCGCGCCAGCACCAGTCGCTCCGCGGGCATCGTGCCGAGGCACAAGACGTTGACCAACGGGTTGCCCTGGTAGCACTCGTCGAACACGACCTCGCCGCCGACGGTGGGCACGCCCACCGAGTTGCCGTAGCCGGAGATCCCCGACACCACGCCTTCGGCCACCCACCGGCTGCGGGCGTCGTCGAGAGGCCCGAAGCGCAGCGGGTCCATGAGCGCGATCGGGCGCGCCCCCATGGTGAAGATGTCTCTGAGAATCCCACCCACACCCGTGGCAGCCCCCTGATAGGGCTCAATAAACGATGGATGATTGTGGCTTTCCATCTTAAAGGCCACCTTCTCCCCTTCACCAAGATCAATCACACCAGCATTTTCTCCAAACCCTTGAAGAACCCTTTTGGACTGGGAGTAGAACTTCTTTAAGTGAACCCGGGAGGACTTGTAACTACAATGCTCACTCCAGAGAGCTGAAAACAAGGCCCACTCAATACCTTCTGGATCTCTGCCAAGAAGCTCTTTGATTTTGCTGTATTCCTGTTCATCCAGGCGGTAATGTTTTAATTTATCATTCAAATTCATCACTGTCTTTCCTCAGGAAAAAAATGCCAGACCCTCGATGCCACCCATCCAGTCGGCTACGGCTCGCTCTGGATGAGGCATCATACCTGCTACGTTTTTATTGGAGTTCAAAACTCCAGCAATGTCACCCACAGATCCATTGGGATTGTCCTTGTAGGTCCACCACACTTGACCCTGATCCCAAAGTTGCTTTTCCATACCCTCATCCACCACAAATCTTCCCTCTCCATGGGCTATGGGTAGAGTGATCTCAGGAGCAGGAGACCTCCAGGCGGGACATTCATTCACCAATTTTAACGGACTCCACTGATCGATAAACCTTAGGTTTTCATTGCGGACAAGGGCCCCTGGCAACAGTCCTGTCTCACATAAAATCTGAAACCCATTACAAATCCCCATTACAGGGACTCCTTTTTCGGCAGCGGCTTTAACATCAGACATGACCGGAGCCTTTCCTGCCAAAGCCCCACACCTAAGGTAGTCCCCATAGCTGAAACCACCGGGAATCACCAGGCCGTCAAAATCGGAGGGATCGAAGTGGTCCTGATACCAAAGCCACTGGGGTCGAGCTCCAGCCATCTCCACGGCTTGCCAAATATCCCTGTCACAATTGGTTCCAAGAAACCGAACCACTCCAATGGTCTTCATATTACAAAATCTCCAGCTCGTAGGATTCAATCAAGGGATTGTACAAAACAAACTCAGCAATATCTTTGGCTTTTTCAAAAGCCTCATCCTTCGTAGCGGCATCCACATCTAGTTGAATGTATTTTCCCACGCGGCAGGAGTTCAAGAGTCTCCCACTGCGTTCCAGAGTTTTCTCAACAGCTCGCCCTTGAGAATCAAGGACTTCAGTTCTGGGCAGTATTTTGACTCCCACTTTCATGATTGTTATCTCCTATTAATTCAATACACTTCTTAATCGTTCCAACACGCCTTGATAACTTTCTCGAATATTTCCAAGGCCCCTGCGAAAACGATCCTTATCCATTTTTTCATTGGTCTCTTTATCCCACAATCGACAACTATCAGGCGTGATCTCATCAGCAAGTAAAACTTTTTTATCGGCAGCCACTCCAAACTCCAGCTTGAAATCCACAAGTTTCAAACTGGCCTTGTCAAACAGTTGAATCAAGTACTGGTTGATTTCAAGAGCCATAGCTTTTAACTGATTCAGCTGTTGCTGGCTGGAGGCAACCTTTAGCATCAGTGCCTGATCATCACTGACAAACGGATCACCCAACTCATCTTTTTTGTAAAAAAACTCCACCAGAGGTTTTTCCAAAAGTGTTCCCTCCTCGAAAGCAAATTTTTTGGCTGTAGAACCGGCTAAAACATTGCGAACGACAACTTCTAAAGGGATAATATTTACTTTATTAACAACCATTTCTCTCTCACCAATATCAGCCACCCAATGATGAGGCACCTGAAACTGCTGCAAATAATTGAATATCAGCGAAGCGATATTTCTGTTGATCACGCCCTTGTCTTTGAAAGACCCTTTTTTTTCTGCATTAAAGGCCGTCAGGTCATCTTTGAACTCCAGCCAGACCTTGCCACTATCTCCAACCACTGAGAATATCCGTTTAGCTTTTCCTTCATATAAAAATTCTGACTTTTCAAAATTCACTTATGCCTTCTCTTTCTGTGTTTTGCTCAGTACAAGACACGCTTGATCACTTTTGAAATAGCCTGAGCATGGGTTTTACCCGAAAAGATGGGGCCAAGATCCTTTTTGTTAACCCATTGACGGACCTCCTTGTCTTCAAGAAGCCCCTCCTCCAGACTCGTCCCTGGCTTCAGAGAGTGGGACACTCTCTGCACCAACTTATAGGCTTCTTCTCTACTAAGCCCCTTATCTACTAAAGTGAGTAGAACATGAGAGCTGAATAACTGGCCTTGAGACAGTTTCATGTTCTGAAGCATTCGTTCCTTGTCAATCACCAAGTTTTCAATGACACCCGCCATCCTGTCGATAGCATAGTCACAAAGTATGAAAGCATCAGGAAAAATCACTCTCTCTACCGAAGAATGGGAGATGTCTCGCTCATGCCAAAGGGCCACATCCTCAAGGGCTGCTGAGGCGTAGCTTCGAAGTAATCGCGCAGCACCGGTGATGTTTTCAGAGGAGATGGGATTTTTCTTGTGGGGCATCGCACTAGAGCCTTTTTGCCCTTTCTTAAACCCCTCAATAACTTCGCTGACTTCAGTTCTTTGTAAGTGTCTCAACTCCACGGCCAATCTTTCCAAACCGGTTCCCAGCATGGCTAAGGTCACGATGAGTTCAGCATGCCGGTCTCTGGGGATCACCTGAGTCGCCACCACCTCTGGTTTCAACTTCAGTCGAGTAGCTACTTTTTTTTCCACCTGCATTCCTTGTGTGGAGTAGGTTCCAACAGCACCAGAAAGCTTGGCAATCAGCATTTGTTTGTAGGCTTTTTCAAAGCGCTCTTTATTTCTTTCCAGCTCCGTTAGAAATCCAGCCATCTTCAACCCAAAACTTGTGGGCTCGGCATGCATTCCGTGAGTGCGCCCAGAGCAAAGTGTTGTTTTGTGAGTTCGGATTTGTTTTTTCAAAGCCAACTCAAGACGCCTCAATGAAGCCTTCAAGATAGCTCCAGCATCTTTAACCAATAAGCTCATAGCGGTATCCAGAATATCGGAGCTCGTCATACCGTAGTGGATGTAACGCCCATGGGGGCCCACATTTTCAGCCATATTGGAAACAAAGGCGATCACATCGTGCCTTGTGGTTTTTTCGATTTCAAGAATTCGGCCCACATGAAAGCGTGCTTTTTTTTCAATGGCCTGTGCTGAGACTTTGGGGATTATTTTTAGATCTGCCTGAGCCAAAGCTACAGCCACTTCTACTTCCATCATCTTTTGAAAGCGATTCTCCAGTGTCCAAACGTCTCCCATTTCAGGACGGGTGTATCTCTGAATCACTGACTTTCTCCTTTTTCTTGAGAGCATTGTAATAGTTCATGACTTTTATAATTTGGCTCACATCATGTTGAAAACGCCCTGTCCAGTCCAGTCGATCCCAAGTTTCAGGGCCACCATATAAAACATTATGAAATTTCTTTTTTTGTAAATTCCCCAACGATAAACGATCGTAAACAGGGTGTACACTAGGCCCCAATTGATCGTACTCATACTCATACTCTTGAGGCTGACTCGCTAAGGACACTGGAAAATTAGGAAAACGATCTTTCAGGATTTCTTCGATTTCTGTTGCGTACTGATTCAGTGACGATCTTTGAAAACGTTGGTGATATGGAAATCGAGACCAGATATCAAAAGCCCCTCCTGTCACAACGCTTACAGCCACCAGAAGATTATCATGAGTCCACGGCAAGTGGTTGTCTTTAATCATAATAAAATGCCCTGGAACAGCTCCTTCGTAGGCAGAAAGGTCTATATTGAAGCGGTATCGCAACCAAGTCCATTGCGGCTCCAAAGGACCTTTAGGAAATAGATTTTGGACTTTGTCACGCATGATGAAATGAGTTTCTAGGCTACTTAACATCCAAACCCATTGATCCCCCCTCAAAGCTCCTGAACGTTCATCTGCCTGCACTTCAAGGCTTCGCAGATAACTAGACTCCAACTCTAAATCAAGAACTCGAGCCCGCGAAAGGACATCCACACCTTTAGATGCACACCACTCCAAGGATTTACTATAACCTTTACGCGTGCTTCGACGAGTATAGAGCGACGAAAACATAGGAAGTGGTGATCCACTTAAAACGGCGTGGGCATTGTCTGAAAAGCTTGTTGATGCCAATTGATGGGCCAAATGAACCATCCAAGACTTATTAAAGGGCTCCTGCACAACTTGTCGAGTCAGATTTTTTAAAGTGTTTTTTCCACGATGAATTTCCCAAGCCACCAGATAGTCTTTAAGAAACTGCATGGGACCATCTGTATCCAACCAGACCTGTGTGATTGGCCCCATAAAATCAACGGGGCCACTCTTCAACCACAATGTCAGCCCTCGACTATTACGATCAGAATAATCCTCGTGGGATAAACGGCCTAATTGTGTCTGAGTCAATTCCTCCGTTTGTAAAAGACCAAAAGGGCCCTCCCAGTCTTCAGCACTCCAACGTCCCAACTGATCAGAAACATCAACCAGGCTTACATTGATATTGTATTGACGGCTTAACTCCGAAGCCAACCACTGCCCCCGTCCAAAGGCAGAAACAATAATCAAATCTTTTTGGGTGGACACTTCAACACCCTCCGTCTTCTGAGAGAGTCTGTAATTCCTCCTCATCCAGATTCCAAGTTTTAATACCAGAGCTAACAACAGTCCCCAGCTCAATTCCTCCCCAACACTCAGGTGCTTTAAGAGCCTCAAGAGCTTTTTTCTTTTGCACTTCAGGTAAAATCAAAACCATACCCAGCCCACAGTTAAGAGTCCGTAGTAAATCCTTCCAAGCCATACCTCCTCGCTCTTTGACTTCGAGAAAAGCCTCAGGAACAGGCCAAGGCTTCAAGTTGACAGCCGTCCCTTCAGGAAGTGCGCGAAGAATATTATCTAAGCCCCCTCCAGTAATATTAGCTACTGCATGTAACTCAACCCCCACCTCTTTAAGATATTTCAGAGTCTTTACATATAAAGCAGTTGGTTCAAGTAATATCTTTTTATAATTATCCAGGTCATTTTTAAAAACTTTACGGATCAAGGAGAATCCATTGGAGTGAAATCCCGAAGCCTTTAAGGCAATCAACGAATCACCAGGTTTGACATTATGAGGGCCCAATGCTTGAGGGCGATCCACCACTCCCACACAAAAACCAGCACAGTCAAAATCCCCTGGTTGATACATACCAGGCATCTCTGCTGTCTCGCCTCCAATTAAAGCTAACTCTGATTGAAGGCAGGCAGCCTGCACTCCCGCCAAAAAATCCTGTGCCACTTCTGATTGCAATTTTCCTGTGGCATAGTAATCCAGAAAAAACAAAGGCTGAGCACCAACGCAAAGAAGATCATTCACACACATAGCGACAAGGTCCTGCCCTACACCCGCATAAGATTTAAAATGTGTGGCTACTTTGAGCTTGGTTCCCACACCGTCTGTACAACTGACAAGACAGGGTTCTTTCATATCTTTGAAGTCGGCACGAAATAGCGCCGAAAACCCTCCCAGTCCCCCCACTAATCTTTCCTGGTGAGGCCAGGACTTTGGTTGGTTATTTTTTAACCAGTCGACCAGGGCCTCGCCCTTTTTAATATCTACGCCGGCCTGCTTATAATCGATGCCCAAAGGGCCTCCCGGGGATTGGATTTAAGTCTTGGTTTTTTCTTATCAAAATCAAGTTCAAGAGTCCATCTCATTTTGAAACAGGTAAGATTTGTATTGAGACACAACTCTCTCTTTTTGGTACACTTTTAGAGGATGTATGCTCGTACTCAGCTGGCCGGGAGGGTAGAACAGTGCCTTTTTTTATTCCCATTCAACGATTCTTTATTGTTATTGCTCTGCTAACAATATCTGCACTGGCTTTCTCTCTGACTGCTGAAGCCTGGGAGCCTCCTCCAGGGGTTCTACTCGCTCAAGCAGGAAGTGCCGGAGATGCCTACGACCCATTTGCTGATTACTCAGAGTTTGAAGCTTCAGAAGAAGAAGAAGCCGACATGAACTTCTTTAAAAACGGTCGTTTTTTTACCCTTGGTTTTATTGGCGGCTACCGAAAAATGACGGAAACTCTGGGAGATATTTATGATGACTCCTTTACAGTAGGCCTGTTTTTAAGCTATTTCTTTGACTTAAGGTTTGCCATGCAATTGCAGTTTGTCAGTGGTAGTCATGCTATTGGTTTTACCTCTCCTTCAGGAACAAAAGTCTCGGGAACGGCCTCCATCACGGCCATTGGAATCAACCTCAAGTATTTTATCAACACTCAAAATATTACCAAAGGCTTAGCCGACTTGAACCCCTATTTTGTCGGCGGATTTAGCCAAGTTTATAGAACGGCCACTGTCTCTGGAGAAGAGGCCTTCGCTAAGGAAGGGGCCCTGGGCTTTGAATTTGGTGGTGGAATGGAGTTTCCTGTACTTAGAAATAAAATGTACCTGGGCACTCAGGTCACTTACCAACTGATCAGTTTTAAAGATGAAAACCGGGAAATTGTACTTTCCGATGGGGCCACGGATATCTACCCCACCGGAGATGCTATTAATATGAACCTTGTTTTGGGCGTAAACTTTTAAAAAGTCAGCCCTCTCTACACTATTGGGTGATTTTTACATCCACTTTTCTCAAAGCTGGCTCATCCAATTGATCTCGAGGGGCTTCAGCCTCACCCACCCAGCGCACGTTGATCTTCTCTTCAGGAATGCCCGCACGAATCAGTGCCCTCTGCACGGAACGGGCCCGATCCCGAGAGATCTTTAAGTTCAAACCGTTCGGACCTGTGGAGTCAGCATACCCAATAATCTCCACAGATTTCAGTTTTTCAGGATCTTGAGATTTAAATACAGAAAGATCCGAAGCCTGCTTCAGCTCACTTTGGTTCAAGTCAAAATACACCTCACCGGTGAATATTTCAGGCTCCGCCACGGCCACTTCCGCAACAGCTTCAACCACCT
The DNA here is from genome assembly GCA_030432925.1 of Bdellovibrionia bacterium. Lineage (GTDB taxonomy): Bacteria > Bdellovibrionota > Bdellovibrionia > Bdellovibrionales > UBA1609 > JABSOQ01. The sequence continues at coordinate 8,888 of JAUILT010000065.1, read as the reverse complement.
TTGTCTGAGCCACAGGTGCTCGTTCAGAAGTCCCCAACGCAAATTGAGCTTCAATGCTGGTTACAAAGGCCGTCTGATTGGGAATGCCCACATCCGTTGTCAATGAAACACCCAAACGGTTTCGAAACTGTCCAAACAAAAGGTGCTCATGCATCACCTGTCCCCCAATAAATGTAGTAAAAAGGTCTGTAGAAGAGCCAAATTCATCGCCATGAAAAATATACGTCTTGGCAATAGGACCTACTTGCCAGTTTTGCGGCAGACGATAACGAAAGGCCACTTCCATGATTCCAGAAAACACAGTATCCTTGCTCTGCTGATTATTGAACGTCTGAGAGATCACACCAGCACCCATATCCAACACAAAAAAGTCTACAGGAAAGAAAGACCCCACTAATTTCACGTTGAATGGCAGCCCCTCCGTGCGAAGCTCTTCATTTTCGTCCATGTAGCCGAGCCCTAACCCAATGAAAGGCTCCATTTGACCATTAAGGTACCGTCCTTCGGTCAGTGGCTCTACTTCAGAAAGAAGCTGCCTTTCCGTCTGAACAGAAGATTGTGCCCATGCTCCAAAAGAAAAGATAGCCAACGCTATGATGAGACTACGAGTACCCATATTTTAAGCTCCTTAATCAGGTAATATTTTTAACAATGGGTTCTTATCTCGCCAAAGCCCCTTGAAATCAAGGCTTTGGCGAACGCATTAAACGAGAATTCTTCTCAGCCGAAGATTAAAAAGTAGGCAGATATTGAGCCTTCATACAATGGATTTTCCTTTCTCCACAAAATCCCATAAATTTCTTTATATTTTCAAAAGCTTATCGGGGAACTCTCCGACACTCATGCGGCTCACTTTCTCTCAAAAAAGAGTCCCACTGAAGGCCTAAAGCAAGGACAGCAACTGTAAAGCCAGTGCCAAAATAACAATGGGAGAGACCACCCATCTTAGAGCAAAAATCCAATGACTATAAATTTTTTCAGTGTCATGAAATTCTGAGCCTGGGTCTTCAAAAGCGGCCTTCTTTTTAAGATCGGATAGCTTATAAAGAACCACCTGAGAGGTGATCAGTGCAGCCACTGGCAGCCCCCAATTAATGAGCAAGCCATCCAAGAACTCCAGCAGTCCTTTACCTCCAAAGTCAAAGCCCTGAAAAACACTCGAAGAAAGGGCTGGCAACAGGGCAAATAAAAAGCACACTCCACCTGATAACCAAACAGCTCGAGCCCTCTTTACAGATAATGACTCACGAAAATTAGAAACAATAGTCTCAAGAAGACCAATGCTGGCTCCTAGAGCTGCTAGGTACAAACAAATAAAAAAACCAAAGCCAAATAATAGGCCACCAGAAAAGCTACCAAATAGTACTGGCAGTGAAGCAAAAAGCATTTCTGGGCCAGTGGCTGGCTGAATTCCCACCATCACCAGAGGAAAGATCATTACCCCTGCAAATAAACTGATAAAAGAGTCCATCGTAGCTACCCGAAAACCAGCAATAGGAATATACACTCGATCCGATAGATAGCTTCCAAATGTCACCATCATCCCAAACCCCACGCTAAGAGTAAAAAACACGTGTCCCACAGCCTGCCCTAATGACTGCATAGATAATGAAGAAAAGTCCGGATACAACAAAAATCGCATGGCTTCAGGTGCCGAAGGCAAAGACAGGGACTTCACTGCCAAAACCAAAAGCAGCACTACAAATAAGGGCATCATAAAGCCAACAGCTCTTTCGATTCCCTCCTCCACATCCTTGGCAACAATCACAATTACCACTAACAAGTGGACGCTAGTAAGAAGTACTTGAAGCCAGCCATTCGCCAATAAAAAACTCAAGGTCCCCGAAGGGTCAAACGGGCTTCCGGTCATAGCGGTGACAGTCAATTGAGACAAATAATGAAGCACCCAACCACTGATCACAGCATAGTAAGCAAGAACAATTCCACACAGAATTAAAGATCCCACACCTAACCATTTAAAACGAAAGAATTTTTCGTTATCTTTCTTAGGACCTTCATCAATAACAATATCAATGGCTCTCATGAGACCAGAGCGCGTACTACGACCAAGAATCAACTCTCCCACTAAAAGAGGCATTCCAATAATAAATACAAGAAAGACATAAAGCAGTACAAAAGCCCCACCACCATTTTCAGAAACAATATAAGGGAACCTCCAGATATTTCCCAATCCAAAAGCTGAACCAATAGCCGCTAAATAAAATCCAAATTGAGTGCCCCATGTACCTCTACCAGCACCCATAGCTACAGTGTCTCCTCAGGAAACTCCCCTTTCCCTAAAGTCAATTCCTGGGCTAACTCCTCGAGCTCCTCAGGCCTGAGTTTACTGTCCAAAGACTCCTCTGCAGAAGGGCTGCGTTTACCTCCTCGTCGCTTTTTCATCACAAAGATTCTCAATGGTACGCCCTGAAGGTCAAAGGCTTCGGCCAATCGCTTGGTCAAAAATCTGCGATAAGCAGGGGTCACGCCCCGAGGTTCATTGGCAAAAGCAATAAAGCTAGGGGGAACTTGACCTGTCTGAGTCAGATAATAAAATTTTACATCCTTTGTACCAAAGACTGGAGCCGGAGCCAAACGAATCACATCCATAAAAAACTGATTCAATTTGGACGTGGAAATTTTCTTATGAAGTTTCTCATGCAAATCATGAACCCGACTCATCAAATGGTCTAATCCTTTTCCTGTCTTAGCGCTAACAAACTCCACCGGTAATGTGGGAAAAAAATGAAACTGACGAGCCACTTGCGCCTTAAAGGTTTGTCTAAATGCATCTATTTGTTTTTCTGCAAGGTCTACCTTATTGGCAACAAGAATGACTGCCTTGTGCTGTTCTATGCAGTACTCCACCATTTTAGCATCCTGAACACTCACACTGTCCATGGCATCCACTAATAGGAGTACCACATCGGCTTTTCTTATAGATTCATGAGTTTTAATAGCAGAAAGTCTTTCCACCCCCTGATTTCTCTTGGAGTTGCGCCGAAGTCCTGCTGTATCCACCAAAGTGTAAAGCTGTCCATTATAAAAAAAGTTTTCTTCCACAGAATCAGCTGTAGTTCCAGAGACCGCAGACACCAACATCCGACTTTTACCCAAAAACTGGTTGCATAAAGAGGATTTTCCAGCGTTGGGTTTTCCAATTAAACATAGACGAATTCCAGATTCAACATCAGCCCTCTCCACTGTAGCATTGACTTTGATCCACTCCACCACCTGATCGATTCCAAAGTCCCTTTCAAAGGCTGCAGGGACAATATCCATTCCAAATTCGTAAAATTCACTTGTCATGGTGTCAGCATCCAGTGTGTTATCAATTTTATTGACCACGATAGTGAAGGGTTTTCCCGACTCTTTAGCAATACGAATGATATCTCGATCTTCAGGAACTAGCCCAGCACGTCCATCAACAATAACCACCAAAGCTCCCACAGAATGAATAGCATCCAACACCTGCTGGCGAATCAGTGGCGAGAACCCTTCTTTGTCATTAGTGATTCCACCTGTATCCATTATCTCAAAGGCAAAACCCCACCACTCCGCAGGCTCAATAAGAACATCTCGAGTCACCCCAGGCTCGTTGCGAACTAAAGCTTTTCGACTACGAGTGAGTTTATTAAATAGTGTGGACTTACCTACATTAGGCCGTCCGATCACTGCCACTCGAGAGAGTTTATGGGACAACATAACCCAACTCCTTCATAACACTCTCATCTCTCACCCAATTCTTTTTAACCTTCACATGTAAATCTAAAAAGACCTTATGCCCCAAAACCTCTTCAATGCTTTTACGGGCAGAGCTACCAATACGCTTTAACACCTGACCACCTCGGCCAATAACAATACCCTGATGAGACTCTCGATTCACCCAAATCTCTCCATGAATTTTTGTGAGGCCTGGCTGATCCTCATCAAACCGAATAATGTGAACAGCCAAACCAAAAGGAACTTCCTGATGTAAGAATTCAAAGCATTGCTCACGAATAAATTCAGAAGCCATACTTTTCAGGTTCTGTGTTGTGTAGAGTTCTGGGTCAAAGAGGGGCTGCTCCGATCTTGGAAGGTGCTGTCTCAGCCAGGGAAATATTTTTTCTTTTAATTCTTTGGGATTTTTATCCGCAGCGACCTGAACCGCTGGAATTCCTGCTTTTTCAAGTAAATCATTAATGACACAAATTCTATGTTGTTCCCGACGATCTGTTTTTGTAATGATCCCCAATACAGGTTTTTTAGAGCTTTGAGCCACTCTCACCAATTCATGAAAATCCTCCGACGATCGAGCATCCAAATGCAATAGAAGAAATAAAACATCTGAATCCTCAATCACCGATAGATATTCATCATGTAAAAAACGATTTAAACCCACCCGAGCTTTAACATAACCTGGGGCATCCACAAATACAGTTTGAAGATCTTCATCATTTAAAATCCCCATCACTCTTTGACGAGTTGTCTGAGGCTTACTAGTAACAATAGAAACCTTCTCCCCGATCAGTGCATTGATGAGAGTGCTTTTTCCAGCATTGGGCAAGCCAATGAGTCCAACAAATCCGGCATGAAACATTAGAACAACTCCTCTAATGCTTTTCCAGCAGCCAGTTGCTCTGCTTGTTTTTTACTGCGCCCCTGCCCCTGATACCGATACTCTTTATTAATGATGACTTCCACTACAAAGATCTTTTCATGATCTGGTCCAGACTCATTGATGGTTTTGTATTGTGGTATGCATTTGAATTTTTCTTGAGTCATTTCCTGAAGTCGTGTTTTATAATCCGTGAAGTATCCTTTTTTAGGGTCCATCCTCTCCAACCAGGGTTCAAATACATTTTGCACAAACTCATAGGACTTTTCATATCCAGCATCTAAATAAAAGGCGCCAACAAAAGCTTCAAATGTAGAGGCTAGAAGCCGAGGTTTTTCAGCCCCTTTAGTTAGAACCTCTCCTTTACCCAGGCGAAGAAGTCGAGCCATATCAAACATTCGAGCGACTTCTGCTAGTACGGTTTCATTCACCAACGAAGCCCGAACCTTCGACAACTCTCCTTCCGTAGCTTCTGGAAAGGCCTTCATCAGAGAGTCACTAAGAGCAAGGTCAAGAACTGCATCACCTAAAAACTCCAGACGTTCGTTATGACCTAAGCTCAGGCCTTCAGCCTGTTCATTGTGAAAACTTTTATGAGTGAGTGACTGCTCAAGAAGGGTAATATCATTGAACTGATATCCAATGCGCTGCTGGAAGGTCATCAAGGGCCTTTCTCCTTTTTGTGTTCCCCAGTAATGAGGAAGAAACCCAATAGATCGAATTATTTAACATATTTACGGCGTCGCAGCAAGGCGTTTGTGCCAGGGAAACCCCTCAGACCTGAAGAGCCACATCTCCGTTGGAAAAGTTATAGCCTGTCACCCTCATAGAGTGCTCCTGACCTGGCTCAAGGAGCTTGAGGCTCTTTCCCTCCACCTTCCAGTAATCCCGAGACAGCCCCTGCTGACTTCGAGCTAAAACCAGCACTTGTTTTTCCCGGCCGACTTGAGCCTCAGCAACCTGAGTCACGCGCTCATGACTGAGCTCTCTTAAAATTCGGGCCCGATTCATAATCAAGGAGCGCTCCCATTGTCCATCAATCCGGTTCGCATAAACACCGGGCCGAGGGGAGTAGGGAAACACATGCATTCGTGTCCAAGGTAAGGCTCTCATAGTCTCCACGGTTTCAATAAACTCGTCCTCCGTTTCGCCGGGAAAACCGGCAATTATATCCATTCCCACAAAACTGTCAGAAAACCGTTTATTGATTTCGTTTAAGGCCCACTCCACTTGCTTGCGACCATAGTTACGCTTCATACTTTTAAGCACCCGGGTGTGGGCACTTTGCAGGCTCATATGAAAATGTGGACACATTTTTTCATCACTATAGAGGTCCAAAAGTCTCTCACTCAGTTCAACGGGCTCAAGACTGGTTAACCGAATGCGCGGCATACGAGTTTTCAACACCCGCTCCACCAGGTCTTCGAGTTTGAAGCCATTATACTCATAATCTCCAATATGAACACCCGTGAGAACGACCTCACGCACGCCTTCATTATAAAGAGACTCCACCTTGTTCACCAAATCCAGCACCGGAAGGCTTCGGCTCTTGCCCCGAGCAAAGGGGATGATACAAAAAGTGCAAAAACTGTTGCAACCATCCTGGATTTTTAAAAAACTGCGAGTGTGCCGAGACTCCGTGCCGCCACCCAGCCCCAGCTCTTCGTTTTTAAAGATGTTAGACTTAAACACTTTTTGATTCAGTTTTCCTTTGAAAAGATCTCGAACAAGGGTTTCCAACTGAGCCTTGTGGGAGTTGGCCACAACTAGGTCTACCCCAGGCAGGTTTTCAAACTTATCTGTGTCTACCTGAGCCGCACAGCCAGTGATCACCACTTTGCTTAAAGGAGACTGGCTCTTAAGGCGCCTCACCTGACGGACTGCCTCTTTGCTGGCCTCTGCCGTCACAGCACAGGTATTGAGAATGTATACCTTGGGATCTTGCCTTTGCCGAATCAGACCACTGGACTGTAGACGCCTTTCCAAAAGCCCTGAGTCGTAGGAATTCACCTTGCAACCATAGGTTTTAATTTCAAACTCCAAAGATTCCAGTGGTGCCTGAGGGCTTAAAGAATCCATCCGCCCCCCACAAGCTGGCCGGAGCGATACATAACCGCAGCCTGTCCGGGAGTAATGGCCCGTTGAGGCTCTTCAAACTCCAGTTCCACGCCCTGATCATTTTTTTTCACCCGCGCCGGGGAGCCTTTATGGGCAAAACGAATTTTCACATTCAGAGTCTCTCCATCGTCAACCTCATCTAACCAGTTCATTCTATGTAACTGAGCAGTATTAGAGTATAGGTATTTTTCTTCGCCAAGCCATACATCTCTGGTTTCAGGGTCAATCTTTAAAACGTATAAAGGCTTGGTATAACTCACTCCCAATCTTTTTCGCTGACCATAGGTGAAATTATGAATACCCGTATGTTCAGCCATGATTTCTCCTGCGGGATACAATCGTAACTTTCCGGGCTGCAAGTTTTTACGCCCCACCTGATTCTCAATAAATTGGGAGTATCCACTTTTGCCAATAAAACAAATTCCTGTGGAATCTTTTTTTCTGGCTACAATCAGGTTTTTCTCTTCGGCAATCTTTCTCACCTCAGACTTTTTCATACCCCCCACAGGAAATAATAGTTTAGGAATGACTTCCGGATTGAGTGTAAATAAAAAATACGTCTGATCCTTCCAGTTATCAGTACTTGTCTGAATGGCCAAACGCCCTGTCTTAGAAGGTACCACTTTGGCGTAATGACCCGTAGCTAACCAGTCGCAGTCCAGCTCTTGCATCTTACGGATCAGGTGATCAAATTTCAGATAGGTGTTGCAGTTCACACAAGGGATGGGGGTCTTCCCTTCAAGGTAGGTATTGACGAAATCGTCAATCACCGCCTGTTTAAACTTGGCCTCGCAATTCATCACATAAAATGGAATATCCAAGCGATCCGCCACAGCCCGAGCATCGTCAACATCTGTGCTAGAGCAGCAGGTACCATGCCCTTCAGTGATTTCACATTCATTTTTGCTATAGTCCCAGACTTGCATCGTGATTCCCACCACATCATAACCCTGCTCCACTAATAAAGCCGCTGCCACAGAGCTATCCACACCACCGCTCATAGCGATCAAAACACGACCTTTTTTTTTGTTCTTCATCTCACTCATTTTATGCCACCCTGATCGGCCTTGAGCGCACCTTGACGAAACGACCGCAACCGCTCCACAGTAACTACCAACTGCTCCAGAAAGTGGTCAATCTCTTCTTGTGTGGTGGACCACCCCAACCCCAGCCTCAATGATGACTGAGCCTCCTCCCGGCTGAGTCCCATCGCTAACAACACCGGGCTAGGCTCAGGACTCCCGGAACTGCAAGCCGCTCCAGTACTGACAGAAAAACCCTTCATATCCAGGTTCATCAATAAGGTCTCGCCATCCACTCCGGGAATCAACACACTCATACTCCCAGGTAGACGTTCCACGCCAGCACCTGTCACCTCCACTCCTGCAATAGATTCCCTTATTCGCACTTCCAATTGATCTCTAAGCTTTTTAAGCCGGTTATGTTCGTATTCAATGCGGTCTTTTTGCCGAGCCATCTCACCGAAGGCAGCAATAGCCAGAGTATTTTCTGTACCTGCCCGTCGAGAGCGCTCCTGAGCCCCCCCATGAATCAGACTCACCAGTTGGTGACCTTTTTTAGAAAACAAGATCCCACTGCCTTTCAGAGAGTAAAACTTGTGGGAGGAAAAACTAGCAAAATCCACATTGAGATCTTTTAAAGAGAAAGGAATTTTTCCTAAAGCTTGAACCATATCACTATGAACAAGCGCCCCATGCTGATGAGCCAAAGAGATCACTGATTGAATAGGAAAAATACTTCCAGTTTCATTTGGCTTCTTATTATCTTTATCATCCCTCTCATCGAAATAGTCATAAAAGTGACCAAGACGTTGATTCTTGGCAAGAACAGGGTCCGCCTTCCAGAATAATACGTCCCTTGTTGTAAATGTTGCTTTCCCTTCAAAGTCCCCTGCATAATCGTCTTGAGCTTTTATCGGTTTATGCATAATATATTTTGCATTGTTTGATAAAAGAGGTGAGGTGCTTGTTGGCTTCCTTCGCAGGTTCCTTACCCGAGAGGTTCCCTGAGCGGATGACGGAGGGGTTACCGGAGCGGGTGGCAGAGAGGTTCCCTGAGCGGATGGCAGAGAGATTGCCTTCCTAAGGCGAGCGGATGGCAGAGAGGTTCCCTGAGCGGCTGGCGGAGGGGTTCCCTGAGCGGGTGGCGG